>DATAEW010000124.1:0-19851 GCA_036257815.1 Solirubrobacterales bacterium
CCGCGATCGAGCAGCTCTTCGGGGTATTTCGTCTTTCGTGGCATGGGTTGATCGGTTCCCTTCCACCAGGAGGAATCCTGGCTTCGAGGTCTCCGTCAAACCCGGCCTGGCTCAGCTCGGTCGGCGGGAAACCCATCTGTCGCGTCCGGCTACCATGGACGTATGGCAACTGCGGTAAAGAAGCTCGATCTGCACGTCGGCGAGTTGGTCGAAATCGAGGGGCGGCGCTACGAGGTCGTGCCGGACAAGACCGGTGGGCTGACGATTGAGCCGCCGATAACCCCGATCTCAGAGCTTTACGAGAAGCGGGGCATGAAACCCGCTTCGGCGGAGGATTTCGAGCGAATCGCTGGCGATCTCCCGACTGACGGCGAGGGCTAGGCTCGTCCTGTTCGGCGGTTTGGCTTTTCGGTAGCGCTTATCGTCCCGCTGCACTTGGCTTCGCCAGAACGTAGAAATCTGCCGCCAGTCTCGATCCGGTTCGACCGCGAGGAGTGGCAAGAAGAGGTTGAGCGCTTAGATGAGCGCTCAGAGGCGCGTATCCAGGCGGAGCGCGCCCGCCGAGAAATCGAGGGCGGAAAAGCCGCTCTCGATCTGCAGAAGTGCGAGGCTGACGACAGGGCGAGCGGGACGAGACTTGTCGGCTGCGTGAAGTCGTACGTGCCGCTCGGGAAGCAGGGAGCCTCTGAGGCGCAGTTCGGCTTCGTGTTCCAGTTGGCGCAAAACCCGGACGGCAGCCTCGTCTGGAACTTCATCGCCTTCGGGGAGCGCCATCCCGACAACCCGGCCACCCGCACCGTGTACGAGCGCGCTCACAAGCGTCTGCACGGCCGTTATCCGGAGTGACTTGCGGCTGTTCGCTGCTAGACGGTGCCACTTTGATTGCCACCCCCTTGCCAAATCGGGCTCTCTGGACCTCGGGAAGCGGCGCATTCCGCTTGCTGTTGCGATGCCGGAGGAGGGACTCGAACCCCCGACACGCGGATTATGATTCCGCTGCTCTAACCAGCTGAGCTACTCCGGCGGGGATCGGATGGTAGCGATGGGACGAGGTTCGGGAACTGGATGGGCGGCGATGCGGCCGGTCCTCGTCGCCTCGCTGCTGATCGCCGACGCTTTTGTGGTGGCGGCGCTGGCGATTGCCCGCCCCGATGGCTGGCTGGCGCCGTTCATCGCCTTCGGGGCGCTGTTGATTGGGCTGGTCTGGTTCGAGGTCTGGGCGGTTCGGCACCGCCACGACGACGACTGAGAGCGCAAGCGTTTTTGCTGAGGGAATTTCCTGCAATCGGTGCCTGCGTCCGCCAGTTGCAGGGAGTTTGGAAAAACGCCATGGCTTTTCGAGAGTTAGGGTGGGGGCGTGAGCACGGAGCTGGACAGGGCGGTGAGGACTGTGGTCCGGCAGTGCATGGGGGTCTCGCCCGGCGAGGACGTGCTGGTCGTCTGCAATCCCGTCACCGAAGAGATCGGCGCGCTGATGAGGATCGAGGCACAGGGCGATGGCGCCGACGCGACCCTGGCGGTGATCTCGGAGCGGGACTCGCACGCCGCGGAGCCGCCGCGGGCGGTTGCCGCGGCGATGGCGGCCGCCGACGTGGTGCTGGCGCCGACGATCCAGTCGCTCTCCCACACCGCGGCCCGCAAAGCGGCCAGCGAGGCCGGGGTGCGGATCGGCACCCTGCCGGGGGTGACCGAGGAGATGCTGACGCGGCTGATGTCCGCCGACCTCGAAGAGCTGCGGCGGCGGGGCTGGGCGATCGTCTCCGCCCTCAACAGCGGCTCGGAGGTGCGGATCACCTGCAGGCACGGCAGCGACCTGCGGCTTGGCGTCGAGGGGCGGCTGGGGATCGTCGACGCCGGCGAACTGAGCAACCGCGGCGCCTTCGGCAACCTGCCCTGCGGTGAGGGGTTCATCGCCCCGGTCGAGGGCACCGCCGAGGGAAAACTCGTCATCGACGGCTCGATCGCCGGGGTGGGCCTGCTCGACACGCCGACCTCGCTCACCGTCCGCGAGGGTCACCTGACCGACACGACAGGGAGCGAGGGCGCGGCGCTGATGCAGCTGCTGAGCGTCCACGGCCACGACGGCACCAACGTCGCCGAGCTGGGCATCGGGACCAACGAGGAGGCGATCCTCACCGGCAACATCCTCGAGGACGAGAAGATCCTCGGCACCGCCCACGTCGCCTTCGGCGCCTCGGCGGCGATCGGCGGCACGGTCCAGGTTCCGGTCCACCTCGACTGCGTGCTGCTCGAACCGACGGTCGAAATCGACGGCGAGGCAATCGTCAGCGGCGGCGAGCTGCTGGTCTAACCGGCAGCCGCGCTGAGCTGCGCCATCTCCTCGGCGCTGAGCCGCAGCGAGGCCGCCGCGACGTTCTCCTCGAGGTGGGCGACCGAGCCGGTGCCCGGGATCGGCAGCGTCGCCGGCAGGCCCAGCAGCCAGGCGAGCGCGACCTGGGCGGCGGTGGCGTCGTGCCGATCGGCGATCTCGCTCGCCGGGCCACCCGGCTCGGCCAGCGATCCGGCGTTGAGCGGGAACCAGGGGATGAAGCCGATTCCGGCCGCCTGGCAGGCCTCCAGCACGTCGGCCGAGTGGCGGTCGCCGAGGTTGAAGCGGTTCTGCACCGAGACCACCTCGACGATGCCGCGCGCGGTGGCGAGCTGGTCGAGGTCGACGTTGGAGACGCCGATCTGGCGGACCTTGCCCTCGTCCCGCAGCTCCTTCAGGGCGCCGACCGACTCCTCGTAGGGGACGTCGCGGTCGGGCACGTGGAGCTGGTAGAGGTCGATCCGGTCGATCCGCAGGCGCCGCAGCGAGCCCTCGCAGGCGGCGCGCAGATGCTCGGGCCGCCCGTCGCCGCTCCATTTCCCGGGCCCCGGCCGGGCGAAGCCGCCCTTGGTGGCGATCACCAGGTCCTCCGGATAGGGGTGGAGCGCCTCGGCGATCAGTTCCTCGCTGACCTGAGGGCCGTAGGAGTCGGCGGTGTCGATCAGGTTGATCCCCAGCTCCAGCGCGCGCCGCAGCACCGCCAGCGCTTCGCCGCGGTCGGCCGGCTCGCCCCAGACCCCCTCGCCGGTGATCCGCATCGCCCCGAAGCCGAGCCGTCGCACCCGCAGGTCGCCCAGCGAGAGAATGCCCACCGCCGCGTCCGTGATCGCCTCCACCGCCATCCCCGCACAGGCTAGCCTGCGACGCATGCCGACCCTGCTCGCCGCGCCCAACGTCTCGGAGGGAGGCGACGCGGAGAAGTTGGGCCGGCTGGAGGCCGCGTTCGGGCGGGGCGCGACGCTGCTCGACCGCCACACCGACGCCGACCACGACCGCACCGTCTTCACCCTTGCCGGCCAGCCGGGGGCGCTGACCGAGGCGCTGGTCGCCGGCGGCGAGGAGGCGGTGGAGGAGGTTGACATGTCCCGCTACCGCGGTGCCCATCCGGCGATCGGGGCGCTCGACGTCTGCCCGGTGGTCTGGCTGGCGGCGGGCGACCGTGACGCGGCGCGCAACGAGGCGGTCGCGGTCGCGGCGCAGATCGGCGGCCTCGGCGTGCCGGTCTTCCTCTACGGCGAGCTGGCCCGCGACCCCTCGCGAGCCGAGCGCGCCTACTTTCGCAACGGCGGCCTCCCGGAGCTCTGGCTGCGGATGGAGGCGGGGCAGTTGCAGCCGGACTTCGGCCCCGGCCTTCCCCACCGTCATGCCGGGGCGACGCTGGTGACGGCGCGGCCGCCGCTCGCCGCCTTCAACGTCGAGCTCGACAGCGGCGACCCGGACATCGCCCGTGCGGTCGCCGCCGGCCTGCGCGAGTCGGGCGGCGGCCTGCCGGGGGTGCGGGCGATCGGCCTGCGTCTCTCCAGCGGCCGCGGTCAGGTCTCCACCAATGTGCACGACCCGCTCGCGGTGCCGCTGGGGCGGGTGGTCGAGGCGATCCGGAAGCTGGCGGCGCCGCTCGGCGCCCGGCCGCTGGAGGCCGAGCTGGTCGGCCTGGTTCCCGAGGGGGCGCTGGCCGACTACCCGGGCGAGGTGCCGATCCGGGACCTCGACCCCGACCGGCACGTGATCGAGCGCCGGCTCGCCGCCCTGGCGAGGAGGGACGGCTGAGCGGCCGGCGCGCCGTCCCGTCCGGGCGCCGATCATCTAGATTCACCCCATGGCACAGACGAGGAAAAAGCGCCAGCGCAAGCGCCGCGGCACGCAGGGCGGGCGAATCGACACCAAGCCCCGGGGCGGCCGTCCCCGCACCCGCGCGGAGGCGAAAGCGCGGGCGACGACCAAACGCAAGCCGGCCCCGAAAGCCGACCTGCCGCCGACCTGGCGCAACTCGACGGTCCGCGGCCTGATCGCCGCCGCGATCTTCGCCGTCCTCCTGCTGCTGATCTTCAAACGGCCGCTCGGCGCCTCGCTGCTCTTCGCCGCCTTCATGCTCGCCTTCTACATCCCGGCCGGGTACTTCATCGACATGACGATGTGGCGGCGCCGAGAGCGGGCGCGGATCCGCGCCCGAGCAGAGCAGTGAGCCGGGAGCGGGCCGGGGAGCGCCGGTGAGCCTCGACATCGAGATGCTGACGGTCGGGGAGATCGGGGAGAACTGCTTCCTGTTTCGTCGCCCAGGCTCCGAGCGGGCGCTGATCGTCGACCCCGGTGAGGAGCCCGAGCGGATCCTGGCGGCGCTGGAGGCGATGGGGGCGGAGGCGGAGGCGATCCTGCTCACCCACACCCACTTCGACCACATCGGCGCCGTGGCCCCGGTCGCGCGGGCGACGGGGGCGCCGGTCTACTGCCCGGAGATCGAGGTGGCGGTGCTGGCCGACATCATGCGCTTCGTCCCCTGGGAGGGATTCGGGCCGTACGAGAGCTACGACGCCGACGAGACCCTGGCCGGCGGCGAGGCGCTGGAGTTGGCCGGCCTGGAGATCGATGTGATCTTCACCCCCGGTCACAGCCCCGGCCACCTCACCTACTCGGTCCGCGACGAGCCGGCGATCTTCTCCGGCGACGTCCTCTTCCAGGGCTCGGTCGGTCGGGTCGACCTGCCGGGGGGCGACGGGCCGACGCTGCTTGCCTCGATCGCCACTCTGCTGGAGACGCTGCCCGAGGAGACCGTCGTCCATCCCGGCCACATGGGCCTGACCACGCTGGGGGCCGAGCGGGCGACCAATCCGTTCCTCGGCTCGCTCGCCCGCTGAGCGGGCGTCTCGGCGTTCGGGCGGGCCGCTCGCCGGCCCGTTAAGGTCGCCGCCGAGATGGCAAGCAAGTTTCAGGCGCCGCGCGGGACCTTCGACGTCCTGCCCGAGCAGGCCCGCGGGCGGGCGCGCGTCCAGCGGATCGCCAGCGAGGTCTTCGCCCGCGCCGGCTACGAGTCGATCGCCACGCCGGCCTTCGAGGACACCGAGCTGTTCGTGCGCGGCGTCGGCCGCTCGACCGACATCGTCGTCAAGGAGATGTTCACCTTCGAGGACAAGGGCGGCCGCAGCCTCACCCTGCGGCCGGAGGGGACGGCGCCGATCTGCCGCGCCTACCTGGAGCACGGGATGCACAAGCTGGCGCAGCCGGTGAAGCTCTTCTACCTCGGGCCGTTCTTTCGCCACGAGCGCCCGCAGGCGGGTCGCTACCGCCAGTTCCACCAGCTCGGGCTCGAGTGCATCGGCACCGACTCGCCACTCGCCGACGCGGAAACGATCATGCTGCTCTCCGACCTGCTCGGCGAGCTCGCAGTTCCGGGGGTGGAGCTGCGGCTGGGCAGCCTGGGCTCGCTCGACGCCCGTCAGGGCTACCTGGAGGAGCTGAAGGCGCACCTCCGCGCGCACGGCTCCGAGCTGTCCGAGGACATGCGCGAGCGGATCGACGCCAACCCGCTGCGCGCCTTCGACTCCGACCACCCGGGGACGCAGGCGGTGATGGCCAGCGCGCCGACGATCGTCGAGCGGCTGCAGGGAGAGGACGCCGAGCACTTCGCCGAGGTGCGGGCTCTGCTCGACGCCGCCGGGGTCGCCTACGAGATCGACCCGACCTTGGTCCGTGGCCTCGACTACTACACGCGGACGATCTTCTCCTTCGTCTGCGACGAGCTGGGGGCGCAATCGGAGGTCGGCGGCGGCGGGCGCTACGACGGGTTGATCGAGCAGCTCGGCGGGCCGTCGACGCCGGCGGTCGGCTTCGCCGCGGGCATCGAGCGAATCCTGCTGGCACTGGGGGAGGAGGAGGCGGCACCGGGGCGCGACGCCTTCGTCGCCGTCGCCGACCCTGGGCAGGGGCGGCGGGCGATGGCGCTGGTGACCGAACTGCGCCGCGCCGGCCTGGCGGCCGAGACCGACCTGGCGGGACGCGGCCTCAAGGGCCAGCTCAAACATGCCGACCGGATCGGCGCCCGGCGGGTCGTGATCCTGGAGGCCGACGGCGCGGCGCTGCTGCGCGACATGGCGACCGGCGAGCAGCGCGGGATCGAGATCGGCAAGCTGGTGGACGAGATGACCGGAGGAGAAGCGTGAGCCAGGTCCTGGGGCGCAGCGGCGGGGCGGTCGGCGAGGAGCCGGCGCTGGCCCCGAACGGCTACCGCGACACCTGGTGCGGTCAGGTGCTCGGCAACCGCGTCGACGGCGAGGCACGGGTCGCCGGCTGGGTCAACCGCCGCCGCGACCACGGCGGCCTGATCTTCATCGACCTGCGCGATCGCACCGGCATCGTCCAGCTCGTCTTCAATCCCGACACCTCGGGCGCCGCCTTCGAGCTGGCGCACAGGCTGCGGGCCGAGGACGTGCTGAGCGTCGCCGGGACCGTGGTGCGGCGCTCCGAGGACACGGTCAACCCGGAGCTGGCGACCGGCGAGTTCGAGCTGCGGGTCGCCGAGGTGGAGCTGCTGGCCGACGCCGAGACCCCGCCCTTCCAGATCGAGGGCTACGCCGGGGACGCCGGCGAGGACACGCGGCTGCGCTACCGCTACCTCGACCTGCGGCGCGAGCAGATGCGCGACGCGCTGACCCTGCGCCACCGGGTGACCGCGGCGATGCGCGAGTTCCTCGACGGCGAGGGCTTCCTCGACATCGAGACGCCGGTGCTGACCCGCTCGACCCCGGAGGGCGCGCGCGACTTCCTCGTCCCCAGCCGCCTCCAGCACGGCTCCTTCTACGCGCTGCCGCAATCGCCGCAGCTGTTCAAGCAATTGCTGATGGTGGCGGGGCTCGAGCGCTACTACCAGATCGCCCGCTGCTTCCGCGACGAGGCGACGCGGGCCGACCGCCAGGCGGAGTTCACCCAGCTCGACATCGAGATGTCGTTCGTCGAGGTCGAGGACGTGATCGAGGTCAACGAAAGGCTGCTGGCGTACGTCTTCGAGCGCGTCGGCGGACCGGCGATCGAGCTGCCGATGCGGCGCCTGGCCTACCAGGAGGCGATCGACCGCTTCGGGACCGACCGGCCGGATCTGCGCTTTGGCCTGGAGCTGGTCGACCTCGGCGAGGCGCTGCGCGAGACGGAGTTCAAGGTCTTCCGCTCGGTGCTCGAGGGCCGCGGCTCGATCCGCGGCATCAACGCCGGGCGGCGGGAGCTGGCGCGCTCGGAGCTCGACGGGCTGATCTCGCGGGCCCAGGAGCTGGGGGCGAAAGGGCTGGTCTGGGCGTTCCGCGAGGGCGAAGGCTGGCGTTCGCCGACCGCGAAGTTCCTCAGCGCCGAGGAGCTGGCGGAGCTGAACCGGCGGCTCGGGGCCGAGGAGGGCGACCTGCTGCTGCTGGTCGCCGACAAACGGCCGGTCGCCGACGCGGTCCTGGGCCAGATGCGGCTCGACCTCGGCGAGCGGTTCGGGCTGATCGACGATGACGAGCACCGCCTGGCCTGGATCGTCGACTGGCCGCTGATGGAGTGGAACGAGGGCGAGCGCCGCTGGGACCCGATGCACCACCCGTTCACCGCTCCGGACGGGGAGCTCGATCCCGACGACATCGGCTCGGCACGGGCCAAGGCCTACGACGTGGTGTGGAACGGCCAGGAGCTTGGCGGCGGCTCGATCCGGATCAACCGCGCCGATGTCCAGGAGGCTGTCTTCGCCGCTCTGGGGATCGACCGTGAGGTCGCCGAGGCGCGCTTCGGCTTCCTGCTGGAGGCGCTGCGCTACGGCGCGCCGCCGCACGGCGGGATCGCCTACGGGGTCGACCGGATCGTTCAGCGGCTCAGCGGCGCCGAGACGATCCGCGACGTCATTGCCTTCCCCAAGACCGCCTCCGGCTATGACCTGCTGACCGGCGCCCCGGCGCCGGTCGAGGACATCCAGCTGCGCGAACTCGGCATCTCGATTCACCGGCAAAAACTCGCGGGACATTGAGATGGCCCTGCGGGACTGGATTCCACGCAAGTGGCGACCGTCTCCCGGCCCCGGCCAGACCCCGGTTCATGTCGACGATCCGAGCTTCGACGGCTGGGAGGTCGTGCGTGACTTCGCCGAGCTGCGGACCGCCCGGGCATGGCACCAGGCGCTGATCGAGGCCGGCATCGAGGCGGTGCTGACGGCGGACTGGCCGCTCGACCGCTTCGGCCGCGGCGACATCGCCCTCCGCGTGCCGCCGGAGAGCTGGAGCGAGGCCGAGCTTCACCTCTCCAACCTCGACTGGGACGACGACGAATGGGGCGAGGATTGAGACGGACGCCTTCATCTCGCCCCATCGCTCGGTGACCTCCCACCGGTGCTACGGTTGATCTCAGGCTCGAACCCGTACGCGAGCCGTCTCACCGTTTGACCCAACACAAACGGCGCGGGAGCCACCGTCTCCATGGCCCCTTGGGACCAGGAGCAGGCACCCACCTTCACTTGAAGGGATCAAAGCCAGAGGCGGCAACGGCGGGTTGGAGCCTTCTTTTGTTGGGGTCTGTTTCGGCCGGCGCCACGCCTCCCTGCTGGACCCGAATCGGCAGCAAAGGGGGCGAAAGTCGGTGCCCCCTGCATTGAGACCCCTATGGGGACCGAATGCAGGGCGCAGCGGACGTGGCGCGAGCGGAAGCTCGCCCATGTCGCCGGAGAACAGCACGGAATCCTTGGTCGAGCCCAGTTGCTCGCGCTGGGATTCAGCGCCAAGGAGATCACCGGGCGGATGCTTCGAGGTCACCTGCTCGTCGTTCACCGCGGTGTCTACGCGGTCGGCCACCGCGTCTTGACCCAGCACGGCAGGTGGATGGCGGCTGTACTTGCCTGCGGCCATCCGGCGGTGTTGAGCCACTGGTCGGCGGCGCAACTGCTGGGTATCGCGCCGGGCCGGGCGATCGCGCCGGAAGTGAGCCGGCCAAGAAGGTTCAGAGGCCGCGACGGCATCCGCTGCCACCAGATGGCGATCGCGGAGGATGAGTGGGAGGTAGTTGACGGCATTCCGGCGACCTCTCTCTCGCGCACGCTCTTTGACCTCGCGGCGATAGGAACCGAGCGCGAGGTAGAGCGGGCCTTCCAGGAGGCCGAGGTGAAGCGGCTGACCGACCGGGTCTCGGTGCCCCAGCTGCTGCAGCGCTACCCAGGACGCCCAGGGGCGCCCCTCCTGCGGCGCCTGCTTGCCTCAAAAGAGCCTTCGGGCATCACCCGCAACGACTTCGAGGAGCGCTTCGTCTCCTTCCTGGGCGGCTACGGCCTGCCGCGCGGGATCATGAACGGCACCCTGCCGCTGCGCGGCAAGCTGCTCTCGCCCGATTGCATGTGGCCAGAGCAGCGGCTGATCGTCGAGCTGGACAGCCGCGAAGTCCACGACACCGACCGCGCCTTCCAGGGCGATCGGAGGCGCGATCGCGTCCTGCTCGCCGCGGGCTGGCGCTCGATGCGGATCACCTGGGCCCAGCTGCGCGACGAACCCGAGGCGATCGCGGCCGACCTGGCCGAGGCGCTGGGGCTGTGAGACGGGCACGTTGGAGCAGCCCTCGCCCACCCCACGTGGCAGGTAGGTGCGGGCGAGGGCTGCGCGAGGGGGTCCCTGTCTGGCTAGATAAGCCGCGCCCTGCATGCCCGGCCATCACCCACACCTACCTGCGATGTGGGTGTGGGTGATGGCCGGGCAACGAGCGCCTACCCTTAACCCATGGAGCGCGAGCTCTTCGAGCACTATCTGAGCGATGAATCGCGGCGCGGGCCGGCGGCGGAGGGCGCCTTCACCGGCGCCGCGGGCGGCGCCGCCTGCGGGGATCTCTCGCGCATCTCGTTCACGGTCGCCGACGGGCGGATCGAGTCCGTCAGCTTCGACGCCGAGGGGTGCGGGGCGACGCGCGCCGCCACCGCGGCCGTCGCCGAGCACATCGACGGGGCCCCGGTGATTGACGCCGCACGGTTCTCCACCGACGACGTCGACGCCGCGCTCGGAGGCCTCACGCCCGCCAAGCGTCACGCCGCCGTGCTCGCGACCGACGCGCTGCACCGGGCTCTTCAAGCTGCGGCTGCCTCCAGCCTGCCTCTCGCGGATGCACCGAGCTCGGGCGACCGCGTCGCCGTCGCCATGTCCGGCGGCGTCGACAGCGCCGTCGCGGCGCTGTTGGCGCGTGAGCAGGGGGCCGAGGTCATCGGGATCACGGTCAAGCTCTGGAGCGATCCGGAGACCGATGGCGCCAAGGCCTGCTGCTCTCCGGAGGCGGTGCTGGGGGCGCGCGGGCTCGCCCACCAGCTCGGGATCCCGCACTTCACCCTCGACCTCGAGGAGGAATTCCGCCGCCGCGTCGTCGACCGTTTCATCGCCGGCTACGCCGCCGGCCGGACGCCCAACCCCTGCGTGCTCTGCAACGGCGAGGTGCGGCTGGCGGCGATGATCGACCTCGCCGATCGGCTCGGGGCCGAGCGCCTGCTGACCGGCCACTACGCGCGCATCGTCGAGGACGCCGATGGGCCCCTGCTCGGCGCCGCCGCCGACGTCGCCAAGGACCAGAGCTACATGCTCGCCGCGCTGCCGCCGGAGCTGCTGGGCCGGCTCGGCTTCCCGCTCACCGAGCTGACCAAGGCCGAGGTGCGAGAGATCGCCGCCCGCCACGGGCTCGCCGTCGCCGGCAAGGCCGAGAGCCAGGACCTCTGCTTCCTCGCCGGCCAGGGCAAGAGCGGCTTCCTGCGCCGTCACGGCGGCCTGCGCGAGCGCGAGGGAGCGGTCCTCGATCGCGGCGGCCGCCCGATCGGGCGCCACCGCGGCCACCACGAGTTCACGGTCGGCCAGCGGCGCGGGATCGGCGTCTCCCTCAACGAGCCGGGCTACGTGATCGCCACCGACGCCGCCGCCAACACGGTCACCGTCGGCCTCCGCGAGGACGTCGAGGCCCGCACGGTCCAGGTCCGCGATGCCTTGCTGCACCGCCAGGGCAGTCGGGTCGACGGCGTGCGCCTGCGCTACCACACGCGCGCCCTGCCGGCGAGGATCGGCGACGCCCCGCCCGGCCGCCACGGAGCGCTGGAGATCAGCCTCGCCGAGGCCTTCTTCGGCGCCGCACCGGGCCAGACGGCGGTTCTGTTGGACGGCGAGACGATCGTCGGCCACGGGACCATCGTCGCCGCGTCCTAAGACTCTGTCGCGAAACTATTTAGGCTTCCTCACATGAAGGCCCAGGAGATCCGGGACACCTACCTCTCCTTCTTTGCGGAGCGCGGCCACAAAATCGTTCCCTCCGCCTCCCTGGTCCCCTCGGCGCACGACCCCTCGGTGCTGCTGACGACGGCCGGCATGCAGCCCTTCAAGCCGTATTTCCTCGGCCTCGAACAGCCTCCGGCGCTGCGCCTCGCCGACGTGCAGAAGTGCTTCCGCACCACCGACGTCGAGGAGGTCGGCAACACGGCCCGCCACCTCACCTTCTTCGAGATGCTCGGCAACTGGAGCTTCGGCGACTACTTCAAGGCCGAGTCGATTCCCTGGGGTTGGGAGCTTTCGACCCAGGGCTTCGGCATGGACCCGCAGCGGATCTGGGTGACCGTCTTCGGCGGCGACGAGGAGCTCGGCCTTGGGCCGGACGAGGAGGCGATCGAGATCTGGAAGGCGACGGGCGTGCCCGAGGAGCGGATCGTCCTCCTCGGCCGCGAGGACAACTTCTGGCAGGGCGGCCCGACCGGGCCGTGCGGCCCGTGCTCGGAGCTCTACCTCGACCGCGGCGTGGCCTTCGGCGCCGAGGGCGAGCGGCCCGGCGACGACACCGACCGCTACCTCGAGTTCTGGAACCACGTCTTCATGAGCTACGACCTCGCCGCGGACGGCATGCTGACCGAGCTGCCGATGAAGAACATCGACACCGGCATGGGGCTGGACCGGATGGCGGCGGTCCTCCAGGACGTGCCCTCAGTCTTCGAGACCGACCACGTGCGGCCGCTGGTCGACCTCGCCGAGGAGCTCTCCGGCCACCGCTACGAGGAGGGGGGCGCGGTTACCCGGGCGATGCGGATCGTCGCCGACCACTCCCGCGGCGCCGCCTTCCTGATCGCCGACGGCGTCGTCCCCTCCAACGAGGACCGTGGCTACATCCTGCGCCGGATCATGCGCCGGGCGATCCAGCAGGGCCGCACGCTGGGGCTGGAGTCGCCATGGCTTGGGCGCTTCGCCGAACGGACGAGCGAGCTGATGGGGGAGGCCTATCCCGAGCTGGTCGCCGAGCGGGAGACGATCGCCCGCTGGGTCGGCGACGAGGAGGAGAGCTTCGGCCGCACCCTGGAGCGCGGCAGCGAGCTGCTGGAGCAGCTGGTCGCCGAAGCCAAGCAGTCGGAGACCTCGTGGATCGACGCCGAAGACGCCTTCAAGCTGCATGACACCTACGGGTTCCCCTACGACCTGACCAAGGAGCTGCTCGCCGAACAGGGCCTCTCGGTCGATGACTCCGGCTTCGAGGAGCTGATGGAGGAGCAGCGCCAGCGCGCCCGCATGGGAGCGGCGACCGCGCACGGCTCCGAGGACACCCACCAGCGGGTGATGGAAGCAGCCGCTCAAGCGGCGCCAACCCGTTTCATCGGGTACGAATCCCTTCGGGCGACGACCGGTGTCGCGATGGTCGAGACCGAGCTCGCGCCAGAGGACGCGAGCGCGAAGCGGGTCCTCGTCAAGCTCGAGGAGAGCCCGTTCTACGCGGAGGGAGGCGGCCAGGTGGCCGATTCCGGTGTCCTGCGCTGGAACGGCTCCGTCGCGCGAGTGATCGACGTCTACCGGGTCGGCGAGGATCAGGTGCTCCAGGTGGAGGCCGAGGCCAGGGTCTCTCCGGGCACCTCGGTCGAAGCCGAGGTCGACCGCGAGAGCCGCCACGCGACGATGCGCAACCACACCGCGACCCACCTCCTGCACGCGGCGCTGCGCGAGCGGCTCGGCGCCCACGTCCGCCAGGCCGGCTCGGCCGTTCGGCCGGACAAGCTGCGCTTCGATTTCACCCACGGGCAGGCGCTCAGCCCGGAGGAGCTGCGCGACGTCGAGGACCGGGTCAACGAGTGGATCAAGGCGAGCGCGCCGGTGCGCTGGCTGAACATGGCCCGCGAGGAGGCCGAGCGCCTCGGCGCGATGGCGCTGTTCGGCGAGAAATACGGCGAGTGGGTGCGGGTGGTCGAGGTCGACGGCGTCTCGCGCGAGCTCTGCGGCGGCACCCACGTCGCCAACACGGCCGAGATCGGGATCTTCAAGCTCACCTCCGAGGGCTCCAGCTCGGCCAACGTGCGCCGTGTGGAGGCGATCACCGGCCCGGCGGCGATCGACTTCTTCCGCCAGCGCGAGGCGGCGCTGCGCCAGGCCGGCGAGCTGCTCGGCAGCCCGCAGGACCCGCTCGGCGGGGCCCGCAAGGCGGCCGAGCGGCTGCGCGAGGCCGGCGCCGGCGCCGAGCAGGCCCAGCGGCAGCTGCTCGGCGAGGAGGCGAAGCGGCTGGCCGCGGCGGCCGATGAGATCGGCGGCGTCAAGGTCGTCGTCTCCGCGAGTGAGCTGGGCGACCAGCGGCAGCTGCTCGACGTCGCCAACCGGGTGCAGTCCAGCCTCGGCGGGGCGACGGCGCTGGTGCTCGGCGGCGGCGACGGCGACAAGGTGGCGCTGGTGGCGCTGGTCTCCGAGGAGGCGGTCGGGAGCGGCCTCTCGGCGGCGCAGCTGGTTCGCGAGGCCGCCGCGGTGGTCGGCGGGGGCGGTGGCGGCCGCGACGACATGGCCCAGGCCGGCGGCCGCGACCCCTCGCGGCTCGGCGAGGCGCTCGCCGTGGCCCGCAAGGCGATCGAGCGGAAGCTGAGCTGATGCGGGTGCTGGCGCTCGATCACGGCACGGTGCGGATCGGCTGCGCGATCTCGGACCCGACGGGAACCCTGGCGACGCCGCTGCCGGTGATCGAGCCGCCGGAGCCCAGCGCGGTGGGTGAGCTGGTGGCCCAGCACGGAGTCGAGCTGGTGGTGGTCGGCTTGCCCCTGCACCTGAGCGGCGAGGAAGGTAGCCAAGCGGCCCTGGCGCGGACCTTCTGCGGCGAACTGGAGGCGATGCTCGAGGTACCGGTCGAGACCTACGACGAGCGGCTGACGACCCGGATGGCCGACGCCAGCCGGCAGGCCGGCGCCGCGGCGCCGCGGGATTCGCTCGCCGCCGCTCATCTGCTGGAGGCATTTCTCGCGGGCCGTGCCGCGATCGAGGAGGGTGAGGGATGAGCGCCGACTGGGAGCGCGACCCCTTCGCCGACCCCAACGACCCGGCCGCTCGCGACCGCGAGGAACGGCGCCGCCAACGGGAGGAGAAGCGCCGCCAACGGGAGGCCAAGAAGGCCGGGAAGGAGGCCGCCGCGCCGCCTCCGCCCCCCGAGGCGCCCCCCGAGGCGCCGCCGCGGCCGCGCACGCCCGAGCAGGAGTTCTGGGACGAGGACCCAGAGCCCGTGCCGGGGCGGCTCGGCGGCGCGGCAGCGGATCCGAACGTCGCCCACCTCGGCGACCCGCCGCCGCACAGGGCCCCGGCGCCGCTGCCCGAGGAACCCGACTGGGCCTTCCCCGAGGAGGGCGATCCGGCGACGGCCGGCGGCCGTGGCGGTGGCCAGGACGGCGGCGGCGCGGGCAACGGCGCCCGTCCGAAAGGCGGCCGGGTGCTGGGCGCGCTGCGGCGCCACCCGTTCCGGATCTTCGCCGCGATCGCCGCGCTCTTCGTCCTCTGGTTCCTCAACGAACTCTTCCAGCCCTTCCACGGCGACGGCAGCGGCCGCGTCGCGGTGACGGTCCCCAAGGGCTCGAGCGTCAGCGAAGTCGGCGACCTGCTGAGCGAAAAGGGCGTGATCGACGACTCGACCCTGTTCCAGATCCGGGTCACCCTCGCCGGCAAGCGCTCCGACCTCTATGCCGGCCACTTCGATCTCAAGCACGAAATGAGCTACGGGGCGGCGATAGACGCCCTCTCCAAGCCGCCGGTCAAGCGCACCGTCACGGTGACGATCCCCGAGGGCTACAGCCGTCCCCAGGCCGCGCAGCTGGTCGAGGAAGACGGCGTGCCCGGCAGCTACACCAGGGCGACGGTCTCCTCCAGGTACCTGAACCCCGCCAAGTACGGCGGCAAGGGGGCGAAGAACCTCGAGGGCTTCCTCTTTCCCGACACCTTCGAACTGAAGCCGAGCGCGCCGGTCGACGCCCTGGTCCAGCTGCAGCTGCGGGACTTCAAGCGACGGATCAAGGGCGTCGACATGGGCTACGCGAAGTCGAAGAACCTGACCGTCTTCGACGTGCTGACGATCGCCTCGATGGTCGAAGACGAGGCGGGGGTGCCGAAGCAGCGCAAGCTGGTCGCCTCGGTGATCTACAACCGGCTGCGCGAAGGGATGCCGCTGGGCATCGACGCGACGATCCGCTTCGCCACCGGCAACTACGAAAAGCCGCTGACGGAGTCGGAACTGGAAACCGACTCGCCCTACAACAGCCGCACCAACGCCGGCCTGCCACCGGGGCCGATCAACAGCCCCGGGCTGGCGGCGATCGAGGCCGCCGCCCACCCGGCGAAGACCGGCTACCTCTTTTACGTCGCCGATCCAAACGGCTGCAACGAACTGAGCTTCGCCAAGAACGAAGCCGAATTCGAAAAGGCGGTTGCCGAATACGACGAAGCGCGCGAAGCCAACGGCGGCAACGCCCCCAACACCTGCGGGGAATGAGGCGCTAGCGGTGCCGAGGCTGGCGGTGATCGGTTTCCCGGTCGCGCACTCGCGCTCGCCGGCGATGCAGAACGCGGCGCTGGAGACGCTCGGGCTGGCGGGGGAGTGGAGCTACCGGGCGGTGGAGGCGACGCCGGCGGCCTTCGAGATGACCGTCCGCGAGCTGGCCTCGCTCGGCTACGCCGGCGTCAACGTCACGGTCCCGCACAAGGAGGCGGCGCTCGCGCTGGCCGACGAGGCGAGCGACGCCGCGCGGGCGATCGGCGCCGCCAACACGCTGAGCTTCTCCGGCAAGCGGATCGCCGCCGACAACACCGACGCCGCCGGCCTGCTGGCCTCGCTGCCGGGGCCGATTCCCAACCCGAGGGCGCTGGTGCTGGGTGCCGGCGGCGCGGCGAGGGCGGCGATCTGGGCGCTCGCGCACGCGGAACCCCCTCCCGACGGCAACCTGCCTTTTGTCACCCAGAGGGTTACAAAAGGCAGGGAGGGCCCGGGGTTTCAGGTCGACGTCTGGAATCGGACCCGCTCGCGCGCGGAGGCCGTTTTCGAGCAGTTGGGAGGCCCCGCCTCGCTTGGCGGCGCCGTGGTTGAGGCGCCGGCGCAGAGCGCCTACGGGATCGTCGTCAACACCACCGCGGTCGGCCTGCACGGCGAGGACCCCTTCGCCGAGCTGCCGCTCGATCCCGCCGCCTTCGCCGCCGGCCAGGTGGTCGTCGACATGGTCTACGGCGATCGACCGTCTGCGCTGCTCGCCGCGGCCGCGGCCGCCGGCGCGACGACGGTCGACGGCCTCGAGGTGCTCGTGCAGCAGGGCGCGCTCTCGCTGCGCACCTGGACCGGCCTGGAGCCGCCGATCGAGGCGATGCGCGCCGCCGCGCGGGCGTGACCGCGAGCGCCTGTCGAGATAGCCCCCTATAGCCTTGGCTGCCGATGACCGCGTTCCGCTTCACCACCGCAGGCGAGTCGCACGGGCCCGGGCTCGTGGCGATCGTCGAGGGGATGCCGGCGGGGCTGGAGCTCGACCGCGAGGCGCTCGACCGCGACATGGCGCGCCGCCAGCTCGGCCACGGCCGCGGCGGCCGGATGAAGATCGAGACCGACGCGGTGGAGGTCCGCTCCGGCGTCCGCCACGGGCGCACGCTGGGCAGCCCGATCGCCGTCCTCGTCGCCAACCGCGACTACGACAACTGGGAGGAGCGGATGAACCCCTGGCCGGTCGAGGGGTTCGCGCCGGATGAGGTCCACCTGCCGCGCCCCGGCCATGCCGACCTGGTCGGAGCGCAGAAATACGGCCACAGCGACATCCGCAACGTGCTCGAGCGGGCGAGCGCCCGCGAGACCGCGGCCCGGGTCGCCGCCGGGACGATCGCCCGGGGTTTCCTCGGCGCGCTCGGCGTCTCGATCCACAGCCACGTGCTGCAGATCGCCTCGGTCAGGGCGCCCGAGCGCGAGGACCTGACCCCCCAGGACTTCGCCGCGGTCGACGAGGACCCGGTGCGCTGCCTCGACCCCGAGGCGAGCGCGGCGATGGTCGAGGAGATCAACCGCCTGCGCAAGGCCAACGAGAGCCTCGGCGGCAGCTTCGAGGTGCGCGTCTTCGGGCTCGTCCCCGGGCTCGGCTCCCACGTCTCCTGGGAAGACCGCCTCGACGGCCGCCTCGCCGGCGCCGTCGCCTCGATCCAGTCGGTGAAGGGGGTGGCGATCGGCGAAGCCTGGGAGGTCGCCGGGCGGCCGGGCTCTGAGGCCCACGACGAGATCTTCTGGTCCGAGGAGCGCGGCTACCACCGCGAGACCAACCACGCCGGCGGCCTCGAGGGGGGGATGACCAACGGCCAGCCGCTCAGCGTGCGGGCGGCGATCAAGCCGATCTCGACCCTGACCAAGCCGCTGCGCTCGGTCGACACCGAGACCAAGCAGCCGGCGCAGGCGCTGCGCGAGCGCACCGACTCCACCGTCGTCCCCGCCGCCGCGGTGGTCGCCGAGGCGATGGTCGCGCTGACCCTCGCCCGCGGCTACCGGGAGAAGTTCGGCGGCGACCACATCGACGACGTCCTCGCCGCCCTCGACGCCTACAAGAGGCGCATCGACTGGCGCGGGTGATCGGGTGAGCCGCCCGGCGATCGTCTTCATCGGCTTCATGGGCGCCGGCAAGAGCACCGCGCTCGCCGCGGCGCGCCGCGCCGCCCTGCCGACCACGGAGATCGACGAGTTGATGGAGCGTGAGTTCGGGAAGCCGCTCCGCCGGGCGTTCGAGGAGGACGGGGAGGAGGCGTTTCGGGCCCGCGAGGCGGAGCTGGTCGGCGAGTTGCTCGAGCGCGCCGACGGCGGCGCGATCGCCCTCGGCGGCGGCAGCGTCCTCTCCGAGCGGGTCCGCGCCGCCCTCGGCCGCCACCTCGTCGTCTGGCTGCAGGTCGACCCGGGCGAGGCCTGGCGCCGAATCGCCCGCAGCGACCGGCCCCTGGCCCGCGGCGAGGCGGATGTCAGGCGCCTGCTGGAGACCCGCCTGCCGCTCTACGAAGAGCTGGCCGACGCCGTGGTGCCGATGGGGGACCGCGAGATCGTCGAGCGGGCGCTGCCGGCGATCCAGGTGCTGAGTGAGCTGCCCGCCGGCACGAAGCTGCTCTGGGCGGCGAGCGCCTCGGGCGAGTACCCCGTTTTCGTCGGGCACGGTCTGCTCGGCGCGGGTGGCGAGCGGCTCTGGCCAGCCGGGCGGCGCTTCTGCCTCACCGACAGCGCGGTCGGTGCCCTCTACGCCGACGCGCTGTCGCCGCTCGCCGCCAAGCCCGTCGAGGTTCCCCCCGGCGAGGGGGCGAAGACGATGGCCGAGGCCGACCGGGTCCTGCGTGAGCTGGCCGGCGCCGGGATGACCCGCGAGGACCACCTGGTCGCGCTCGGCGGCGGCGTCGTTGGCGACCTCGGTGGCTTCTGCGCCCACCTCTACCAGCGCGGGGTGCGGGTGGTACAGGTCCCGACCACCCTCGTTGCGCAGGTCGATTCGGCCTACGGCGGCAAGACCGGGGTCGACCTGCCGCAGGGAAAGAACTACGCCGGCGCCTACCACCTGCCGGCGGCCGTCCTCGCCGATCTCGACACCCTCGGCTCGCTGCCCCGCGAGGAGCTTGCGGCCGGCTTCGTCGAGGCACTGAAGACCGGCCTGCTCGCCGGCGGCGCGCTCTGGGAGCGGGTGCGGACGGTCGAGGCCCTCGACCCGGCCGCGCTTGACGACCTCGTCTTCGCCTGCGCCCGCTACAAGTGCGAGGTGGTCGCCGCCGACGAGCGCGACGGCGGGCTGCGCCACCTGCTCAACCTCGGCCACACGGTCGGGCACGCGATCGAGGCAGCGAGCCGCTACCGGCGCTACCGGCACGGCGAGGCAATCGGGCTCGGGCTGCTGGCGGCGCTGCGGCTTTCCGAGGCGCCCGAGCTGCGCGACGAGGTCGAGGCGATCCTCGCCCGCCACGGCCTGCCGACCGAGCTCGACCCGGCGATCGCCGTCGATGGCGTCCTCGAGTGCCTTCAGCACGACAAGAAGCGCACCGCGGCCGGGGTCGGCTTCGTTCTCCTCTCCGAGCCCGGCAAACCCCGGACCGGCCAGCTCGTCGACCCCGCTAGGGTCCGAGCGGCCGTGGAGGAGCTCTACGCGTGACCCCCGCCACCCGCAACCGCGTCGCCGTCCTGCACGGGGTCAACTTCGACGTGCTCGAGCGGCGCGACGCGAGCGTCTACGGCGGCATCTCCCTGGCCGAGCTGGAGCGGCGGATCTCCGACTGGGCGCATGAGCTGGGGCTCGAACCGATCTTCTT
>DATAEW010000002.1:0-3562 GCA_036257815.1 Solirubrobacterales bacterium
CGCAGGCGCTCGGGCTCGTGGTGGGCGCGCTGCAGCTCCTCGGCGAGCCGCTGCGGGTCGGCCGGCGGGACGAGCATGCCGTCGTGCCCGTTGCTGACGACGTCGTTGTAGCCGGCGATATTGGAGGCGATCACGGGGGTGCCGGCGGCGAAGGCCTCGGTCAGCACCATGCCGAAGCTCTCGCCGGAGAGCGACGGCGCGCAGAGCACGTCCGCCTGGTGCAGGGCGGTCCAGAGCGCATCGCCGGAGACGCGCCCACGTGCATCGATCGCGTCCACCAGCTCGGTGTCGGCGAGGTAGCGGGCGACGTCCTCGCGCTCGGCGCCGATCACGGTCAGCCGCGTCGGCACGTGCTCGACCAGGGCACTGAAGGCGGTGAGCAGGACGGGCAGCCCCTTGCGCTCCTCGGGCCGGCCGACGAAGAGGATCCGCAGCTCGTCCGAGGGCGGCTTCGGGCCGCTCGGGGCGGCGCCGAGGTCGACCCCGTTGGGGATGATCTCGTACTCGCCGCCGAACCACCGCCGCCCGGTCCAGGCCGCAGCCTGGGAGACGGCGATGCGGGCGGAGAGCTTGTTGAGCACACGGCGCGCGCCGAGCGCGTTCGCCACGTGGTTGGGCAGCGCCTTGGTCGAGTAGGCGTGAAAGGTCCCGACCACGGGCGGCTCCGCGCTCAGCGCCGTGTCCCACCCCACGAGCGGCGCGATCGGCTCGTGCAGGTGCACGACGTCGAAGCGGCCCTCCCGCAGGGCGCGGCGGGTGCCGGTAACGCCCTCGGGGAAGGGGGAGATATTGGAGACGGCGCCGTTGGCGCCGAACCCGACCGAGCGCCCTACCCCGATCAGATAGTCCGGCGGGTCACGCGGCTCGGCGTCGGCCCTGTGCAGGGCCTTGCTGAGGCGATCGGGTGGATCGAACGGCGCCAATACGCGCACGTGATGGCCGCGGCCGAGGAGCTCTTCGGCGAGCGCTTCCACGTGGCGATTGACCCCGCCCTGATAAGTCCACGAATATGGCGAGACTAGGGCGATTCGCACGTGGTCAAAGGGTATCGGTCGCGCGAGCGCCCCAGTGGGAGCGGGATCACGCTCCCTCCCGCCGTGCCTGCGGCGCCTGCGCCCAGGCGAAGGCGAGGAAGGCGACCAGGTAGGCGGCGCCGACCTCGAGCAGGAGCGCGCCGGAGTCGTTCGCGAGCGTGCCGACCACGGTCGCCGCGAGCGCCCCGGCGAAGGCCGCGCGGGCGGCGGGACGGCCATCGAACCAGGCGAGCAGGCGCTCACGGTCCCGCCAGCCCAGCACGGCGAGCACGAGCACCACGGCGGCGAAGAAGAGGTTGCCCCGGCGGGCGAAGCTGTGCGCGGAGAGGCGCAGGCGGCGCTCGGCGACGTCGGCGAGGTCGTGGAGGCCGCCGGCGTCGAGCACGGAGCGGGTCAGATGCGCGTTTCCTCCGCTGAGCAGGTCGATCAGGGCCAGCGCGGCGAGCGCCAGCAGGGGCGCCGCAAGCGCCAGCAGCGCCGTGCGGCGGCTGCCCGCGAATACGGCGGCGGCCACCGCCGCCCCGGCCGGGAAGACGATCGCCGCGCCGACGTCGGCGCCGAAGCGCCCGGCAGCGAAGACGAGCGCGAAGAGGAGCCCGGAGGCGAGGAAGGCGATCGCGCCCACGCGCCGGCCGAGCCGGGGGGCGAAGGCGGTGATCGCGGCGCCGGTGCCGATGATCGTCAGCGGCGCCAGCACCGCCTCGAGCTCGTTGCCGATTCCGTAGAAGCGGACCCCGAGGCCCGGGTTGGGGCCGATCAGCGAGAGCGAGGTGAGCGGGGAGCCGAGGATCACGTCGAGGGCCTCGGCGAGCAAGGTCACCCCGCAGGCGACCGCGAGCGCCGCGTAGCCGGGCAGGAGGCGGAGGATGAGCGCCGCCAGCGCCGGCGCGCCGAGCCCGACGATCAGCCATTCGGCGCCCGCGCCCGGGCGCAGCGCCGAGGTGAGCAGGAGCAGGGCCGGCAGCAGCACGACCGAGAGCGCCAGGAGCGGCAGCGCGCGCCGCGCCGCCCGCCGGCCTCCGAGCGCCGCCGCCAGCCCGGCCAGGGCCGCCCAGATCAGGATGGTGCCCCCGATCACCCTCGCCCGCCGCGGCTGGATCTCCGCCATGCGGTCATCGAGGGAGAGGAGCGCAGCGCCGTCCCGGGAGCCCTCCGAGCGGATCGGCTCGCCGCTCATCGCCCCCGGCAGGGAGAGTCCGAAGCGGGCGAGGATCGTCGGCGCGAGGTCGGTGACCAGCACGTAGCCGCCGGTGCGCGTGGAGTCCGATGTGAGGTTGCCGTCGAAGCCCGACCCGGCGATACCGACCGCGAGCTGGTGCTCCTCGGCCGGCGGCGGGCGGGCGAACGCGATCAGCAGGTCGCGCCCCCGCAGGCGCCGCACCAGGCCGGGCAGGGCGCCGGCGCCGGCCGCGAGCACAAGCACCGGCCGCCGGCAGGACCGCGCCGCGCAGCCGGGCGGCGCGAGCGAGAATCGCCCGCTCTGGCCGGCCGCGAGCAGCGCCGGACCGAGCCCGCCGGGCGCGGCCTCGATTGCCGCTCCCCCCGTGCCGCGCACAGCCGCCGCCAGGGTCGAGGCGAGCAGGCCGGGGACGATGTCGGCGGGAGCCGAGTCCGCCCGGGCGAGAACGGCGGGCCAACCCTCGATTCGGCCTCCGCGCCGCGCCACCCGCGGCAGGCCCCCGTCATAGAGGGAGTCGAAGATCCGGTTCCCCTGGCCGGCGTCGAGATAGGTTTGCGCGGCTGGCACGGAGCCGATCCCGGCGCTCAGCAGGCCCGGCGAGAGCCCCGCGGACTCGATCGCCCCCGGCCCCGTGCCGGCCGGCAGGATCACCACGGTGACCTGCGGGCGCGCGAGCGCGGGAGCCGGCGCCGCGAGCGCCAGCGCGGCAGGCGCGAGCGCCGCGCCCGCGAACACCCTCTTCATGAAACTTTTGGACACGGCCGGGGATAATGCCTTTCCCGTGCTGACCTCATCGCCCGGATCCCGGGCCCAGCCCGAACGGCTCGAGCTCGGGCTCTCGGCCGGCCCCTCGACGCAGGACCGCTTCAGCTGGCTTCCGGCGGTCGGTCTGAGCCTGCTCTTCACGGTCCTGGTCCTCACCTGGGACCCGCACGTGCGGGACCTCGCCGCGCAGACCTTCCGCACCGAGCTCTTCGAGCGAAACGGGTTCGCGATCTGGAACGCGAGCTGGTACGGAGGCCACTACACGCTCACCTACAGTGTCCTCTTCCCGCCGCTCGGGGCGCTGATCGGCCCGCGCCTGGTCGGCGCGCTCGCCGTCGTCGCATCCGCCTATCTCTTCGACCGCCTCGTGCGCGACCACTGGGGCGAGTCAGCCCATTGGGCGACGCTCTGGTTCGGTGTCGGCGCCGTCAGCCTTCTGGTCAGCGGCCAGCTCACCTTCGCGCTCGGCGTGGCGATCGGGCTGCTCACCCTGCGCTGCCTGCAGCGCGGCTGGAGGGCCGCGGCGCTCTGCTCGGCGGCGGCCTGCGCCCTCGCCAGCCCGGTCGCGGCGGTCTTCCTCGGT
>DATAEW010000042.1:0-56316 GCA_036257815.1 Solirubrobacterales bacterium
CCGTGGTTTCGGAAGGTTCGGCATCGCCCGGTCCGCTCGTCTCGTCGCGCAGCAGGATCATTGCCCGAACAGGTTAGCCGTCCAGGCAATCTGAAATGGCTGCACCGACGCCTGGTAGTCTTCTCCCAACATAAGCGCCACATCAAGAGGGGTGGAGGGACTGGCCCATTGAAGCCCCGGCAACCACCTCGGACCTTGGTCTGAGGGGAGGTGCCAACTCCAGCAAATTGCGAGGGAATCGCAGTTTGGAAGATGTGGGGGACGTCCGACCGGACCTCTGCCCCACAAACGGCGGAGGTTTTTTCGTAGTAAGACGAAATGAGGATCGGATGTCAGTCGAGAGCTTGAGATGCAAGGAGTGCGGCGGAAGCTACGAGCTTGGCGCCACCTACTTCTGTGAAAACTGCTTCGGCCCGCTCGAGGTCACCTATGACCATTCGCAGCTCGACGCCGAATCGGTGAAACGCCGAATTCAGGCGGGGACGCAGGGCATCTGGCGCTACGCCGACTTCCTGCCCTTCGAGGGCCGGCCCGGGGACCCGCTGGAGCCGGGGATGACCCCGCTCCTGCGCGCCGACCGGCTGGCCGAGCGGCTCGGGCTCGAGGCCGAGCTCTACATCAAGAACGACGCCGCCAACCCGACCCACTCCTTCAAGGACCGGGTCGTCGCGGTCGCCGTCGCCAAGGCCCAGGAGCTGGGCTTCAAGACCGTCGCCTGCGCATCGACCGGCAATCTGGCCAACGCCGTCGCCGCGCACGCCGCGGCCGCCGGCCTGGAGTCCTACGTCTTCGTTCCCGCCAACCTCGAGGAGCAGAAGCTGCTGGCGACCGGCGTCTACGGCACCAACCTGGTCGGCGTGCGGGGCAATTACGACGACGTCAACCGCCTCTGCACCCAGCTCGCCGAGACCCGGCCCTGGGCCTTCGTCAACGTCAACCTGCGCCCCTACTACGCCGAGGGCTCCAAGACGCTCGCCTACGAGACCGCCGAGCAACTCGGCTGGGAGCTGCCCGACCGCGTGGTCAGCCCGATCGCTTCCGGCTCGCTGTTCACCAAGCTCGGCCGCGGCTTCCAGGAATGGCTCGACCTCGGGTTGGTTGCGGGCAGCCAGCCGATCTTCAACGGCGCCCAGGCGGAGGGCTGCAGCCCGGTCGCCACGGCCTTCGCCGAAGGCTGGGACGTTTGCAAGCCGCAGCGGCCGGAGACGATCGCCAAGAGCCTGGCAATCGGCGACCCCGCCGACGGCCCCTACGCGGTCGAGCACGCGCGCAGGACCGGCGGCGGGATCGACGCGGTCTCAGACGAGGAGATCCGCAGCGCGATCCGACTGCTCGCCGAGACCACCGGGATCTTCACCGAGACCGCCGGCGGCGTCACCGTCGGCGTCCTGCGCAAGCTCGCCGAACGCGACGAGATCGCCGCCGGGGAGCGCGTCGTCGTCTACATCACCGGCGAGGGCCTGAAGACGCTCGACGCCGTCCGCGATACGTTCCAGATGCACGAGATCGACCCCGACCTCGAGAGCTTCGAGGTCGAGTTCCGCCAGGAGGTATCCGTCTAGTGAGCGTCACCGTGAAGATCCCGACCCAGCTGCGCGCCGCGACCGGCGGCGAGGCCGAGATCGAGGTGAGCGGCTCCACGGTCGGCGAGGCGCTGGACGCCGTCTTCGCCGCCCACACCGAGCTGCGCGAGCGGATCACTCAGGACGGCGACCTGCGCCGCTTCGTCAACGTCTACGTGTCCGGCGAGGACATCCGCTTCCAGCAGGGCCTGGAGACCGAGCTCAACGAGGGCGACGAGGTGACCATTCTTCCCGCTGTCGCCGGCGGTTGAGCGCTGCCAGGGTTTGGCCCCCATAGGGGCCGAAAAGCTGGAATCGCGATGAAGCCGCCCTTGGCCAGCCTCTGCGGAGGGCAGGGGTGAAGCGGGCGCTGGTCACCGGCGGCCACGGGTTTCTCGCCTCGCACTTGGCACGTGCGCTGCTCGAGCGCGGCGACACCGTGACCGTGCTCGACCTGGCGACGCCGCGCGTCTCCGGACTCGAGCTGCAGGGGATCGCCGAAGACGTGGAGCGCGTCGCCGGCGACCTGCGCGACCCATCCGTGGTCGGCGCCACGGTCGACGCCGGCGAGTTCGACGTGGTCTTCCACCTGGCCGGCCAGACGCTGCTCGGCCCCGCCATGGAGGACCCCGCCGCCACCTTCGAGGTCAACGTGCGGGGTAGCTGGATTTTGCTCGAGGCCTGCCGCCGCGCCGACGTCCCGGCGGTCGTCGTCGCCTCCTCGCGCAAGGCCTACGGCCCCAGCGACGAGCTCCCCTACCACGAGGAGATGCGCCTGCGCCCCGCTTCGCCTTACGAAGCAAGCAAGGCGGCGACCGATGCGATCGCCCTCAGCTACTGGCCGGCCTTTGGCTTGCCCGTGGCGGTCACGCGGCTGGCCAACGTCTATGGCGGCGGCGATCTCAACTTCTCCCGCTTGATCCCCGAAGCGGTCGCCGCCGTGCTCGACGGGCGCCGACCGCAGATCCGCTCCGACGGCCGCCCGGAACGAGACCTCCTCTACGTCGACGACGCGGTCTCCGCCTACCTGGCGGTCGAACGGGCGGTCGGGGCCGGGGGGCCGGGAGCGGGGGAGGCCTTCAACGCGGGTGGCGAGCGGCCTTACTCGGTGGCGGAGGTGCTGGAGACGATCTCCGAGGTCGCCGGCGACGGGCTAGACCCCGAGTACCACGGGACCGGCGGCCCGACGGATGGAATCGACCGCGAGTACGTCGACTCGATGAAGCTGCGTGAGCTGAGCGGCTGGGCGCCCGCGGTCTCGCTGCGCGACGGGTTGATCCGCACCTTCGACTGGTACCGCGACCACCCCGAGGTGCGACCCTCCTAGCCGCGCCGCGGCAGAGCTTCCAGTCCCATAGGGACGGAAAGCTCTGCCGCGCGCAGAGAGGCCCCGGGGACGTGGGGGTGAGCCTCTACGCTGGTGGCATGTGCGGGCGCTTCACCGTCACGGCCAAGGACACGAAGAAGATCGCCGACCGCTTTCAGGTCGAGTTGGAGAAGGCGCTGCAGCGCGGCGGCGTTGGCGAGGGCTCGGCGCCGAAAGAGCGGGTTTCGGCGGCGCGGGCCAATGCGGCCGCGGGCGCCACCGGCGCGGTGTCCGACGGCGACGGCGCGAAAAAGCGCGGCAAATCGCCGCCTGGGCTGGCGAGGTTCAACGTCGCCCCCACCCAGGAGATCCTCGTCGTCCGCGCCTCCCCCGATCCCGACGAGGCGACCCAGGGCCTGCGCGAGGCGCGGCTGATGCGCTGGGGCCTGGTCCCGGTCTGGGCCAAGGACCTCAAGGTCGGCTACCGGATGATCAACGCCAAAGCTGAGAACCTGACCAAGAGCCGCGCCTACGCGCCGCTGGTCGGCAAGTTCCGCCACCGCTGCCTGATCGTCGCCGACGGCTTCTACGAGTGGATGAAGGCCGAGGATCCCAAGCAACCGCGCCAACCCTGGCGCTTCACCGTCGACGGCGGCGAGCCCTTCGCCTTCGCCGGGCTCTGCACGCGCAAGGAGTGGGACGACGAGGCCGAGCGGGGAGTGGACGCCGACGGCTTCCTCTACAGCGCGACCATCGTCACCACCGCCGCCAACCCGGTCGTCGCGCCGGTCCACGACCGGATGCCGGCGATCCTCCCCGACCCCGAGGCCGAGACGGCCTGGCTGCGCCCCGATCTGGCGGCGGAGGAGGCGATCGCGATGTGCGCGCCGCTCGACCCGCGGCGGATGCAGGGCGCGCCCGCCAACCCGAAGCTGAACAAGGTCGGCAAAGGGATGGAGGAGGGGCCGGAGCTGCTGGTCGCGCCGTAGCGGCGCGACGGGGCGCCGCACCCTCGCCCCGCGCCTATTCGGCGATCGGTTCTGAGCGATGCTGGAGGGCGCCCTGGATCCGCGCGGTCGCCGTGCCGGCGCTGGTGGTCAGGGTGCAGGCGATCTTCGCCGACGGGATCGCCGTGGTGCGCCAGACGGAGGCGAAAGGCAGTTCCAGGTCCTCGCCCGGCTTGCCCGGCGGGAGGAACCAGTCCCAGCGCTCCTCACCGACCCGGTAGGCCGGCCATTCGACCTTGATCCCCCGCTCGCTCGCGAAGCCGTTGGGGAAGAGGTCTTCGAATTCGACCACCGCGAGGCTGGCGCCGTGGGAGGCGAATTCGACCAGGACGACTTCCGGCACCTCCTGCTCGATCAGTTTTTCGCTGGAGCGCGGGTAGGAGGCGCGGGAGCCGGAGGTCTGGGCGACTTCGCTGCCGTGGGGCGCCTTGACCGTGCAGCGGATGCGGCCACTGCCGACCGGAGCTCCGGCGCTGACGTTCAGCGTCGCCGCGGTCCGGTAGAGCGAGTAGCCGCTGACGTTGGTGCCGGTGTCGCGGATGCCGGCTTCGACCAGCCGCATCGTGCCCTGTCCGCCCGGCAGCGGCACGGAGGCCGAGTCGGGCAGCGGGGTCTTCTGGACCCATTCGAGCTGGGCCGCGGCGCCGCCCGACTTGTCGGTGCTGGCCGCCGCGGCGACCGCGCAGGCCAGGAGGCCGACCAGGACCACGACCACAGCGCCGCGGGGGACGCGGTTCTCGGGCCGCTCGTCGGGGATGCTCCAACCGCGGATCTTCACCGGCGCGACAGTATTGAAATCCGCCGCGGATCAGCACCGGGGTACTGTGTGCGCATGGCCAGGCAGGTCGCGGAGCTCAAAACCGGCGGCGTCGAGAGCGGTACCACGGTCGTCCACGGCCGCTCGGTCCACTACCTGCAGGCGGGCTCGGGACCGGTCCTCCTGCTGGTCCACGGCATGGCCGGCAGCGCCGAGAATTGGCACGCCGTGGTCGATCCGCTGGCCCGCGCCCATACCGTGATCGCCCCCGACCTTCCCGGCCACGGGACCTCCCAGCCGGGCGGCGGCGACTACTCGTTGGGCGCTCTGGCGGCGGGCCTGCGCGACCTGCTGCTGGCGCTCGGCCACCAGCGCGCGACCCTGGTCGGCCACTCGCTCGGCGGCGGCATCGCGATGCAGTTCTCTTATCAGTTCCCGGAGATGGTCGAGCGCCTGGTCCTCGTCTCCAGCGGCGGCCTCGGCCCCGAGGTCAGCCTGCTGCTGCGCGCCGCGACGCTCCCCGGCGCCGAGTACTTCATCGCCGCCACCGCCGGCCCGGGGCGCAAGGCCGGCTCGGCGCTCGCTCGCGGCTTGGCGGCGGTCGGCCTGCGCCCGAGCGCGGACGTCGCCGAGGTCACGCGTGGCTACGGCGGCCTCGCCCAGCCGCACCGCCGCGCCGCCTTCCTCTCCACGCTGCGGTCGGTGGTTGGCGCCCGCGGCCAGCGCGTCGCCGCCGGCGACCGCCTCTACCTCGCCGAGGCGCTGCCGCTGCTGATCGTCTGGGGCTCGCGCGACCCGATCATCCCGGTCACCCACGGCGAGTCCGCCCACGAGGGACTTCCCGGCAGCCGACTCGAGGTGTTCCCCGGCGTCGGCCACCTGCCCCAGATGGAGGAACCCGGCCGCTTCGTCGCCGTCCTCGAGCGGTTCCTCGCCGAGACCGAGCCCGCGGAGTTCGACCGCGAGCAGTGGCAGGCGCTGTTCAAGACGGCCTGACGCGCCCGGCAGGATTCGAACCTGCGACTTCCACCTCCGGAGGGTGGCGCTCTATCCAGCTGAGCTACGGGCGCTCGCCGACCAGCTTAGCCCGTCGTCGGCGGGCGGTGCGGTCGAGCTTTTGTCCCGGATAGCGACACAAACCTCGACCGCGTAGGCTCGCCGGCCATGGATCTCTCCGTGGTCTTTCTCGGCACCGGCGGCTCGGTGCCCTCGGCGCGGCGCTCGACGGCGAGCGTGCTGGTGGTGCGGGGGGGAGAGCGGCTGCTTTTCGACTGCGGGGAAGGGACGCAGCGGCAGATGCAGCGCTCGCTCGGCCTGGTGCAGGTCGACGAGATCTACCTGACCCACTTCCATGCCGATCACATACTTGGCCTCCCCGGGCTGCTGAAGACGTACGACCTGACCGATCGCGAGCCGCCGCTGAGGATCCTCGGCCCGCCGGGGTTGCGCGACCTGTTCGCGGTCCTGCGACCGCTGATCGGCCGGCCGGGTTTCGAGGTCGAGCTGGTCGAGCTGGCACCCGGCGACACCGTGCCGCACGACGGCTACGAGGTGCAGTCCTTCGAAGCCGCCCACAGCGTCAGGGCGAGCGGCTACGCGCTGGTCGAGGCGGAGCGTCCCGGCCGTTTCGATCCGGCGGCCGCCAAGGCCGCCGGCGTGCCCGAAGGCCCGGCTTTCGCCGCCCTGCAACGGGGCGAGACCGTCACCGGCGCCGACGGTCCGGTCCGCCCGGACCAGGTGATGGGGCCGAGTCGAGCCGGTCGCACGATCGCGATCACCGGCGACACCGCGCCGAGCCCGGCGACCGTGATGGCCGCCGCCGACGCCGAGCTATTGGTCCATGACTCCAGCTTCACCGAGGAGGAGGTCCAGCGGGCGGCCGAAACCGGCCATTCGACGGTCGGCCAGGCCGCCGCCGTGGCTGCCGAGGCGCACGTCAAGATGCTGGCCCTGGTTCACATCTCCTCCCGCTACCACGTCGGCGCCGTGCTCGAGGAGGCCCGCCGCGACTTCCCGGCAACCGTCGCGCCCCGCGACTTCGACGTCGTCGAGATCCCCTTCCCGGAGAAGGGCGAGCCGGAGCTGTTCCCGGACGGCGCCCGGCTTCGCGACCGAACCGACGGCAGCCCCAACCTCGCCCCGAGCGGAGCTCCGGTTCGAGATGGATCCGAGGGGGACCCGCCGGAGGCTCCCTCCGGCACCGCGGAGTGATTCTCGCCCGAAGGGCACTCTGTTACGCCGCCTCAGGCGGCGTTGCCTCCGCCGGGTCCCCCTCGGATCCATCTCCATCCACTGCTACGCTCCGCGCGTCCTTTAATCCGGTCCCGTGAGGCCAGGAAGGAAGCCATCGTGAGTGAGAAGGTCGTGCTGGAGCACGACGATCTGAGGCGAACGCTGCGGCGGATCGCCCACGAGATCGCCGAGAAGAACCCAGGGCCGGACGGGCTCGCGATCGTCGGGATCCACACTCGCGGCGCGATCCTCGCCCGCCGCCTGCACGCGAGCCTCGGCGAGCTGACGGGATCCGAGCTGCCGTTTGGCGATCTCGACATCTCTTTCTACCGCGACGACCTCGGCGCCAAGGCGCCCGCCGCGCAGCCGGTCGTCCACTCCTCGCACATCGACTTCGACCTCAGCGAGCGGACCGTTGTCCTGGTCGACGACGTCCTCTTCACCGGCCGCACCGTGCGCGCCGCGATCGACGCCCTCTTCGACTACGGGCGGCCGCGCCGGGTCCAGCTCGCCGTCCTCTGCGATCGCGGTCACCGTGAGCTGCCGATCCGGCCCGACTACGTCGGCAAGAACCTGCCGACCGCCCGCGAGGAGCGGGTCAACGTCAGCCTCGAGGAGTCAGACGGCGTCGACCGGGTGACGATCTCCGAGGGCCGGACGGCGGAGGCGATGGCATGAGGCATTTGCTGGCGATCGAGGATCTCAGCCGCGAGGAGATCGAGGCGATCCTCGACCGCGCCGAGAGCTTCGCCGAGGTCGGCCGGCGCGACATCAAGAAGGTGCCGACGCTGCGCGGCCGCACCGTCGTCACGCTCTTCTACGAGTCGAGCACCCGCACCTCGAGCTCCTTCGAGCTGGCGGCGAAGCGGCTCTCGGCCGACCTGGTCTCGGTCAAGGCCGCCGGCTCCTCGGTCGACAAGGGCGAGTCGTTGAAGGACACCGTCGCCACCCTCTCCGCCTATGACCCGGCGGCGATCGTGATCCGCCATCCCCATGCCGGCGCGGCGCAGATGGTCGCCGGCTGGACCGGCGCCGCCGTCGTCAACGCCGGCGACGGCAAGCACGAGCACCCGAGCCAGGCGCTGCTCGACGTCTACACCCTGCGCCGCCGGCTCGGCTCGCTGGAGGGCAAGCGGATCTGGATCGTCGGCGACGTCCTGCACAGCCGCGTCGCCCGCTCCAACCTGATCGCCTTCCGGAGGATGGGCGCCGCGGTCACGGTCTGCGGCCCGCCGACTCTGATCCCCCGCGGGATCGAGGAGATGGGCTGCGAGGTCTCGCACTCGCTGGAGCGAATCGGCGAGGCCGAGGTCGTTTACGCGCTGCGGATGCAGATGGAGCGGATGAGCGAGAGCTTCGTCCCCTCGCTGCGCGAGTACGCGGCGAGCTTCCAGATCGACAGCCGCCGCCTCAACCCGCGCCAGCTGCTGATGCACCCGGGACCGGTGAACCGCGGGGTGGAGCTCTCCGGCGAGGCGATCGACTCGCCGCAGTCGCTGATCGCCGAGCAGGTGGCGGCTGGGCTGGTGGTGCGGATGGCGATCCTCTACGAGCTGCTCGCCGGAGCCGAGCGCCCGATACCGGCGGGCGACGGCGGGGGGGCCGGTCAGCCGGCGCGGATCGGACAGCCGGCGTGAGCCTGCGCGAGCTGCTCGACGGGCGCCCCGGCGAGGCCGCGAACCTCGTCCTGCGGCGGGCCACGGCGCTCGATCCGATGGCGGGGATCGACGGCGTCCACGACATCGTCGTCCGCGATGGCGAGATCGCCGAGCTGACCGCCCCCGGGGAGGCGGCGACCGACGGCGCCGAGGTCATGGAGGCCGAGGGCCTTCATGCCTTCCCCGCCTTCTTCGACCCCCACGTCCACCTTCGCACCCCCGGCCAGGAGCACAAGGAGGACGTCGGGACGGGCACCCGCGCCGCCGCGGCCGGCGGCTACTGCGGTGTCCTCGCGATGGCCAACACGCAGCCGCCGGTCTCCACCGCCGCCGACGTCGCGGCGCTGCGCGAGCAGGCCCGCGCCGACGCCTCGGTCCCGGTCGGCTTCCTCGCCACCGTCACCCGCGGGATGAGGGGCGAGGAGCTGACCGAGATGGTCGAGCTGCGCGAAGCGGGCGCAGTCGGCTTCTCCGACGACGGGTTGCCGATCACCGGTGCCCGGGTTATGCGCCGCGCCCTCCAGTACCAGCGGCTCTGCGGCGGCACGATCGCCCTGCATGAGGAGGACCCCGAGCTCTCCGGGGATGGGGCGATGCACGAGGGCCCGGTCTCCGCGGCGCTCGGCCTCGCCGGCATCCCCTCGGTCTCCGAGTCGACGATGATCGCCCGCGACGCCGCGCTCGCCGCCTACGAGGGGGCGCGGATCCACGTCCAGCACCTCTCGGCGGCCGAATCGGTGGAGATCGTCGGCGCCGCCAAAGCCGCCGGGGTGCAGATCAGCGCCGAGGCCAGCCCGCACCACCTCTGCCTCACCGATGAGGCGGTGCGCAGCCTCGATCCCAACCGCTTCAAGATGAACCCGCCGCTGCGCGCCGAGTCCGACCGCCAGGCCCTGATCGCGGGCCTGCGTGACGGGACGATCGAGTGCATCGCCACCGACCACGCCCCCCACCAGGCGGAGGAAAAGGAGGTGCCGTTCGAGCAGGCGGCGATGGGGGTGACCGGCCTGGAGACCGCCTTCGCGGCCCTGCACACCGAGCTCGTCCTGCCCGGGGTGATCGGCCTCGACCTGCTGGTCGAGCGGATGGCCGGCGGCGCGGCGCCGTTCGGGATCGAGCGACCGACGCTGGCGCCGGGCGCGGAGGCCAACATCGCGCTCTGCGACCTGACCGCCGAGTGGACCGTGGGGGAGGACGGCTACGAGAGCCGCTCGCAGAACTCCTGGTGCGCCGGGCGGACCCTGACCGGGCGCGTGCTCGTCACCCTCGCCGCCGGCCAGGTCGCCTTCCGCCTGCGCAGCTTCAGCCTCGGGGTCGCCACGTGAGGGGCGCCTTTGTCAACCCATGGTTTGCAAAGGCGCCCCGATGAGTGAGGCGTACCTCTTGCTCGAGGACGGCACGCGCCTCGACGGCCTCGCCTGCGGGGCTGACGGCCCGGTGACCGGCGAGGTCGTCTTCAACACCGCGATGACCGGCTACCAGGAGTCGGTCACCGACCCCTCCTACGCGGGGCAGATCATCGTCTTCACCTATCCGCTGATCGGCAACTACGGCGTCAGCGCCGCGGCGATGGAGTCCGACCGCGTGCACACCCGGGGCGTCGTCATGCGCGACGCCAAGAACCGCGAGGACGCCGCCAGCGCCGAGGGCGGCTGGCTCGACTGGCTGGGCGACTCCGGGGTGCCGGCGATCGGCGGCGTCGACACCCGCGCCCTGGTCCGCCATCTTCGCGACAAGGGCGCGATGCGGGGCGGGATCTTCCCGGCTGAGATGCCCGAAGCTGAGGCCCGCGAACGGGTGGCCGCCGAGCCCGCGATGGCGGGCGCCGACCTCGCCCGCGGCGTCACCCCGCCCGAGCCGGTCCGCTTCGCCGGCGGCGGCCCCCACGTGGTCGGCATCGATACCGGGGTCAAGCTGAGCATCGTCCGCCAGCTGCGCGAGCGCGGCTGCCGCCTCACCCTGCTGCCTTGCACCAGCAGCGCCGAGGAGGTGCTGGCCGAGGACCCCGACGTCGTCTTCCTCGCCAACGGCCCCGGCGACCCGGCGGCGCTCGGCTACGTGGTCGAGACGGTCCGCGAGCTGGTCGGCAGGCGACCGGTGTTCGGCATCTGCCTCGGCCACCAGCTGCTCTGCCGCGCCGTCGGCCTGGAGACCTACAAGCTGCCCTTCGGTCACCGCGGCGCCAATCACCCGGTGAAGGACCTGGCGAGCGGGCGGATCGACATCACCTCGCAGAATCACGGCTTCGCCGTGGTCGGTCCCGGCGGCGAGCCGCGAATCGAAGGCGATGAGCCGGTCCGCTGGGAGACCGACTTCGGCGTCGCCGAGCTCTCCCAGCTCAACCTCTACGACCGCACGGTCGAGGGCCTGGTCCTGCGCGACGTCGCCGGCGCCACCGTCCAGTACCACCCCGAGGCCGGCCCCGGCCCGCACGACGCCCGCCACCTCTTCGAGCGGTTCCTCGCCCTCGCCGGGGAGCCGGCCTGAGATGCCGCGCCGCGACGACATCCACAAGATCCTCGTCATCGGCTCCGGGCCGATCGTGATCGGCCAGGCGGCGGAGTTCGACTACTCCGGCGTGCAGGCCTGCAAGGTGCTGCTGGAGGAGGGCTTCGAGGTCGTGCTCGTCAACTCCAATCCGGCGACGATCATGACCGACCCCGAGTTCGCCACCGCCACCTACATCGAGCCGCTGCTGCCCGGGCCGGTGACCAGGATCATCGAGAAGGAGCGGCCCGACGCGCTGCTGCCGACCCTCGGCGGCCAGACGGCGCTGAACCTGGCGATGAGCCTGCATGAGGACGGCACGCTGGAGCGCTGTGGGGTCGAGCTGATCGGCGCCGACGCCGCTGCGATCCGTCGCGCCGAGGACCGCGAGGAGTTCCGCCGCACGATGACCGCGGCGGGATTGCGGATCCCCTGGTCGATCACGGTCGAGAGCGTCGCCGAGGTCGAGGAGGGCCTGGCCGACGGGCGGATCAAGCTGCCGGCGATCGTCCGCCCGGCCTTCACGATGGGCGGCCAGGGCGGCGGCGTCGGCCACAGCGAGACCGAGCTGCTGCAGGTCGTCTCCGAGGGTCTGGCGGCGAGCCCGATCAACCAGGTGCTGGTCGAGGAGTCGGTGCTCGGCTGGGGCGAGTTCGAGCTCGAGGTGATGCGCGACCGCAACGACAACGTGGTGATCGTCTGCTCGATCGAGAACGTCGACCCGATGGGCGTCCACACCGGCGACTCGGTGACCGTGGCGCCGGCCCAGACCCTGACCGACCCGCTCTACCAGGACCTGCGCGACCAGGCGATCCGGGTGATCCGGGCGATCGGCGTGGAGACCGGCGGCTCCAACGTCCAGTTCGCGGTCAACCCCGAGGACGGGGAGATCGTGGTGATCGAGATGAACCCGAGGGTGTCCCGCTCCTCGGCCCTGGCCTCGAAGGCGACCGGCTTCCCGATCGCCAAGATGGCCGCCAAGCTGGCCGTCGGCTACGCGCTGGAGGAGATTCCCAACGACATCACCCGCGCCACGCCGGCCTCCTTCGAGCCGACGATCGACTACGTGGTCACGAAGATCCCCCGCTTCGCCTTCGAGAAGTTCCCGGGCTCGGAGGGTCGGCTCTCGACCTACATGCAGAGCGTCGGCGAGGCGATGGCGATCGGCCGCACCTTCCGCGAGTCCTTCGCCAAGGCGCTGCGCTCGCGCGAGCTCGACGCCCCCGCGCAGCCGCCGGCAGATGACGAGGAGCTGCTGGCGGCGCTGGAGCGTCCCTGCGCCGAGCGCTTCGACCACGTCCTGGAGGCCTTCCGCCGCGGTCTCTCGGTCGAGGCGGTTCACGAGCGCTGCCGGGTCGACCGCTGGTTCCTCCGCGAGCTGGAGCTGCTGGCCCGCGAGGGCGACGGCACCGAGGGGATGGCCCGCGCCTACAAGGCGGTGGACACCTGCGCGGCCGAGTTCGAGGCCGCGACGCCCTACTACTACTCCGGCCACGAGCGACCCGGCCCCGACGGCGCGCCGCCCGCCTCGGAGATCCGCCGCGGCGAGCGCGACTCGGTGGTGATCCTCGGCGCCGGGCCGAACCGGATCGGCCAGGGGATCGAGTTCGACTACTGCTGCGTGCACGCCGCGATGACCGCCCGCGAGCTGGGCCGCGACGCGGTGATGGTCAACTGCAACCCGGAGACCGTCTCCACCGACTACGACACCTCCGACCGCCTCTATTTCGAGCCGCTGACCGCCGAGGACGTGCTGGCGGTATGCGAGCGCGAGCGCCCGGAGGGGGTGATCGTCCAGTTCGGCGGGCAGACGCCGCTGAAGCTGGCCCGGACGCTGGAAGAGGCGGGGGTGCCGCTGCTGGGCACGCCGGTCGACGCGATCGACCTGGCCGAGGACCGGAGCCGCTTCGGCGACCTGCTGCGCCGGCTCGGGGTCAAGCACCCCCCCTACGGGACCGCGGTCCGCGCCGAGGAGGCGGCGACGATCGCCGAGCGGGTGGGCTTCCCGCTCCTCGTCCGCCCCTCCTATGTGCTCGGGGGAAGGGCGATGGCGATCTGCTATTCGAACGAGGACCTCGCCGCCTACCTGGAGGCCAACGTGAAGGCCGACCAGGAGCACCCGCTGCTGCTCGACCGCTTCCTGGAGAACGCGATCGAGGTCGACGTGGACGCGCTCGGCGACGGCGAGAGCGTCTACGTGGCCGGGATCATGCAGCACGTCGAGGAGGCCGGCGTCCACTCCGGCGACTCGGCCTGCGTGATCCCGCCGCTCAGCCTCGGCGAGGAGATGCTGGAGGAGATCCGGCGAACCAGCGAGCGGATCGCCCTCGAGCTCGGGGTCGTCGGCCTGATCAACATCCAGTATGGGGTCGCGGCCGGCGAGCTGTACGTGATCGAGGCCAACCCGCGGGCCTCTCGCACCGTTCCCTTCGTCTCCAAGGCGATCGGCGTGCCGCTGGCCAAGCTCGCCTGCCGGCTGATGCTGGGGGAGAAGCTCGCCGACCTGGAGCTTCCCGAGGGGGAGCCTGGGCACGTCAGCGTCAAGGAGGCGGTGCTGCCGTTCGCACGCTTCGCCGGTGCCGACTCGGTCCTCGGGCCGGAGATGAAGAGCACCGGCGAGGTGATGGGGATAGCCGCCGACTTCCCGACCGCCTTCGGCAAGGCCCAGGCGGCGGCTGGGGTGGTGCTGCCCGAATCCGGCTCCGTCTTCATCACCGTCACCGACACCGACAAGCCGGCCGCCACCCAGCTCGCCGCCCGCTTCCACGACCTCGGCTTCGAGGTGATCGCGACCGGCGGCACCGCCCAGGCGATCGAGCGGATGGGCGTGCCGGTGACCCGGATCAACAAGCTGCACGAGGGCTCGCCGCACGTCCTCGACCTGATCCGCAAGCGGCGCTGCGACCTGGTGATCAACACTCCGACCGGCTCCGGGGCCCGCGCCGACGGCTACGAGATCCGTACCGCCGCGGTGCGGCACGGCATCCCCTGCGTGACGACGATGACCGGCGCCACGGCGGCGGCGCGGGCGATAGCCGCCGGCCGCCAGGGGGACGCCGAGGTGCGCAGCCTGCAGGAGATCCACGGCGCCGCGGGCGCCGGCGAGGAGGCGGATCCGGCGGCGGCCTCCAGCGAGCCGCGATGAGCGCCCCCTTCGGGCGGCGACTCTGCGAGGTCTCCGAGAACCGCGCCTCGGGCGGTTACCGCGTCTTCTCGCTGCGCGACCGGCAGGGGCCCGAGCCGGCCCCCGGCCAGTTCTACATGCTCGCCGCCGAGCGCTGGCAGGGTGGCGAGGGGCGCCCGTTCCTGCCGCGGGCAATCTCCGTCGCCGAGCTGGGGCCAGCTTCCGGCGGCGGCGTGCGGCTCGACTTCCTGGTCGAGGGCATCGGGCCCGGCACCGAGCGCCTTTGCGGGCTGGAGGCGGGGGAGGGGGTCTGGGTGACCGGGCCGCTCGGCAACGGCTTCGCGGCGCCGCGGCAGGTGCTGCCCGGCGCCGCGGGCGCGATCCTGGTCGGCGGCGGGATCGGGGTCGCCCCGCTGGCCCTGCTGCGCCGTCGCTTCTCGGAGGACGGCGTGCCGCAGCGGGTGCTGCTCGGCTTCCGCGACGAGCCGCACGCCGGCGGCCTCGACCTCTTCTGCGGCTCGGGCAACGAGCTCTGTCCCGAGGTTCGTCTCGCCTCGGAGGACGGTCACGCCGGACATCCCGGCTACGTCACGGACCTTTTGGCCACCATGCTCGCCGGCGACGACGCCATCTCCGCCGTCGTCTACGCCTGCGGCCCACCACCCATGCTCGACGCGGTCGCTCAGCTCTGCGAGTCCCACGGAGTCGCCTGTCAGCTCGCCCACGAGGCCCCGATGGCCTGCGGCTTCGGCGCCTGCTTCGGCTGCGCGGTGCCCAAGCCGGGCGGCGGCTATCTTCGCCTGTGCATCGACGGTCCCGTCCTCTGCTCTCCGCCCGCGGATGGCGCCGTAAGAGAGCATGTCGCCCCGTCGTCCGCGGGTGGCGCCGTAGGGGGGCCCACCCCCGAGGAAGCTTTAGCTGCCGCAGGGGGTGGGGGGTCCCCTGCGGTGACAGGACCCGCGGACGACGGGGCGACCCCAGTCCGCTTCTGCGGCATCGACCTGGCCCACCCGGTGATCAATGCCTCCGGCACCTACGACGCGATCGCAGCGCGGAAGGTTTTCGGGGATCAATTACTGGAGGAGTTCCCCTTCGCCGCCTTCGTTTCGAAGACCATCACCCTGGAGCCGCGGGTTGGGAACCCGCCGCAGCGGATCTGGGAGACCCCGGCCGGAATGCTCAATTCGATCGGCCTGCCGAACAAGGGCCTGGAGGGGTTCCTCGCCGAGGATCTGCCGTGGCTGGGTGAGTTGCCGGTGCCGCTGATCGTCTCGGTGATGGCGCCGAGCGCCGACGGCTTCTCGCAGCTGGTCGGGGCGGTGGCCGAGCGCGAGGAGGTGGCGGCGATCGAGCTCAACGTCTCCTGCCCCAACGTCCACTCGGGCCTGATCGTCGGCGAGCAACCGAGCGAGACCGCCGCCCTCCTGGAGGCATTGCGGCCGCTGACCGCGAAGCCGCTGATCGTCAAGCTGACCCCGAACGTCGCCGACCCGGCGGCGGTGGCGCTGGCGGCGGAGGAGAGCGGGGCCGACGCCGTCTCGCTGATCAACACCCTGAAGGGCAGCGCCCTCGTGCCGGCCAGCGGTGAGCCGGCCCTGGCCGCCGGGCACGGTGGCCTCTCGGGGCCGGCCGTGCGGCCGATCGCGCTGCAGCAGCTGCGGGCCGTGCGGGCGGCGGTGGGACTGCCGCTGATCGGGATGGGCGGGATCTCCGGCGGAGCCGACGCGGCTGAATTCCTCGCCGCCGGCGCAGCCCTGGTGGCGGTGGGGACCGAGAATTTCCGCGACCCGAAGGCGGGCAGCCGGGTGGTCGCGGAACTGGGTTTGGCGACGGCCGAGCCGGTCGCGCGCTGACGCTTACTAGACCTCGAGTAGAGGTTGAGGTGAATTTCGCCTGATTTGGCCGTTCCCGACTTGCGCCTGCCCGGGGCGCGGCTATACTCGCCGCCCACATGCCGGCCTCTCCAGTCAAATCTTCGCTCGCGGCCCCGGAACGGTCTCTCGACCAGAGGATGGAGGCGCTCAAGCGAGCGAACGACATCCGCACCGCCCGGGCGAAGCTGAAGAAGGATCTGAAGGGGGGGCGGGCGAGCATCCACGCGATCCTCCTCGACCCGCCCGAGTACGTGCTAACCGCGAAGGTCTTCGACATGCTCCTGGCCGTTCCCAAGTACGGTCGCGTGAAGACCAATCGGATTCTCAACCAGTGCCGGATCTCCCCGTCGAAGACGATCGGCGGGCTCTCCGAGCGCCAGCGCACCGAGCTGGTCTCCCTGCTTCGCCGCTAAACGGCCGCTGCAAGCCGGCGTGTATCGCCGTGTTCTGTCGCTGGCGTGCAAGCACGCCACGCCCCCTGCGTCCGGACGATCTGCTTGGTTTTCGCGGCCGTGGCCAAGGTCTTTGTCATCACCGGCCCCTCGGGGGTCGGCAAGGGAACGCTGATCAAGCGTTTGCTGGCCGCCTGCCCGAGCCTCGAGCTCTCGATCTCGGCGACGACCCGACGACCCCGCGAGGGAGAGGTCGACGGTCGCGACTACCACTTCCTGGCCCGTGAGGAGTTCGATCGCAGGATCGACGCCGGCGACTTCCTCGAGTTTGCGACCTACAGCGGCAACCGTTACGGCACCCTGCGCTCGGAGGTCGAGCGGCGACTGGAAGCGGGCCACTCGGTGGTCCTGGAGATCGAGGTGCAGGGCGCCCAGCAGGTCCGGGCGGCAAAAGAAGACTCGGTGCAGATCTTCATCGCTCCGCCGGACCCAGCGGTCCTGCGCGAGCGCCTGCGTGGCCGCGGCACCGACTCCGAGGAGGCAATCGACCGCCGTCTCGAGGTCGCCAAGCAGGAGCTCGCCGTGAAGGAGGACTTCGACTACCAGGTGGTCAACGACAGTCTCGACCGCGCGGCTGCCGACCTGCTCGCCATCGTCCGCCGAGAGCTCGGCATCGCCCCCCCGCCTGAGTCATCCCCGACGTGAGTGCCCCTCCGGGCGCGGGGTGGAGAGAAGCGTTGCCGCGTTCCTTTCAGACCCTATGGGTGGGAAAGGAACGCAGCGCCGGCACGGCGACCTTGCTGAGTTGGCAAAGCGCCAGCACGGTGTGGTCTCGATTCGCCAGCTGACGGGACCCCTCGGGTATTCAGAGCGCTCGGTCGCAGGGGCTGAGGCGAGCGGTCGCCTGCACCGCCTCCATCGGGGGGTCTACGCGGTCGGGCATACGGATCTCTCGTCACACGGGAAGTGCCTCGCGGCCGTTCTCGCTTGCGGGCCCGCGGCTGTGCTGAGCCACTACTCGGCCGGCTGGCTCTGGGGGATATCGAGGGGCCGGCCGGCGCCTTTCCACGTCAGCACTCCCAATCACCGCCGACCGCGGCCGCCGATCGTTCTTCACCACAGTCGGTCACTCCTGCCTGAGGATCGCGGCTTAGAGGACAACATCCCGGTCACGTCGCTGCCACGCACCCTCCTCGATCTGGCCGCCGTGGTCCGCTTCGATTGGCTGCGACGGATGCTCAAGCGCAGCGAGGAGCTGGAGCTGTTCGACCTGCGGGCGGTGGAATCGGTACTCGACCGCAATGTCGGCCATCGGGGCGCTGCTCCTCTGCGTCGCGCGATCGCTCTGTAGGGGCCGTCGCCCTTCACCCGCTCCGACCTGGAGACGGAGTTCTTGGACGGCTGCGTCGCGGCGGGCCTGCCGCCGCCGCGGATGAACTACGTTGAGGCTGGCTTCGAGCTCGACGCGTACTGGCCCGAGTATCGGTTTGCGGTCGAACTGGACATCTACGAGACGCACGGCACCCGTGAGTCCTTCGAGCGCGACCGCGAGCGCCAGGAGGACCTTCTCCTCGCCGGCATCTCGATGAGCCGGGTGACCGGACATCGGCTGGCACGGGAACCGGACGAGGTGATCCGCCGGGTCGCACGGCTCTTGCGGCAGCGCACCCCGAGGTCGAACCGGGGGGCCGATCATCTAGACTCCGCGGCCGAATGATCAAACCACGCGTAGACAAGCTGCTGGAGAACGCGGACTCCCACTACGCCGCCGTCGTCGTGGCGGCGAAGCGGGCGCGGCAGATCAACAGCTACTTCCACAACCTCGGAGAGGGCGGCTTCGGCGAGTACCCACCGCCGATGGTCGAGACGAACGCCGAGAGGAACTACCTCTCGATGTCGCTCGAGGAGCTCGCCGAGGGCAAGCTCAAATACGAGTACCGCACCTAGCGCCGCCGCGCTCACGGCGCGCAACCGAGGAGCCGACAGATGGCACGAGTCCTGCTAGGCGTCAGCGGTGGGATCGCCGCTTACAAGGCGCTCGAGCTGGCGCGGCTGACGACGCTGGCCGGCCACGGGGTGCGGGTGCTGATGACCGAGACGGCGAGCCGCTTCGTCGGCGCCGCCTCCTTCGAGGGAATCGTCGGCGCCCCCGTCCTCAGCTCCGAGTTCGAGCGCGATCCGCTGCGCGGCGCCTTTCCCGGTGAGGCCGGCCCGGGCCACGACCCGATCGGCCACCTCGAGCTGGCCGCCAACTGCGACGCCTTCATCGTCGCTCCGGCCTCGGCCAACACGCTGGCCAAGCTCGCCGGCGGCTTCGCCGACTCGATGCTGACCACCTCCTTCCTCGCCTGCACGGCGCCGCGCCTCCTCGCCCCGGCGATGAACGACCGCATGTACGCCGACGCGGCGACGCAGGAGAATCTGGAGACGCTGCGGCGCCGCGGGGTGGAGGTGATCGAGCCCGGAGAAGGGAGGCTCGCCTCGCGCGGCGAGTTCGGACGCGGCCGACTGCCCGAGCCCGAGGATCTGCTGGCGCGGCTCGAGGCCGTGCTCCCGGCCGGCGGGAGGCCCTGGGACGGGCTTCGGGTGCTGGTCACCGCCGGCGGCACCCGCGAGCCGATCGATCCCGTGCGCTTCATCGGCAACCGCTCCAGCGGCCGCAGGGGGATCGCCCTGGCGGCGGCCGCCGCCCGCCGCGGCGCCGACGTCATGCTGGTCGCCGCCAACGTCGCCCTTCCGGCGCCCGCCGGCGTGCGCCGGATCGACGTCGAGACCGCCGCCCAGATGGCGGACACGGTCGCCGAGGAGTTCCCGGCCAGCCACGTGCTGCTGATGGCGGCGGCGCCCGCCGACTTCCGCCCGGCCGCGGTGGCGAGCGGCAAGCTGCGCCGCGAAGGCCCCCTCGACCTCCACCTCGAGCCGACCCACGACATCCTCGCCCGGGTCGCCGCCGGCCGCCGCGAGGGCCAGACCGTGGTCGGCTTCGCCGCCGAGCACGGCGGCGACGGCGTGGCCAGCGCCCGCGAGAAGCTGGCGCGCAAGAACGCCGACCTGATCGTCCTCAACGACGTCTCCGACCCGGCGATCGGCTTCGAGAGCGGCGAGAACGCGGTGACCCTGGTCGAGGCCGCCGGCGAGGCCGAGGTCCCGATCGCCTCCAAGGAGGAGATCGCCGAGGCGATCCTCGACAAGATCGATGCCATTAGCGCCGATGCGGGCAAACCGGCTCGATGAGCGGGCTATACTGAGCGCAAGCTTTTCTGTCCCCATCAACGTCGAGAAGTGGGCCTGGCCCACTTTTTTTACGCCCCGAGCCACCCAATGAACGATCTTCAGCAGAACATTCAGCAGCAGCTGTCCGACCTCGATCCCGAGATCGAGCTGGTCGCGCTGGAGCAGCCGCGGACCGATGCGCTTCGGCTCTTCATCGACCACCCGGGCGGCGTCGACCTGGCGCTCTGCGAGCGCGTGACCAAGCACCTCGGCCACCTCCTCGTCGACCATTCGCTGGAGGTCTCTTCGCCCGGGGACAAGTACCGCGACCGCAGCAGGACTTCCACGACCAAGGAGCAGGTTCAGTGAGCAAGGAGATCGTCGACGCAGTCAAAGCGCTCGAGCAGGAGAAGGGAATCTCCGCCGACAAGTTGATGGACGCCCTCGAGGACGCCCTGCTCTCGGCCTACAAGAAGACTCCCGGCGCCGCCAAATACGCGCGGGTCGACCTCGATCATGAAACCGGGGACTTCCGCGTCTTCGAGCTGATCCTGCCGCCGGAGCTGGAGGAGAAGCTGCTGGCCGAAGCCGCCGAGCAGCAGGAGGAGCCCGAAGTCGACCCGGAGACCGGCGAACTGCGCGAGCCGGAGGAGCCCGAGCTGGACCCGGAGATGATCGCTCCCTACGAGGACCAGATCAGCACCCGCGACGTCACCCCCGAGGACTTCGGCCGGATCGCCGCCCAGACCGCCAAGCAGGTGATCCTGCAGCGGATCCGCGAGGCCGAGCGGCAGATGATGTACGACGAGTACCAGGACCGGGTCGGCGAGCTGATCACCGGGATCATCCAGCAGTCCGACAAGCGCTACACGCTGGTCCAGCTGCGCGAGCGGGTCGAGGCGCTGCTGCCGAAATCCGAGCAGGTCTACAACGAGCGCTACGACCACGGAATGCGGATCAAGGCTGTGATCACCGACGTCTCCGACTCGACCAAAGGCCCGGCGATCGTCGTCTCGCGCCGCAGCCCGGAGCTGATCAAGAGCCTGTTCGAGCTCGAGGTGCCGGAGATCGCCGACAAGCTGGTCGAAATCACCGGGGTCGCCCGCGAGCCCGGCTACCGCTCCAAGATCGCCGTCGTCTCCCACGCCGACGGGGTCGACCCGGTCGGCGCCTGCGTCGGCCCGCGCGGCTCGCGGGTGCGGATGGTCGTCTCCGAGCTGCGGGGCGAGAAGATCGACATCATCCCCTACAACGAGGAGCCGGCCCGTTTCGTCGCCAAAGCGCTCTCGCCGGCGCGGGTTCGCGAGGTGATCGTCGACGACGAGGAGCGCCAGGCGACGGTGATCGTCCCCGACGACCAGCTCTCGCTGGCGATCGGCCGCGACGGCCAGAACGCCCGCCTCGCCGCCCGCCTGACCGGCTGGCGGGTTGACATCAAGTCCGAGACCGAGTTCGCCTCCGAGGAAACGGAGATCGAGTACGAGGGCGAGGAGCAGGCTGACGGCCACTGCATGGCGGTGCTCTCCAACGGCCGCCGCTGCCCGAACGCCGCCGTTTCCGGCTCCACCTTCTGCGGCCTGCCGCAGCACCAGGCGCTCTCGCGCTTCGAGACCAACCAGGTCGCGGTGCTAGCCGACGTCTCCGAGACCGAGGTGGCGATCCTCGCCGACCCCGGAGCCGACCAGGGGCAGGTGGACGAGATCGTCGCTCGGGCCGAAGAGAGCTTCGTGGAGGAGTCGGACGATGAGGCTCCCCCCACGGGTCCTGTCACGGGGGACGACTCCTCGTCCTCGCGGGACGACGCTGCGGGCGAGGAGCCGTCCCCCGTGCCACCCGTGGATGAAGCCGCGGAGGCCGACTCCTCCGACAAGGCTGTCGACGGCGCCGGGGCTGAGCAGGCGGTTGTCGAGGAGGCTGAGCAGGCTTAGTGGCTAAGAAGCGGGTTCACGAGATCGCGAAGGCCCAGGGCGTCAGCAGCAAGGAGCTGCTGGCGGTGCTGAAAGCGGCGGGGATCGAAGCGAAAGCCGCTGCCTCGAGCGTCGAGGAGGGCGAGGCGCTGAAAGCGATCGCCGCGGCGAAGGGCAACGGCTCCGGCGACGGCGCGCAGGCGGCCAAGCAGGCGGCGCCGAAGAAAGCCCCGGCGGCGCAGCAGGCGGCGCAGAAACCGGCAGCCGCGAAACCGGTCCAGGCGGCCAAGGCCGCCCCGAGCGGGAAGCCGGCGGCGGCGAAACAGTCCTCCACCAAACCGGTCCGCGCGCCCGCGCCGCAGGCGGCGGCTGGCGCCGGCGCGGCGTCGAAAAAACGCCGCGTGGTGATCGACTCGCAGGCCGCCCGCCGCGAGCAGATGGGAGGTCCGCCGCCGCAACGGCCGCCGCGCCGCCGCGGCGGCCGCCGCCGCCGCCCGCTGCTCGAGGAGCCGCCGGCCAAACCGGAGACGCCTCCCGAGCTCGAGGCGACCAAGGTCAACTCCGGCGCCACCGTGCGCGAGGTCGCCGAGTCGCTCGGCCTCGCCCCGGCCGAGGTGATCAAAAAACTGATGATGATGGGCGAGATGGCGACCCTCACGCAGACCTTGACCGACGAGTCGGTGAAGGCGATCGCCGACGAGTACGACCGCAAGATCGAGATCGTCCACGCCGCCGACGAGGAGCCCGAGGAGCCGCAGTTCTCCGACGCCGAGGAGGATCTGCTCGACCGGCCGCCGGTGGTGACGATCATGGGCCACGTCGACCACGGCAAGACCTCGCTGCTGGACGCGATCCGCGAGACCGAGGTCGCGGCGGGAGAGGCCGGCGGCATCACCCAGCACATCGGCGCCTACCAGGTCCACCACGACGAGAAGACGATCACCTTCCTCGACACCCCGGGCCACGCCGCCTTCACGGCGATGCGCGCCCGCGGCGCCAAGGTGACCGACGTGGTCGTCGTGGTCGTCGCCGCCGATGACGGCGTGATGCCCCAGACCAAGGAGGCGATCGACCACGCCCGCGCCGCCGACGTGCCGATGCTGGTCGCCGTCAACAAGATCGACAAAGAGGGCGCCAACCCCGAAAGGGTGCGGACCGAGCTGGCCTCGGAAGGGATCAGCCCGGAGGAGTGGGGCGGCGAGACGGTCTTCTGCGACGTCTCGGCGAAGACCCGGGAGGGGCTCGACAACCTCCTCGACATGATCCTCCTGGTCACCGAGCTGGAGGAGCTGGGGGCGAACCCCGACGCGCCCGCCTCCGGGCACGTGATCGAGTCCCAGCTCGACCCGGGCCGGGGGCCGGTCGTCACGGTCCTCGTCGCGCGCGGCACGCTTCGGGTCGGCGACTCGCTGGTCGCCGGCCCCCAGTGGGGGCGGGTGCGGGCAATGCAGGACTTCACCGGCAAAGCCGTCGAGGAGGCGGTGCCGGGGATGCCGGTCGAGGTGCTCGGCTTCGACGGCGTCGCCGATGCCGGCGAGTTCGTGCAGACCGTCGACGGCGACCGCCAGGCTCGCCAGATGGCCGGAGAGCGCGCCCACCGTCTCAAAACCGAGGCCCTGGCCCGGCGCCAGGGCCGCAAGGTCAGCCTCGACGAGGTCTTCGCCCGCGCCCAGGAGGGCGACATCAAGGAGCTCAACATCGTCCTCAAGGCCGACGTCGCCGGCTCCCTGGAGGCGCTGCAGGACGAGCTCGCCAAGGTGCCGCAGGAGCGGGTGGCGATCAACATCATCCACTCGCAGACCGGCGGCATCAACGAGTCCGACGTGATGCTGGCCTCGGCCTCCGACGCGATCATCATCGGCTTCAACGTGCGGCCGCTGGCCGACGCCCGCAGAGCCGCCGAGCGCGAGGGCGTCGACGTCCGCACCTACTCGGTGATCTACAAAATCACCGAGGACCTGCGCAACGCGATGGAGGGCCTGCTGGAGGCCGTCGAGGTCGAGGAGACGATCGGCGAGGCGCTGGTCAAACAGACCTTCAAAGCTTCGAAGGTCGGCCGGATCGCCGGCTGCGTCGTCGCCGAGGGCCGGGTCCGCCGTGACGCGAGCGTCCGCTTGGTCCGCGAGGGCACGGTCGTCTGGACCGGCAAACTGGGTTCCCTGCGCCGCTTCAAAGACAACGTCCAGGAGGTCGAGGAAGGCCAGGAGTGCGGGATCGTGCTCGACGGCTACGCCGACGTCAAGGAGGACGACGTGCTCGAGTTCTTCGAGACGAAACAGGTCGAGCAAACCCTGGAGTAGCATGGCCGGCGCTCGAATGCGGCGCATCAACGAGGTGCTCCGCGAGGTCGTAGGCGCTGCGATCGCGAGCGATCTGAGCGATCCCCGGATCGGTTTCGTCACCGTGACCTCCGTTGAGACCAGCCCTGACCTGCGCACCGCCAAGGTGTTCGTCAGCGTCCTCGGCGAGGTGGCCGAACGCGAGGCTACGCTGAGCGCTCTACGCTCCTCGCACGGCGTGATCCAGTCCCGGATCGCGGCCGAGACGAGGATGAAGCGGACTCCGACCTTGACCTTTCACTACGACGAGACGATCGAGCAGGGCGTGCGGATCTCCCGCCTGCTGGCGGAAACACCCGAGGAGGAGGGATGAGCGGGGCGCTCGCCACCTCCGAGCGCGAGCGCGTCGGCGCCGAGCTGCGCTCCCGCGACCGCTTCCTGCTCACCGCCCACGAGGGGCCTGACGGGGACGCCCTCGGCTCGCTGCTCGGGATGCACTACCTGCTGACCCAGCTCGGCAAGGACTCGGTGATGTTCATGGCGGCGAAGGAGTTCCCGCTGCCGATCGAGTATCGCTTCCTTCCTCTGGAGGAGGTCTTCCACGAGCCGCCGGCCGACATGGGGTGCCGCACCGTCGTCTTCCTCGACTGCGGCAACATCGATCGCATGCCGGTCGACTTCCTCAGCGCCGGCGGCAACGACGTGATCAACATCGACCACCACCACGACAACACCCGCTTCGGCGATTTCAACCTGGTCGACGTCAACGCCTCCTGCACCGCCGAGATCGTCTACGACCTGGCGCTCCTGCTGGGAGCGCGGATCACCCGCGAGATGGCGGCGGCGCTCTACGTCGGGCTGATCACCGACACCGGCAAGTTCATGTACGAGAACACCAACTCGCATACCCACCGGGTCGCGGCCGAGCTGATCGATGCCGGGGTCAACGTCGACGACATTTACCGGCGGCTCTACGAGCGCGTGCCGCTGGAGAAGCTGCGGCTGGTCTCGCGGGCCCTCGACGGGATCCGACGCTACTGCGAGGACCGCCTCGTCCTCACCTACATCACCCAGGCGGACTACGAGGAGACCGGCGCCGGCGAGGAGATGACCGAGGGGATCATCGATCACCTGCGCTCGATCGAGGGCACGAAGGTGGCGGCGGCGATCCGCGATCTCGGCAACCGCGGCCGCGCCGCCCGCAAGGTCAGCCTGCGTTCGAGCGAGGGCGACGTCGACGTCTCGGCGATCGCGCGCAAGCACGGGGGAGGGGGCCACAAGCGCGCCGCCGGGTTCTCCACCGACCTCGAGCTGGAGGACCTGATCGCTTTTCTCTGCGACGAGGTCGAGCTCCAGCTCGGCGGCTGAGGATGACGAGCCCGGCCGCCGCAGGCTCGGTCCTGCTCTACGACAAGCCGGCGGGTCTCACCTCGCATGACGTGGTCGCCAAGGTGCGGCGGGAGCGGGGCTGCAAGGCCGGCCACGCCGGCACGCTCGACCCCTTCGCCACCGGTCTGCTGCTGATCCTGCTCGGCCGGGCCACCCGGCTGCAGCGTTTCCTCGTCGGCCTGCCGAAGATCTACCTGGCGACCGCGCGGCTGGGCTGGCGCTCCAGCACCGGCGATCCCGACGGCGTGTTGACCGAGACCGGGCGGATCCCCGGCTCGCTGGAGCTGCCGACCGGCACCGTGCGCCAGCGGGTGCCGATGACCTCGGCGGTCCGGGTCGGCGGCGAGCGGCTCTACAGGAAGGCCCACCGCGGCGAGGTGGTCGAGACGCCGCAGCGCGACGTCGAGGTCCACCGCGCCGAGCTGCTCTCGCGCGAGGGTGAGCTGGCGCGCTACGAGATCGAATGTTCGGCCGGCACCTACGTCCGCACCCTGATCGAGACGCTGCGCGACGCCTACTGCGCCGAGCTGCGGCGCAGCGCCATCGGCCCCTTCCGCGTCGATGACGCGGGCGAGGAGGTCCCGGCGGAGCGGGTCGCCGAACTGGTCCCCGCGATCCAGGGGGCGCTGCGTTGAGCATCGCGGTGACGCCGCTGCCGGAGGCCGGGCCCCGGCGGCGCCACGTCGCGATCGGCACCTTCGACGGGGTCCACCTCGGCCACCAGGCGGTGATCGATGGGGCCGACACGGTCCTCACCTTCGAGCCCCACCCGCTGGCGGTGATCCACCCGGCGGCGCTGCCGAAACTGATCATGCCCTTCGAGGTCAAGCGCGACGTGATCGAGGGCCTGGGCGTCCAGGAGCTGGTCGTGATCCCCTTCGACCGCGAGTTCGCCGGCGTCTCGGCCGAGGATTTCATCGAGGCCGTGCTGCTCGAGCGGCTCGGGGCCGAGCGCGTCTCGGTGGGCGAGAACTTCCGCTTCGGCGCCAAGGCGAAAGGCGACCCGGAGATGCTGAAAGCCCGCACGGAGTTCGAGACCCGGGTGGTGCCGCTGATCGAGGTCGACGGAGAGACGGTCTCCTCGACCAGGATCCGGGCCCAGGTGGCGGCCGGCGACGTCGAGGGCGCCCGCCGCTGCCTCGGCGCCCCGTTCATGGTCGAGGGCACGGTCGTCAAGGGGGACCGGCGCGGCCGCGAGCTGGGGTTCCCGACCGCCAATCTGGTGCCCGAGGACCGGCTGGTGATCCCCGGTCACGGCGTCTACGCCGCCTTCGCCAACGGGGTTCCCGCGGCGGTCAACGTCGGCATCCGCCCGACCTTCGAGAGCGGCCGCGGCGTGCTCATCGAGACCTACCTGATCGACCACGACGAGGACCTCTACGACAAGACGCTGCGGGTCGCCTTCGTCAAGCGGTTGCGCGGTGAGCGCCGCTACGTCAAGGTCGAGGACCTGGTCGAGCAGATGCGGCGCGACGTCGAGGACGCGAGGCGCGTCTGCGCCTCCTTCACCAGCTGACGGTCACCGCTGGGTGTGGACCGGACAGCCGCGGTCGATGTCGCGCAGGCAGCTGTCGCTGGCCCAGTGGATGACGTAGCGGTCGTTCCACAGCACCGATTCGCGGCCGAGCACGTAGAAGACCGTGATCGTGCCGAAGTAGTCGTTGCCGCCCTGGAACCATTCGACCTGGCATTTGACCCGCGTGCGGGCCAGGCGCACGCACGCGGCGCGCTTTTCGGCACCGCCGCTGAAGCGGTGGCCGAAATCTTCGCGCAGGCCTCGGACCACGAAGCCGCGAGCCCGCGCCATGGTCAGCCGCGGCAGCTTCGCCCTCGGCACCTTGATCGCGGGCGCCGGGGCGCCGGTTTCGACCGCCGCCACCCAGCCCGCCACCCACGGAGAGATCCGGTCGACGCGGGTGAAGACGCCCGGCAGCTTGGTCGCACACCTGGCCTCGCCGAGGCTGGTGATCCCGACCTGGACCGCCACCCCGTTGGCCAGGGCGATCGCGGGCCCGCCGCTGTCGCCGTGACAGGTGCCGCTGGCGAAGTCGGGCGGGGCGATCGCGCAGAGTTGGGTCGACGGGGTGAAGAAGGGGTAGAAACTGGCCACCCGGCTGCGGCAATAGGAGGTGCTCTGGACCACCGCCGAAGCGGCTCGCAGGACCCCGGTGATGTCCTTGGCATTCGCGTTGGTCAGGCCCCAGCCGGCGAGCGAGATCGACGTTCCGGACGCGTAGAGCGCGGCCTCGGCGCTCGAGGCGAGGGGGATCGCCGGGGCGGCGGTCGGCGTCGCCAGCACGAGCAGGCCGGCGTCACCGCGCAGCAGCGAGGGCTTGAAGCCGGGATAGACCAGCGCCTGGGTGACCCGCGAGATGTTGGCGGCCTGGACGTCGTGGAGGTCGTCGACCCCGGTGGCGACCGCGAAGTCGGCGGCCGGGGTGAGACGGCCGGATTCGATGTCCTGGACGCAGTGCCCGGCGGTGAGGATCAGCCGCGGGGCGATCACCGTGCCGGTGCACTGGAAGCCTTCCTCGGGCCGGGTTTCGGCTTCGATGAATGCCAGCCACGGAAACTCGGCGATCGAGGCGGATCGGCCACCGACGATCGAAGCGTGAGCGCCGTCGGCCGCCGCGGGACCGGCACAGAGCAGGGCGGCGAGGAGGCCCAGAAGGACCGCGCTCGCACCGGCTCGGAGTCTTGCCATCACCGCCAAGGTGGGAAGCCTAACTGTGCTAGCTTCCAGCGGCCGTGACCCACCGGGTGCACGGCTTTTTTGGGACCGCCAAACGGATTCGACATGAGCCTGACGAAAGAGAAGAAGAGCGAGCTGATCGGCAAATACGGTCGCGCCGAGGGCGACACCGGTTCCGCCGAGGTGCAGATCGCGCTGCTCACCGAGCGGATCAACGAGCTCACCGAGCACCTGCGCACGCACGCCAAAGACCATCACTCCCGTCGCGGGCTGCTGATGCTGGTCGGCAAGCGGCGGCGGATGCTGCGCTATCTCGAAGGCAGCGACCTCGAGCGCTACCGCGCCCTCGTCGCCGAGCTCGGCCTGCGTAGATGATCGCCGCCGGCGAGGCCGCGCCGGGCTTCACCCTGCGCGACCAGGACGGCAAGGAGGTCTCGCTCTCGGACTTCCGCGGCCGCAAGGTCCTGTTGGTCTTCTACCCGATGGACTTCAGCCCGGTCTGCTCGGATCAGCTCTCGATCTACCAGGAGGTCAAGCCGCAGCTGACCGAGCGGGGGGTCGAGCTGGTCGGGATCAGCGTCGACCACGCCTGGGCCCACAAGGCCTTCCAGGAGAAGCTGGGGATCGACACCACCCTGCTCGCCGACTTCGAGCCGAAGGGCGAGGTCGCCCGCGCCTACGGCTCCTATCTCGACGCCGGCTTCGCCAACCGCACCCTCGTCCTGGTCGACGAGGACGGCACGGTCGCCTGGACCTACGAATCGCCCAGCCCGGGCGAGTTCCCGGGTGCCAACGTGATCTTCGACGCGCTCGCCTGAGCAAGCGTCTGCATCTGTGTCCGATATGCGGACACTGAGGCAGACTGATCGCATGGCCGACCTCACCAGCGCCCCAATCCCGCCGGTCGGGCCCGACGACCACGTGCGCGGGGAGGGGGAGACGCTGGTCGTCTACGCCGATCTCGGCTGCCCACACTGCGCGGGCGCCTGGAGGCGGATCCGCGAGCGCCCGGCGCGGCTCGTCTTCCGCCACTTCCCGGTGGCCAGCAAGCACCCGCGGGCGCCGGCCCTGCACGCGGCCGCCGAGGCGGCGGCTGTCCAGGGCCGCTTCTTCGAGATGGTCGACTCGATCTACGCCGATCACGGCCACCTCGACGACCCGCACCTCTGGCGACGGGTCGAGGATCTCGGCCTCGATCTCGATCGCTTTCAGCGCGACCGTCGCTCCAGGGCCGTTGCCGCCCGGGTGCGCCGCGACTTCGAGTCCGGCATCAGGGCCGGCGTGACCACCACGCCGTCGATCTTCGAGCTTGACGCCAGCGGTTAGTGGGCGCTTTCCGCCTCACGCCTGCGCGGGCCTGTACTCTCTCCGGTGACAGAGAACGAGAGTTCTGAATGCAAATGGCCGCCATCCGGGCGGCCGGAGGTACAACTAAATGAGCATGTTTGACGTGACCCGTGTCTCGGTGGACGTCGGCGAGAGCCAGATCTCCTTCGAGACCGGAAAGCTCGCGCGGCAGGCCGGCGGCGCGGTCGTCGTTCGGTCCGGCGACACCCTGGTGCTCTGCACCGCGACGGTCGGCAGCCTGCGCGACGTCGACTTCCTGCCCCTGACCGTCGACGTCGAGGAGCGGATGTACGCCGCGGGCAAGATCCCCGGCTCGTTCTTCCGTCGCGAGGGGCGTTCGGGCGAGAAGGCAACCCTGACGGCGCGGATGATCGACCGGCCGATCCGTCCTCTCTTCCCCAAGGGCTGGCATTACGAGACGCAGCTGATCGCGATCCCGATGTCGGTCGACCAGGTCAACCCCTACGACATCCTGGCGATGAACGGCGCCTCGGCCGCGCTGGCGATCTCGCCGGTCCCGGTCGCGAAGCACGTCGGCGCGGTGCGGATCGGCAAGCTGGAGGGCGACTTCGTCGTCAACCCGCCAGAGGAGCGCCACGAGGAGCTGGAGCTGGACCTGATCGTCGCCGGCACCGACGAGGCGATCCTGATGGTCGAGGCCGGCGCCGAGGGCGTCACCGAGGCCGAGATCCTCGACGCCCTGGACATCGCCCACAGCGAGATCAAGAAGATCACCGCCTCGATCGAGGAGCTGGCGCAGAAGGCCGGCAAGGAGAAGCTCGAGATCGAGCCCCCGAGCATCGACGAGGGCCTGCTGAGCGAGATTCGCGGCTCCCACGGCCAGGCGCTGGTCGACGCGATCGCCACCGAGGGCAAGCTCGAGCGCTACGAGGCGATCGACAAGGTCAAGGACGAGGTGGTCGCCAAATACGCGCCGGAGAGCGGCGACGCCGAGGCCGACGCGGAGCGCAAGGCCGAGGTCGGCGGCGCCTTCGACAGCATCGAGAAGGACACGATCCGTAAGGCGATCGCGGTCGAAAAGAAACGGCCCGACGGTCGCGCCGCCGACGAGATCCGGCCGATCGAAACCGAGGTCGACATCTCCCCGCGCGTCCACGGCTCGGCCCTGTTCACCCGCGGCGAGACTCAGATCCTCTCCAACGTGGCTCTGGGCACGACCCGGATGGACATGCGGATCGACACGCTCGGGCTGCAGACCACGAAGCGCTTCTGGCACCACTACAACTTCCCGCCCTTCTCGGTCGGGGAGGCCGGCTTCATGCGCGGCCCGAAGCGCCGCGACATCGGCCACGGCGCGCTCGCCGAGCGGGCGCTGGCGGCGACGATCCCCGACGAAGAGTCGTTTCCGTACGTGATCCGGGTCGTCTCCGAGACCCTGGAGTCCAACGGCTCCTCCTCGATGGGCTCGGTCTGCGCCTCCTCGATGGCCCTGCAGGCCGCGGGCGTGCCGGTCACCGCGCCGGTCGCCGGCGTGGCGATGGGGCTGATCAAGGAGGGGGAGGACTACATCGTCCTCACCGACATCGCCGGCGTCGAGGACCACCTCGGCGACATGGACTTCAAGGTCGCCGGCACCAAGGACGGGATCACCGCCCTGCAGATGGACATCAAGATCACCGGCGTCACCTTCGACATCCTGCGCGACGCGCTCGAGCAGGCCAACAAGGGCCGGCAGTTCATCCTCGGCAAGATGGCCGAGGCGATCGACGGGCCGCGTGAGCGGCTCTCGCAGCACGCGCCGGCGATCGAGTCGATCAAGATCGACCCCGAGAAGATCGGCGCGGTGATCGGCAAAGGCGGCGAAACGATCCGCGCCCTCTGCGAGGAGTTCGAGGCCGAGATCGATGTCGAGGACGACGGCACGGTGCGGATCTACGCGCCGACCGGAGAACTGGTCGAGGCCTGCGTCTCCCGCATCCAGTCGATGACCAAGGAGGCCGAAGTCGGCGACCGCTACGACAACGCCAAGGTCGTCAAGACGACGACCTTCGGCGCCTTCGTCGAGCTGGTCAAGGGCACCGACGGCCTGCTTCACATCTCCAACGTGAAGCCGGGCGAGCGGGTCGACTCGGTCGACGACGTCCTCAAGGCCGGCGAGGAAATCGACGTCACCGTGGTCGAGGTCGACAAGGAGCGCGGCCGGATCGGGCTGCGCCTCTCCAGCGACCCCTCGGTCGAGGGCAAATCGGCCGAGGAGCTGGCGACGATCGGCTCCGGCGACGGTGGGCGCCGCAACGGCGGCGACCGCGGTGGTCGCGGCGGCCGTGACCGCGGGCGCGGGCGCGAACGCGAGCGCCGTGGCTAGGCCTTGAGCGAGGCGAAGCTAACCGAGCTGGGCTCGGGCGTCCGGGTCGTCACCGAGGAGGTCCCCTCGGTCCGCTCCGTGGCGCTCGGCCTCTGGGTGCGCACCGGCTCGCGGAACGAGACGCCGGCCCAGGCCGGCGTCTCGCACTTCCTCGAGCACCTGCTGTTCAAGGGAACCGCGCGCTATGACGCGATCGAGATCTCCGAGCTCCTCGACGGGCTCGGGGCCTCGGTCAACGCGGCCACCGGCAAGGAGACCACCCACCTGCACGCTCGCTTCCTCGACGAGCACACCGAGGAGGTCTTCGACCTGCTGGCGGAGATGCTGCTCGCCCCGACCTATCCCGACGTCGATTCCGAGCGCCAGGTGGTGCTGGAGGAGATCGCGATGTACGAGGACGAGCCGCAGGACCGGGTCCACGACGTGCTGGCCGAGGCGGTGTTCGCCGAGCACCCGCTGGGCCGCAGGGTGCTCGGCGAGGCGGAGGTGATCGCGACGATCCCCGTTCCCGACATCGAGTCCTACCACCATGCTCGCTACACCGGGGCCGACATCGTCGTCGGTGCGGCCGGTCACCTCGACCACGAGCGCATCGTCGAGCTGGCCGAGCGCTTGGTGCAGCCGGCGCAGGGGGGAGGACCGGCTCCGGAGAGCGAGCTGGACGGGGGCGCCCGGCTCTGCTTCCACGCCAAGGAGACCGAGCAATACCACATCTGCTTCGGTGCTCCGGGCCTGCGCCGCGAGGACGAGCGCCGCTTTCCGCTGGCCGTCCTCGACTCGATCTTCGGCGGCTCGACCTCCTCGCGGCTGTTCCGCGAGGTGCGCGAGAAGCGCGGCCTCGCCTACTCCGTCGGCTCCTACAACGAGCAGTTCACCGACCAGGGCCTGGTCGCCACCTACGTCGGCACCCGCGAGGACAACGTCGAAGAGGCCTGCTCGATCATCGGCGAGGAGCTGGCCCGGCTGCGCTCCGAGCCGGTCTCCGAGGAGGAGCTGAAGCGGGCCAAGGAGAGCGTCAAGGGACGGCTGGTCCTCTCCTCGGAGTCGACGGCGGCACGGATGACGCGGATCTCGCGCGCGACGCTGTTCGGGCTGCCGATCGAAAGCCTCGACGAGATGCTGGCCAAGGTCGACGCCGTGCGGGTCGGCGAGCTGACCGAGCTGGCCGCCGAGCTGTACGGAGCCGAGCGGATCTCCGCCGCCTGCGTCGGCGCCGACGAAGAGCGCTTCAAGCGGGCCCTGGCGCCGGTCTCCGAGGCGCTGCTCGCGGCATGATCGGGGTCGCCGTCTCCGGTGCCGCCGGCCGCATGGGCGCGACGGTCTGCGAAGCAGTCGATGCGGCCGCGGACACCGAGCTGGTCGGCCGCGCCGACCCGGCACTCGGAGTCGCGCTCCCCGAGGTCCTCGACGACGCCGACGTGGTCGTCGACTTCACCGTCCCGAGCACGGCGCTGGAGAACGTCAGGACCTGCCTGGAGGCCGGCGTCAACGTCGTGGTCGGCACCACGGGCTTCGACCTCGACGCCGCCCGCGCGGCCGCCGAGGCGGCGAGCGCCAACTGCTTCGTCGCCCCGAATTTCGCGATCGGGGCGGTGCTGATGATGGAGGTCGCGCAGACGATCGCGCCCCACATGCCGGAGTGCGAGCTGATCGAGCTGCACCACGACCGCAAGCTCGACGCCCCCTCGGGGACGGCGAAGCGGACCCAGGAGCTGATCGACGCCGCGGGCGGCCGCGTCCACCAGCCGATCCACTCGGTGCGGCTGCCCGGCCTGGTCGCCCACCAGGAACTGATCTTCGGTGGCGAGGGGCAGACGCTGGCGATCCGCCACGACTCGATCGATCGGCATTCCTTCATGCCGGGGGTGCTGCTGGCGGTGCGCAAGGTCGCCGATCTTCCCGACCGCTTCACGGTCGGGCTCGAGAAGCTGCTCTGAGAGTGGGCACGCGGTCGCCCGACGGGGTACCCTGGCAACGATGAAGGAGATTCGCGGCGTCATTACGGCGATGGCCACCCCGTTCGACGAGGACCGGCGCATCGACATGGACGGCAGCCGGCGCCTCGCCGCGCACCTCTTCGAGCACGGATCGACGGGACTGGCGATCGCCGGCTCCACCGGCGAGTGCCCGACCCTCACCGACGGCGAGGAGGTCGAGCTGCTGCAGGCGGTGCGCAAGGAGGTCGGGGAGGAGCCGCTGCTGATCTGCGGCACCGGGACCAACGACACCCGCCACTCCTGCGAGCTGACCAAGATGGCGGCCGACGCCGGGGCCGACGCCTCGCTGGTCGTCGTCCCGTACTACAACAAGCCGAACCGGGCGGGCATCCGGGCGCATTTCGAAGCGGTCGCCGAAGCGGTCCCGGAGCTGCCGATGGTGATGTACAACATCCCCTCGCGGGTGATCGTCAACGCCGACCCCGAGCTGCTGTCCGAGCTGGGGCGCGACGTGGCCAACATCGTCGCCGTCAAGCAGGCGAACGACGCCGAGCTGGGCCCGATCGACGGGCTGGCCGTCCTCGCCGGCAACGACAACACCTTCCTGCGCGTGCTCGAGTTCGGTGGTGCCGGCGGCATCCTCGTCGCCTCGCACGTGGTTGGCGACCAGATGCGCCAGATGTGGGACGCCGCGCAGAGCGGTGATCTCGCGCGGGCGCGCCAGATCGACGCCGAGATCACGCCGGTCTACGAGGCCATCTCGGTGACGACCAACCCGATCCCGCTGAAGGCGGCGCTGGAGATGCTCGGCCTCGCCGCCAACCGCCTCAGACTTCCCCTGGTCCCCGTCGACGCCGAGCAGCGCGCCGCCGTCCGGGCCGGGCTCGATGCCGCCGGCGTCCCGGTTGCCAGCTAGGACACCGCAGAAAGTGAACCGCTAGTGCCAGACAAGCTCCGCGTGCTGCCCCTGGGCGGCCTTGGCGAGATCGGCAAGAACATGACCGTGATCGAGTACGACGGCCGGATCGTCGTCGTCGACACGGGGCTGATGTTCCCAACCGCCGAGATGCACGGGATCGACCTCGTGCTGCCGGACTTCTCCTACCTGCGCGACCGCGCCGAGGACATCGAGGCGATCGTGCTCACGCACGGGCACGAGGACCACGTCGGCGCCCTGCCCTACGTGCTGCGCGAGATCGGCTCGCCGCCGGTGATCTACGGCGGCCTGCTGACGATCGGCATGGTGCGCTCCAAGCTCGACGAGCACAAGCTCGGCGAGGCGGCGCCGCTGCAGGAGCTGCCGGCGGGCGAGCGGGTGCGCTGCGGTCCGTTCGAGCTCGAGCTGGTCCACCTCGCCCACTCGATCCCCGACATGCGCGCCGTCCTGCTGCGGACCGAGCTCGGTTCGGTGCTGATGACCGGCGACTACAAGTTCGACCAGACCCCGGTCGACGGGCGCCCCGCCGACGTCTCCCGGCTGGCCGAGATCGGCAAGGAGGGCCTGCTGCTGCTCTGCGGCGACTCGACCAACGCCGACCGCCCCGGCGTCGCCCCCTCGGAGTCGAGCGTCGGCCCGGCGCTGCTGCAGCAATTCGCGCGCTGCGAGGGGCGGATCGTCGTCACCTCCTTCGCCTCCAACATCCACCGCGTCCAGCAGGTGATCGACGCCGCCGTGCAGCTCGACCGCCGGGTCGCCCTGGTCGGCCGCTCGATGCGCAAGAACTTCAACATCGCCTCCAACCTGGGGATGGCGGAGGCGCCGCCCGGCCTGTTCATCCAGCCGCGCGAGATCGAGGACTTCCCGGACGAGAAGGTGGTCGTGATCTCGACCGGCAGCCAGGGCGAGCCACTCTCGGCGCTGCGGCGAATGGCCAACAACGACCACCGCGACGTGCAGCTGCACTCCGGCGACACGGTCGTCTTCTCGGCCACGCCGGTGCCCGGCAACGAGCGCGCGGTCAACGAGACGATCGACCGCATCTACGAGATCGGGGCCACCGTGATCACCGCCCAGGACGCGCCGATCCACGCCTCCGGTCACGGCTGGCAGGAGGAGCTGAAGCTGATGCTCAACCTGACCAAGCCGCGCTACGTGCTGCCGGTCCACGGCGACCACAAGCGGCTGCGCCTGCACGCCGAACTGGCCGAGGCAGTCGGCATCGAGCGCGAGCGGATCTTCCGCGGCCGCAACGGCCTGGCGCTGGAGATCGACGCCGACGGCGCCCGCTTCGGCGAGGACATCCACTCCGGCGCGATCTACGTCGACGGCGTCAACATCGGCGAGCCCGACGACGCCGCCCTGCGCGACCGCCGCGAGATCTCCGCCGACGGCATCTTCATCGTCGTCGTCACGATCTCCTCTGACGACGGCAGCGTCGTCGCCGACCCCGAGGTGATCTTCCGCGGCGTCGCCTTCCTCGAGCAAGCCGACGCCTTGGTCGAAGAGCTGAGCGACCTGGTCGAAGACACCCTCGAAGACGCCGCCGAGGCGGGGAACCGCGAGTCGCACCTGATCGAGGAGGACCTGCACGACGGGATCGGCAAGTTCGTCTGGCAACGGCTGAGGCGGCGGCCGATGGTTCTGCCGGTCGTGATCGAGGTCTGATCCGGCTCGAGACGGGCGTTGGGTGAGGGAGGGACCGGTGCCCCCCTTCTCACTGCACCTCGCCGGGAAGGGGCCGAATTGGGCTGACGCCACGGGGTGGGGACGCCCGGCGAATGCTGATACGTTCGAAGAGGGCACCGGTCCCTCCCGTAACCGTCGGTCTCAAGACGGATCACGGCCCGGCCGCTGGGCCGGCATAACCACCGGCCCGGGCTCATAAGCTTTCCGCGGCCGCGGCCCGCGCCGCCTCGAGGCCGAAGGCCCGGAGCGCTGAGCCAGACAGCGCTCGCGACATTGACCACACCTGAGGGGGGTCAATGTCGCGAGCGCTTACGACTGAGACGAGAAGCTTGGCGCACACGGGCTTTTTCTTGCCCTTCGGGGAGAGCGGCCTCGCTGGCCGGAGTCGGGTGGGGGTCCCCGGCGTATCAGCATTCGCCGAGCCAATAGCGCTGCAGGCGGTAGCCGTGACGGTCTCTCTCGGCGAAGTGCAGCCGGAGACCCCCACCCGACTCCGGCCCTCAAGGGAAACCCATGGTCCAGGACAAGAAAAAGCCCGCCGAGGCAGTGTCTGGGGAGAACCTCGGCGGGCTAGTGTCTCGTCCACCGCAAAATCTAGGCGGCCGCTTTAAAGCGCCGGTAAATGCTTGGGCCGGGGCACCTCCGGCTCGACGATCGGCACCCGGGCGCGGAAGAGGGCGCCGCCGGCCGGCGACTCGGCGGCCTCGACCGAGCCGCCGTGGGAGTGGGCGACGGCGCTGACGATCGCCAGCCCGAGGCCGGTGCCGTTGCCGGTGGCGGTGTCGGAGGGCCCCTGGCCGCGGACGAAGCGGTCGAAGATGTGGCCGCGAAGCTCGGCCGGGATTCCCGGGCCGTCATCGGCCACCTCGACCACGGCCTGGCCGTTCTCGGCGCGCAGCCTGAGCTCGATCCGGGCTCGCTCGGGGGTGTGGCGGGCGGCGTTGTCGAGCAGGTTGAGGACCATCCGGTGCAGCTCGTCGGGGTTCCCTTCCACGCGCAGCGGCCGGTCGTTGTCGACCGCCAGCTCGCGGTCGCCCATCAGCGGCGACGCCTCGGCGGCGGCTTCGCCGGCGATTTCGGCCAGGTCGCAGCGCCGGTGCTGTCCGAGCTGGCCGGCGTCGGCGCGGGCAAGCAGCAGCAGGTCGGAGACCAGGCGGCTCATCCGCCGCGAGGAGCGCAGGGCGGAGTCGACCATCTCGCGGTCTTCGGCCTGCTCGGCGCGGGCGAGCGAGGCCTGCAGCAGCTCGAGGTTGGCGAGCACGCTGGTCAGCGGGGTGCGCAGCTCGTGCGAGGCGTCGGCGACGAACTCGCGCTGTTTCTGCATCGTCGCCTCGCGCTCGGCGCGGGCGGCATCGAGCGAGCGCAGCATCTCCTCCAGGGTCAGCGCCAGTTCGCCGACCTCGTCGTCGACCGGGGGTTTCGGCATCCGCTGCGAGGGGTCGCGGGTGGCGGCGATCTTGCGTGCGGTTGCGGTGAGCGAAGCGATCGGGCGCATCGCCCGGCCGGCGATCGCCACCCCGGCGAGGCTGGCGAGCAGGGTGCCGCCGAAGATGCCGGCGGCGATGAAGAACCACACCCGGTCGATCGTCGCGTCGACGTGCTGGAGGCCGCGCCCGTACTGGATGAAGCCGGTCACTTCCCCGTCGGAGGTGATCTGGGCCGTCGCCACGCGCATGTTCCCGTGGGTGGTCAGGCCGCTCCGGTAGGGACCCAGCCGGCGCGCCTCGGGGCCGGTGCTGCCCTTGACCACGCCTTCGCGGTCCAGGACCCTCGCCCTGCCGTCGTCGGGGAGGACGACGTTGGAGAGGCTGGGGGTTTGTTCGGCGATGCTGCCGAGCGGGGTGTAGACGATCCGGAACTCCGAGGCCAGCGTCTGGGCGGCGTTCTGGACCTCGCCGTTGAAGTCGTCGCGGATCCGTTCGGTGGCGATCTTGCCGATCGCGCCGCCGAACAGCAGCAGGATCGCCAGCGTGAGCCCCGAGGAGACCGCCGCCAGGCGCCAGCGCACCGGCCAGCTCCGGGGGTGAGCCAAACGGCGCAGCCCCGCGCCCGCCCACTTGGCCGCTGCACCCACGCTAGTCCTTCAGCACGTAGCCGGCGCCGCGTTTGGTGTGCAGGAGACGCGGCTCGCCGCTCGCCTCGAGCTTGCGACGCAGGTTGGAGATGAAGACGTCGATCGTGTTGGTCGCCGCCATCGGGTCGTATCCCCAGACTTCGTCGAGCAGGCGCTCGCGCGAGACGACCAGGCGCTCGTTGCGCATCAGGAATTCCAGCAGCTCGAACTCGCGGTTGGTCAGCTCGATCTCGCGCTCGCCCCGGTGAACCTCGCGGGTGTCGGGGTTGAGCGTCAGGTCGCCGACCTGCAGCGAGGCGGCGCCGCGGGGGGGCCGGCGCCGCAGCAGCGCCCGGATTCGCGCCAGCAGCTCCTGGCGCTCGAACGGCTTGACCAGGTAGTCGTCGGCGCCGCTGTCGAGGCCGACGACCCGGTCCTCGGTCTCGGCGCGGGCGGTCAGCATGAGGATCGGCACGTCCCCGTCTGTGCGCAGGCGGCGGCAGACCTCGACCCCGTCCATCCCCGGCAGCCCGAGGTCGAGCACGACGAGGTCGGGGATGAAGCCCGCGGCGACGTCGAGCGCCTCGACGCCGTCGGTGGATGTGCGCACCTCATAGCCCTCGTTGCGCAGCGAGCGGCGCAGGACGTCGGCGATGTCGGCGTCGTCCTCGACGATCAGGACTCTGCCGCCAACCTGTTCGGACGCACTGAGCATAAATCGATGTTAGCCGCGAAGAACCGTGGATTCCGCCGGTTTTAGGGCGAATTTAGGCCCCTCGCGCCGAGGCAGGGGAGCCGGCGTTCGCGTCGAACGGGAAAAGCATGTTCGTTCGCAAGAAGCGGGCCGCGCCCGCCCGTCGGGGTAAAGCTGCCGCAAAACGGAAAGTTGCAAAGCCGCAGGGCGGCCTCGGCGTTCATCTCGAGCAGCGCCATCTCGACCTGATCGGCCTCTTCCTGGTCGCCTTCGGCGTCTACCTGGTCTTCGTTCTGTTCGGCGGCTGGGAGGGCGGCAAGGTTGGCTACGGCCTGGAAACCGCGCTCGTCTACCTGTTCGGCAAGGTCGGCTCGAAGATCTTCACCCTGCTGACGCTGCTGGTCGGGGGCATGCTGCTGACCGGCACCTCGGTCTCGGCTCTGGCGGGCGGCATCGGGCGCGGCCTCCGCGGGGTTTCGAGGGGCATCTTCTTCGGCGGCGACGCGGCCGCCCGTACGGTCGCCCGGACCCACGCCGACTGGCGCCAGCAGCGCGAGGCCCGCGCCGCGGCCGCCGAGACCGTCGCCGGCCCGACCGACGTGATGAGCTCCTACCCCGAGGAGGACGAGGACTTCAACCCGACGCTGCAGCTCGCCGAGGACGCCGACTTCGCGCCCGGCGTGTTCGGCGCCGAGGCCGAGGAGGAGACAGCGACGCACGTGCTGCCGGTCGACGAGGCCGAGGAGGAGCCCGACCCGGACGGACCAGGCGAGCTGCCGAACTACGACTCCGAGGACGCGGTGGCCGTGGTCGACCCGGGGGACCGGGCGCACGCCGACCTCACCCCGCTGGGCTCCAAGCGCGGGGTCACGATGTCGGAGGAGATCGACTACCGGCCGCCGCCGGCGAAGGCGCTGGAGCGCGGCAAAGGCGACAAGGGTCCCGACCCCCGCGACCAGGAAGCGGTCGGCCGCAAGCTGATCGAGACCCTCGGCCACTTCGGGGTCGAGGCGAAGATCGTCGGCGTGGTCAGCGGCCCGCACGTCTCGCTCTATGAAATGCGCCTGGCGCCGGGGATCAAAGTCAAGAAAGTCACCGAGCTGGCCAACGACCTGGCCTACGCGCTGGCCTCGACCGACATCCGCATCCTGGCGCCGATTCCCGGCAAACAGGCGGTCGGGGTCGAGGTGCCGAACCAGCGCCGCCGAATGGTTCGGCTGGGCGACATCTACGCCGGCCGGCCGGCCAAGACCTCGCCGCTGGTCGCCTGGCTCGGCAAGGGGATCGACGGCAACGCGGTCTGGACCGACCTGGCGAAGATGCCGCACGTCCTGGTCGCCGGCACCACTGGCTCGGGCAAGAGCGGCTGCGTCAACGCGATCCTCTCCTCGATCCTCATGCAGGCCTCGCCGAACGAGGTGCGGCTGGTCCTCGTCGACCCAAAGCAGGTCGAGCTCAACCACTACGAGAACGTGCCCCACCTGCTGACGCCGGTCGTCACCTCGCCGCGGCTCGCCGCCAACGTCCTCGCCAACCTGATCGGTGAGATGGAGAGTCGCTACGGGATCATGAGCGAGGCGAGGACCCGCAACCTCGACGAGCTGAACCGGGTCCGCCGCAAGAACGGCCTGGCGCCGCTGCCGCACATCCTCTGCGTGATCGACGAGCTCGCGGACCTGATGATGGTCGCGCCGGCCGAAGTCGAGGACTCGATCATCCGCCTGGCGCAGAAGTCCCGGGCCACCGGGATCCACCTGGTGCTGGCGACGCAGCGGCCCTCGACCGACATCATCACCGGCACGATCAAGGTCAACATTCCCTCGCGGATCGCCTTCGCCGTCTCCTCGCAGACCGACTCGCGGGTGATCCTCGACCAGGGCGGCGCCGAGTCGCTGCTCGGTCAGGGCGACATGCTGTTCCGCGGCCCGGGCAGCTCGAAGCTGCAGCGCATCCAGGGAGCCTTCATCACCGAGGAGGAGATCGCCCGGATCACCGGCCACTGGTCCAAGCAGGGCGAACCGGAGTTCGAGGCCGAGCTTCTGGAGGCCCCGGAGGAGGTCGCCGAGGAGGGTCGCGACGACGAGTTCGACCCCGACAGCGACGACCTGCTCGACGAGGCGATTCGCCTGGTGGTGCAGACGGAGACGGCTTCGGTCTCGATGGTCCAACGGCGGCTGCGAGTCGGCTACACGCGCGCCGGCCGGCTGATCGACATGCTCGAGCGACGCGGCGTGATCTCCGGCTACGAGGGCTCCAAACCGCGTCAGGTGCTGATCACCCAGGCCGACCTGCCGCGCTTCCTCTCCGCCGGCCAGGCCGACCCGGTGGCCGAGCCCGTGGCGGCCGAGGCGGAGGCCGACGCCCAGTAGCCGAAAACTTCGCCGCCCGCGGGCCCGGAGTGGCAACAATGGGGGAATGGACGACGGAGTAGGTGCCACGCTGCGCGAGGTGCGCACCCGGCGCAAGGTCGACCTTCCGTCAGTCGAAGCCGCGACCAAGATCCGGGTCCGCTACCTGCGGGCGATCGAGAACGAGGAATGGGACCTGCTGCCGGGCGACGCCTACGCCCGTGCCTTCGTCCGCACCTATGCGATCCACCTCGGGCTCGACGGCAGCCGGCTGGCGGAGGAATACCGGCGGAATCGAGGGATGCCTCGGCCGGCCGAACGCCTGCCCCGGGTCGAGCCGCCGCGCCCGCCGCGCCCGCCGCGGCCCCTGCGCGAGCGGCGCCTGCCGCGGATCCCGCCGCGCGTCGCCGCGGTGGCGGTCTCGGCGGCGCTGATCGCGATCCTGCTGGCGATCGCCCTGGCGAGCGGCGGCGGCTCCTCGGGACCCAGCTCCGGCGAGCCGAGGATCGGCATCGGCCAGGCGGTGCCGGTCGACACGTCGCGCGAAGGCGGGGCGGCTGCTGGCGCTCAGACGCTCACCCTCACCGCCGAGGGGGAAGTCTGGGTCTGCCTGCTCGACGGCCGCGGCCGGGCGCTGGTCGACGGCCAGATCCTCGCATCGGGAAGCGAAGCGGGCCCGTTCCGTTCCGGTAGCTTCACCGTCGCGCTAGGCAACGGCGCGGTGACGATGATGGTGGACGGCAGGCAGGCGGAAATCCCCGAAAGCTCCAGCCCGGTCGGCTACGCGATCGGCGAAGGCGGCAGCCTGCGCGAAATACCCGAAGGCGAACGGCCGACCTGCACGTGATCCGCGCCGGGATCGTCGTCACCGGGACCGAGGTCCTGACCGGTCGGATCGCCGACGCCAACGGCCCCTGGGTCTCCGAACGGCTCGCCGAGCGGGGCGTGGAGGTTGCACACATCCTCGTCGTCGGCGACCGCCGCGACGACCTCGAGGCGGCGTTGGGCTTCCTGGCGGCGGAGGGGATGGACCTGATCGTCACCAGCGGGGGCCTCGGGCCGACCGCCGACGACCTGACCGCCGAGATGGTCGGCCAGTTCGCCGGTCGCGAGCTGGTCCTCGATGAGGAGATGCTGGAGAAGATCGCCGAGATCCTGCGCGGCTTCGCGCGGCGCTTCCGGTTCGACGAGGGGGCGGTGATCGAGGCCAATCGCAAGCAGGCGATGGTGCCGGAGGGGGCGACCGCGCTCGACCCAGTCGGCACCGCGCCGGGGCTGGTGGTGCCGGCTGGGGAACGAGTGGTGATCGTCCTGCCGGGGCCGCCGCGCGAGCTGCGGCCGATGTGGCCCGAGGCGCTGAAGACGGCGCCGGTGCGCGAGGTGCTCGACCGGGCGACGCCGCTGCACGGCTACACGGTGCGGATGTTCGGCGTGCCGGAGTCGGAAATCGCCAAGAGCCTGCGCGAGATCGAGGCCGAAGGGGTGGACCTGGCGGCGGTCGAGATCACCACCTGCCTGCGCCGGGGGGAGATCGAGATCGACGTGCGCTACCGCGACGAGGCGCTGGCGACGGCGGAGCGGGTTCGCGACGAGCTGGCGGGCCGCCATGCCCGCGCGACCTTCAGCCTCGACGGGACGACGATCGATCAGCAGGTCGCCGCGTTGCTGAAGGGGCGGCGGCTGGGGCTGGCCGAGTCCTGCAGCGGCGGCTTGCTGGCGGCGCGGATCACCGACCTGCCCGGCGCCTCGGAGTACCTGCGCGGCAGCGTCGTCGCCTACTCCAACGAGGCGAAGTCCGAGCTGCTGGGTGTCGATCCGGCGCTGATCGAGGCCGAGGGGGCGGTCTCGCCGCAGGTCGCCGAGGCGATGGCGATCGGCGCCCTGGAGCGCTTCGGCGCCGACGTCGCCGTCTCGATCACCGGCATCGCCGGGCCCGACGGCGGCAGCGAGGAAAAGCCGGTCGGCTACGTCTGCTTCAACGCGCGCCTCGCCGACGGCACCGCGATCGCCCGCGACCCGACGATCCCCGGCAACCGCGCCGACATCCGCGAACGCTCCGCCCTGGTCGGGATGCACCTCCTGCGGATGCTGCTGAGCGGCGAAGAACCGCCGCTTTAGGTTTTCGCCGGCCCGACCGCCGGGTTCTGAACGGGTTCTGAACGGCCGGAGCCCTCGACCCGTAGCCCGCGCTGCATGCGCGGCTCGACTTCACGACGACCGATCCTTCTTCTCCTCGCCGCAGTTGCCTTTCTGTCTGGATGTGGCCAGCAGGAACAAGTCGCGGACTCGGCTCAGATCGACCAAGCGATCCAGACCGCGGCGCTGGTTCACGCGCCCTCGGACTGCATCAAGGTCGCGACGGTTGGCTTCCTCGAGCAGGTCACCGGCGAGCGGGGAAGGAGGGCCGTGCTGACCTGTGAAGAGGAAGCGGAAGACCCACTCGGCAGGGCAAGGCAAGTCCAGGTCTCCAAGGTGAAGGTCGAAGGACACACGGCGAGCGCGGAGGCGAACTTCCGCGGCCTGCCGGGTATCGCGAGCCTGCGGCGCGAGACGGTCTCGATCTCGCTGGTGAGAGGGGGTGCCACCTGGAAGCTCGACCGGTTGCTCGGATATCGACACCGGCCGCTCGACCGCGCGGCGCTGGAAACGGACCTGGCGAAGAAATCCGAGCCTTTCGAACGACGGTGCCGGGCCGGGCGCGACGCCACGACCTCCGTCGCGGAAGCTGAACAGGCAATTCTGGCCAGCCCGTTCTCCGGAGCGCGCACCGACGCCCAGTATGGGGTCTGCTCGAGGCTTCCGAACGGCGACGACGGACGACGGGTCGCCCCTGCAGGCTCCGCGTTTTCCTTTCGGCTGCCCGCGGGCTCCGCGCTCTTCCCGGTCCCAGCGTACAAAGGGACGTCCATCACGGCCGTCCAGTTCCCTGAGGCCCGGAACTCCAGTGCCGGCATCCTCGTCACGCCGCTGGAAGGCGTCGATCTTCGCAGCGCCCATGACCTGAGGGAGTTCGGGACCGTGAGCGAAGAGCTCACGCAGGAAGAAGTGGGCTCGAAGGGGTCTCGGGTCTCGCCGGTCCGGGAGATCGCTGTCGCGGGGCAGCGGGCAGTCCGCTACTCGATCGTCGGCGGCAGGGGCCAGAGTGCCCCGGGGATCGATGAAGAACGGATCGTCGTCATGCCCGGCGATGGAGCCGACGCCGTCGAGGTGACTTGCCGCTGGGGGAGAGTCGGCGCGGAAAAGCGGCTGATCCGCCGCGGCTGCATGTCCCTCCTGGACTCGCTGCGAATCGGCTGAAGGGAGCGAAAGCGAGGAAGTCGCGTGACTTGCGCGACGGAGATTTGGCGATCGGGTGTTGTTCGGTGCGTCGCGTCCCCGTAGCTTGGTCGCGATGGCGAAGGAGCGACTGAAGAGCCCGCGGGCGCGTTTATTCATCGCGCTCGACCTGCCGGAGGAGGTCAAGGCGGGGATCTGGAGTTGGGGCGACCGAGCCCTGGCCGACCCGGCGCTGCGGCGGATCGTCCCCGAGTCGCTCCACATCACCCTCGCCTTCCTCGGCTGGCGGCCGGAGAAGGAGGTCGAGCGGCTGGGCGAGATCCTCGCCGAGAGCGTCGGGCCGGCGCCGCTGGTCGAGTTGCGGGACCCCGAGCCCCGCCCGCCGCGCGGCCGCCCGCGGCTGTTCGCGCTGCCGGCGCTCTCGCCGGGGGCCGAGCTCCTGCAGGCCGGCCTCCAGGAGCGACTGGTCGAGGGCCATTTTTACGAGCCTGAGAAGCGGCCGTACTGGCCCCATGTGACGGTCGCCAGGGTACGGGCCGAGGCGCGCGGATCGAAGCGCCCGGCACGCGTCGAGAAGCTGCCGGAATCGCTCTCCGCGGCCCTCGCGGGGGCCTTTTTGGGCGTCCGGTTGACGCTCTACCGTTCTGAACTCCAGCCGACCGGCGCGCGCTACGTGCCGTTGGCCCAAGTCGAGCTGCCCGGAGCAGGGCGGCAGTGAGGTGATCGAGATGGCGGATAGGAAAGTGAACTTGAAAGACGCTTCGGCGAAAGAGGCCAAAGCGAAGGACGCCGCGCTGGAGAGCGCCGTCAGCGGGATCAAAAAAGAGTTCGGCGAGGGCGCGCTGATGCGTCTCGGCGACCAGGGGACGGTAAAGGTCCCCTCGATCCCGACCGGCTCGCTGGCCCTCGACCTGGCGCTCGGGATCGGCGGCGTCCCCCGCGGGCGAATCATCGAGATCTACGGCCCTGAGTCCTCAGGGAAGACGACCCTCGTCAGCCACATCATCGCCGAGGCCCAGTCTCTGGGCGGCGTCTGCGCCTTCATCGACACCGAGCACGCGATCGACCCCGTCTACGCGCGGGCGATCGGGGTCGACACCGACGAGCTGCTGGTTTCCCAGCCCGACTACGGGGAGCAGGCGCTGCAGATCGCCGATCGGCTGATCGCCTCCGGCGCGATCGACGTGGTCGCGATCGACTCGGTCGCGGCGCTGACCCCGAAGGCGGAGCTCGACGGGCAGATCGGCGATACGACCGTGGGCCTGCAGGCGCGGCTGATGTCGCAGGCGATGCGGAAACTGACCGGCAGCCTCAGCCGCACCAAGACCGTCTGCATCTTCACCAACCAGATCCGCGAAAAAGTCGGCGTTCAGTTCGGTTCGCCGGAGACCCAGCCGGGAGGCCGGGCGCTCAAGTTCTACGCCTCCCAGCGGCTCGACATCCGCCGTATCGAGACGCTCAAGGAAGGGACCGAGGCGGTCGGCAACCGGGTCCGGGTCAAAGTCGTCAAGAACAAGGTCGCGGCGCCGTTCCGCCAGGCTGAGTTCGACATCGAGTACGGCGCCGGCATCTCCCGCGAGGGCAGCCTGCTCGATTTCGGGATGGAGCAGGACCTGGTCCAGAAATCCGGCTCCTTCTTCTCCTACGGCGAGACGCGGCTCGGCCAGGGGCGCAACAACGCCAAACAGTTCCTGCTCGACAACCCGGAGCTGGCGCTGGAGCTCGAAACCAAGATCCGTTCGGCGCTCGGCATCGACGGCGAGCCCGGAGCGGGCGCCCCCGGCGCGACGACCGAGCCTCCGGCGCCCGGCAACGAGCCTTCGATCGCGGAGGCGCAGGCCGCTTAGAGCACGGGGCATCCGCACGCCATCGCGCATCCGACTTTGACCACACCCGGGTGGGGCGAATCTCGGAAGCGCGGTTCGGATCGGCCGGCTCGGAGCCTGGCCTCGCTCCCAGCGATTCGACCGTTTGGCCGTCGCGCAGCCACGCCATACGCGGCCTGCGACGGCTCGGCCCCCGTGCGGCGGTGCCCGAGTCTCACTGGATAGGATGGCCGCCGCATGAGCAACGAAACGATCTTCTTCATCTTCGGCATCGCGCTTGCCGTCTCGGCGGTTCTGGTCAGTCTCGCGGGGCTGAAACTCAAGGACTTCCCCGGCCGCGCGATGCCGGTCGTCGTCCTCTGGTTCGCGATCCTGGTCGGCGGCGCGACCACCTTCGCCGTCCTCCACGCCAAAGACGAGGACGAGGCCAAGGGCGCCGAGTTTCAGCAGGCCGGCAAGGAAATCGAAAAGGCCGAGAGCAGCGGCCCGTTCGAAGCTGGTGGCGAAGGCACCGAAGGAGCCGAAAACACCGGCAAGGAAGCAGGCGGGAAAGCCGAAGCCAAGGGCCCTGGCGGCACGATCGAACTCGCCGCCGAACCGGGCGCGATCGCCTACGACACGACCACGCTGAGCAGCAATCCCGGCGAGGTGACGATCGACTTCGAAAACCCCTCGCCGATCGAACACGACGTGGCGATCGAACAGAACGGCAAGGAGATCGCCGCCTCCGAAACGATCGACGAAGGCAAGACTTCGGTCAGCGCCAACCTGGCACCCGGCACCTACACCTTCTTCTGCACCGTGCCGGGGCACCGGGAGGCAGGCATGGAAGGAACCCTGACCGTCAAGTAGGTCGCTGCTCGCTAACCTCGCCGCATGAGCAAGCGGTTTCATGTGACCACGTTCGGGTGCCAGATGAACGTGCACGATTCCGAGCGGATGCGGGGGATGCTGGCTTCGCTCGGATACGAGGAGGCGGCGAGCCGGGAAGAGGCGGACCTGATCCTCTTCAACACCTGCTCGATCCGCGAGTCCGCGGACAGCCGGTTCATCGCTCACCTCGGCGAGGCGAAGCGGCTGAAGAGCGAAGACCCGGAGCGACTGGTGGGTGTCGGCGGCTGCTGGGCGCAGTCGGTCAAGGAGGAGGTCTTCCAGCGTTTCCCCTTCGTCGACGTCGCCTTCGGGCCGGGTCAGATCCACAAGCTGGCCGAGTTCCTCAACTCCGACTCGCTGAGCGCCCAGGGCTACTTCGAGTTCGAGGACTTCTCCGGCCACCTGCCGACCCGGCGCGAGCGCGAGTTCCAGGGCTGGCTGCAGATCTCCCAGGGCTGCAACTGCGTCTGCTCGTACTGCATCGTGCCCTCGACCCGCGGCCGCGAGGTCAGCCGCGACCCCGACGAGCTGATCGCCGAGGCCGGGGAGCTGGCGGCCGACGGCGTGCGCGAGGTCACCCTCCTGGGACAGAACGTCAACAGCTACGGCCGCGACCTCCCGCGCGAGAAGCGGATCGGCTTCGCCGAGCTGCTGGCGCGGGTCGACACGATCGAGGGAATCGAGCGGATCCGCTACACCAGCCCGCATCCGAAGGACATGAGGGAGGACGTGATCCGCGCCCACGCGGAGCTGCCGGCGCTCTGCGAGCAGATCCACCTGCCGCTGCAGTCAGGCTCGAGCGCGGTCCTCAAACGGATGCGGCGGACCTACAACCGCGCGCGCTACCTGGACCGGGTGGCGCTGATCCGCGAGCACGTCCCCGACTGCGCGATCACCACCGACATCATCGTCGGCTTCCCGGGCGAGACCGAGTCGGACTTTCAGCAGACGCTGGCGGTGGCCGAGGAGGTCGGCTACGACGGCGCCTTCACCTTCCTCTTCTCGCCCCGGCGCGAAACCGAGGCGGCGACCATGGACGGGCAACTGCCGCACCCGGTCAAGGTCGAGCGCCTGGAACGGCTGGTCGAGGTCGTGCAGCGGCGCGCGGCCGAGCGGGCACAGCGGTTCGTCGGGCGGACGATGGAGGTGCTGGTCGAAGGGCCGAGCCGCACCGACCCGACCAGGCTGCGCGGGCGCACCAGGCACAACAAGGCGGTGAACTTCGAAGGCGCGGCCAATCCCGGTGAATTCGTCGAGGTGGAGATCGACTCCGCAACCTCGCAAACGCTGAGCGGCGTGTCGGTGAGGCCTCTCACTCAACTGGTCCGCTAGGGAGGGTCGGTGCAGACCCTCACTCAACTTCTCGGGTGGGGCGTGATCAGCGTGGCCGTGGGCGACCTGGCCGAGAAGTACAAGCCGTTCGGGCCTACACCGACCCTCCCTTGAGTGCTGCTGCTGTTCTGGCGATATTCGGGCCGACCGGCGTCGGGAAGACCGGGGTGGCCATCGCTGTTGCGGAAAAGCTTCGAGAGCGCGGAGAGGATCCGGTCGCGATCAGCTGCGATGCGCTGCAGGTCTACGAGGGGTTGGGGTTGCTGACCGGGGCGGCGACGGCCGCCGAGCGGGAGAGGCTCGAGCACCGGCTGCTTGGGTTCGTCCCCGTCACCGAGCCGTTCTCGGTCGGCGACTACATGCGCGCCGCCCACGGGGAGATCGACGCGGCGCTGGCGGCGGGAAGGAGGCCGATCGTCGTCGGCGGGACCGGCCTCTACCTGCGGGCGGCGCTGGCGGAGCTGTCGCTGGTCAAGGCGGCGCCGGAATCGGAGGACTCCGAGCTCTGGTCGCCCGAGACCCGGCACCCGACCATCCAGTTCGGCCTCGAAATGGACCGGGCGCTGCTCTACGAGCGGATCGACGCCCGGGTCGAGACAATCGTCGCCGGCGGGGCGGCCGAGGAGGTGCGCCGCGCGGCGGCGCTCGGCCCGTCGCGCACCGCGCGCAAGGCCCTCGGCTTCGACGAGCTGCTCGCCGGCGACCTCGATTTGATGAAGAAACGCTCCCGCAACTACGCCCGCCGCCAGCTCACCTGGATGCGCAAGATCCCCAACCTGACGACGATCGACTGCACCGGCCGGAACCACGCGTTTGTGGCGGCGGTCATCGTCGCGGCACTGGGCGAATAGGCTGCCGGCGTGAAATTCGAGAAGTGGCAGGCGCTGGGCAACGACTACCTGATCCTCGAGGCGGCGGCGCTGCCGTGGCCGCTGAACGCGAAACGGGTCGAGTGGCTGTGCGACCCACATTTCGGCGTCGGCGCCGACGGCGTGCTGCTGCTCTCGCGCAGCGAGGACCCGGGGTTCGTCGCCGAGCTGCGGATCTTCAACCCCGACGGCTCGGAGGCGGAGCTGTCGGGCAACGGGGCGCGGGAGGCGATCCTCTACCTGCGGCGCCACGGCTGGACCGACGAGGACGTCTTCACGATCAGGACCGTCGCCGGGCCGATCACGCCGACGATCACCGGCGAGCTGACCTGCGCGGTCGAGATGGGCCGCGCCTCGACCACCTCCAAGGACTATCCATCCGGGGCCGACAACGGCATCGGCAGGCTCTCCGCGGGCGGGCGCGAGTGGGAGTTCCAGCACGTCTCGATCGGCAACCCGCAGTGCGCGATCGTCGTCGGCGAGGAGCTGGAGGAGCTTGACCTGGGGGCGATCGGGCCGGCGATCGAAGCCCACGAGCTGTTCCCGAACCGCACCAACGTCTCCTTCCTGGCGATCGACGGTAGCCGGGTGCGGGCGCGGATCTTCGAGCGCGGGGTGGGGGAGACCCTCTCCTCGGGCACCGGGGCGAGCGGCGCGGCGGTGACGGCCCACCTGCGCGGCGCCGCGAGCCCGATCGTCGTCGAGCTCGACGGCGGCGAGCTGGAGGTCGAGGTCGGCCCCGACCTGGCGGTGCGGCTGAGCGGCTGGGCCGAGCCGGTCTTCGCCGGCGAGCTCTCGCCCGAGCTCGTGGAGGCCCTCTCGGCGCTGGACGAGGCGTCGGCAGGGCCGGCCGACTAGATTTCCGCGCCCATGGGCATCGCCGATCCCTCGAGAAGACTGCGGGCCATCCCGCCCTACAAGTTCCAGGAGCTGGAGCGCCAGATCGCCGACAAGCGGGCGGCGGGCATCGACGTGATCAGCCTCGGGATCGGCGACCCCGACGAACCGACCTACGACTACATCGTCCGGGCGATGCAGGAGGCGGTCGCCGATCCCGGCACGCACCAGTACCCGAGCAACCGGGGGCGGGCGGAGTTCCGCCAGGCCCTCGCCGAGTTCTACGAGCGGCGCTTCGGCGTCGAGATCGACCCCGAGAACGAGGTGATTCCGGCGATCGGCGCCAAGGAGTGCATCTGCAACCTCTGCTTCGCCTTCCTCGACCCCGGCGACGTCGCGCTCGCCTCCGATCCCGGCTACCCGGTCTACACCGGCGGTCCGCTGCTCGCCGGCGCCGACTCCGAGCTCCTGCCGCTGCTCCCCGAGCTGGGCTTCGCGCCCGACCTGACCGCGATCCCGGCCGACGTCGCCGCGCGGGCGCGGCTGATGTTCCTCAACTACCCGAACAACCCCAGCGGCGCCGTCGTCCCCGAGGGCTTCTTCGAGATGGTCGTCTCCTTCGCCCGCGAGCACGAGATCCTCGTCGTCCACGACAACGCCTACTCGGAGACCACCTACGACGGCTACGTCGCTCCGAGCTTCCTCGCCACGCCCGGCGCCAAGGAGGTCGGGGTCGAGGTCTTCTCGCTCTCCAAGGGCTACAACATGACCGGCTGGCGCTGCGCGGCGATCCTCGGCAACGCCGACGCCGTCAACGCCTACTGGCGGCTGAAGACGAACGTCGACTCCGGGCTCTTCGAGGCCGTGCAGCTGGCCGGCGCCGCCGCCCTGCGGGGGCCTCGCGGACCGGTCGAGCGGATGAACGAGACCTACGCCCGCCGGCGCGACCTCGTCGTCTCGGCGCTGCGGGCGATCGGCGTCGACGTCGCCGCCCCGAAGGGGACGATCTACGTCTGGGCGCCGGTTCCCGAGGGTCACACCTCGACCTCGTTCTGCGAGCTCGTCCTCGAAGAGGCCGCCGTCGTCATCTCCCCGGGCTCGATGTACGGGCCGAGCGGGGAGGGGTTCTTCCGCATCTCGCTCACCACCCCCGACGAGCGAATCGAAGAGGCGGTCGAGCGGATGCGCGAGCACCTGGCGTAGCGGCCAACGCTCTCTGATCTTCCCGAACGGGAAGATTTAAGCCGATAAGCGGCCGGTTTTGGGATTTTCTTCCCGAACGGGAAGATTTAGCCGTTTTGGCGCCATCGCAGGTGTAATTCTTCCCGGACGGGAAGATGACGGAGTGGAAAATCGACAACTCGAGCGCCCTGGGCGCACGTATCCGTGAGCGTCGCCGGCGGGTCGGGCTGAGCCAGGCGAGCCTGGCGGGTGTCGCCCGGGTGACCCCGCGAGTTCTGGGGGAAATCGAGAACGGGAAGGCGAGCGCGCAGCTCGATGGGGTGCTCCGGATCCTCGCGGCGCTTGGTCTCGACCTCTACCTGCGCTCGCGGTGACCTCGCTCGACGTCTACCTCCATGAGGACCGGGTCGGCCGCTTGGAGAGGCTTCCCCAGGCGCGTCTCGATTTCGCATACGAGCCGGAGTGGATCGAGCGGGGGGGAGCGCCGGTCTCGCTCAGCCTCCCGGTCCGCGCGGAGCCTTTCCCCGACGAGGAGTGCCGCCCGTTCTTCAAAGGACTGCTTCCCGAGGGCGAGTTCCTGAAAAGCATCGCCCGTTCCTTCCACGTTTCGGCGGAGAACTCATTCACCGTATTGAGCGAGATCGGCGGAGAGTGCGCCGGCGCGATCACCCTGGTCCCGCCGGGAAGCACGCCTCCATTTGAAAGCGATAGCGAGCCCCGCTGGCTGGACGAGGCCGAGCTGGCGGAGCTGATCGACGAGCTGCCGAGCCCACGGCTGCTGGGCGACGATGAGGGGGAGGGCGGAGCGGGATTCAGGCTCTCGCTCGCCGGGACTCGCGACAAGCTGGCGATCCTCTGGGGCGAGGACCGGGTCGGGATCACCCACGGGCGCCCCCCGAGCACCCACATCGTCAAGAAGCCGGTCGCTGAGCTACGGGCAATGGTCGCAAACGAGTCCTACTGCCTGGCCCTTGCCCGGCACGCCGGCCTTTCAGTGGCGGAGGCGCTGCCGCTTGCTGCCGGCGACCAGGAAGGCCTGCTCGTTCGCAGGTATGACAGACGGCGCGAGGCGGGGGGCGCTGTCCGTCGCCTGCACCAGGAGGATTTCTGCCAAGCGCTCGGCATCCTGCCCGAGCTGAAGTACCAAGCGGAAGGAGGGCCGGACGTCGCCGCCTGCGGCGCCCTGATCCGCCACCACGCGGCCGCCCCGGCGGTGGATCTCCTCGCGTTTCTCGATGCCCTTCTGTTCAACCTCATGATCGGCAACACGGACGCCCACGGCAAGAACTATTCGCTCCTCCTCGACGACGGTGGTCCGCGGCTCGCGCCGCTCTATGACTTGCTCTCGGCACGGGTCTACTGGCCGTTCGAGCGCAAGATGGCGATGAAGTACGGCGGCGAGTACCGAGCGGATCGGATCCGCGGCCGGCACCTGGATCGCCTCGCCGCCGACCTCGAGGTCAGCCCGGCCGTGGTCCGTCGCCGCGCTGGCGAGATGGCCGAGCGCACGCTTGCCGCCGCCGCGCCGGCCCGGGACGACCTCCCCGCACCCTGGCGAGGGGCTGAATTGATCGAGGAGCTGGATTCCTTTCTGGTCGACGGTGCCGACTCGCTGAGGCGCGCCGCCGCGGAACCGGCCTAGCCGCCAGCGGCGGCCGCCGCCTCGCGCTCGGCGCGCTTGCGCCAGTAGCGGTCCAGGCCGCCCCACTGGTAGGCGGTCGGGACCGCCTGCAGCAGCTCGGCGACGGTGTCCTCGCCGTGACCTTCGTCAGCCAGCTGGGCCCGCAGCCGGCGATCGAGGTCGGCTTCGTAGGAGGCCTCGGGCATCGCTCGCGCCAGCCGCGCCTCCTCGCGCAGGCGGGTGCGCACGGCTTCGAGGTGGCCGGGGACGTCGTCCTCGATCGCGCCGAAGTGGGTGAGGGCGAGCCTCGCCGGCCGCCAGGCGGCCACGGCGTCCAGCGACCGTTCCCACGCCTCGAGGTCGATGTCGGGCGGCGGGGTGGGGGGCAGGACGAGGTGGGACGGAGGGATGCGAACGGCGGCGACGTCGCCGCAGAAGGCCGTGCCGGTCTCCTCGTGCAGGTAGCAGACATGGTGGGAGGCGTGGCCCGGGGTGTAGGCGACGCGCATCCCGAGCGTCGTCTCACCGCCTTCCAGCACCCGCACGTTGCGCTCCGGCACCGGCAGGATCCGGCCCCAGAGGTACTCCAGCCGCTCGCCGTAGAGGCGCTCGGCGCTGGCCAGCAGCTTCGTCGGGTCGATCAGGTGCGGGGCGCCGCGCGCGTGCACGTAGACCTCGAGCTCGGGCCAGCGCTCGACCATCGCCCCGGTGGCGGCGGCGTGGTCAAGATGGATGTGGGTCAAGAGCAGCGCCCGCGGCCGCTCATCCCCGAGCTTCTCCAGCAGAGTGGCCAGCGAAGACTCGGGGCCCGGGTCGACCAGCACCCCGTCGACCTCCCAGCAGCCGATCACGTGCGGCCGGCCGAGGTGCTCGACATCGATTACGCGCATGAAGGCAGCCTATGGATCGGCAAGGCCCGGCTATGCCGCGGCGGTGGCCGGAAGCTGCCCTTCGGCCTCCAGCAGGTCGCGCAGCCCCTGCTGCAGGCCGCGCGGCTCGTAGCCCAGCTCCCGCCTGGCCTTCTCATAGGAGGCCCAGAAGGTGACGCCGTCGGCCGAGGAGATCAGCTCTCGCAGGTTCGGCGGCTGGCCCATCGCCCTGCCGACCAGCGGCCCGATCGGGATCATCGCCTTCAGCAGCGGCGTCGGCACGGCGTGCTTCGGCGCCTTCTTGCCGGTCGCTTCGGCGACGATGCCGATCGCCTCGCGCATCGTCGTCGCCGGGCCGCTGATCACGTAAGTCTCGCCCGGCTTGCCCTTGTCGAGGCCGAGCAGGATGCCGGCGGCGATGTCCTCGACGTGAGAGAGGCAGATGCCGAGCTCGGGGAACGGCATCAGCGGCATTTTCCCGGCCAGGAACTGGTTCAGGAGCTGGCCCACCGAGGAGGTGTCACCGGGACCGTAGACGCCTCCCGGTTGCACGATCACGCAGGGCAGGCCCTCGCCGATCAGACGCTTGGCGACCTGGTGCGCTTCCCACTTGGTCTGCTCGTAGCAGGAGGTGAAGTTCTCGCCCGGGTGCTCGTAGGACTCGTCGACGACCTTGCCGTGGGTGTTGCCGAAGATGCCGACGGTCGAGACGTAGACGACCTTGGCGATCTTGTTCTGCAGCGCCGCGCCGAGGACCCGTTCGGTGCCGCCGACGTTGGCCTCCTTCATCGCCGCTCGCCGCGAGGCGGGGATCCCCACCTCGTAGATCGCCGCCGCGTGGATCACCGCGTCGCAGCCCGTCATCCCCTCGCGAATCGCTCGCTCGTCGCCGAGGTCGCCGCGAACCAGCTCGCAGCCGAGCTGCTCCAGCTTCTCGGCTTTCCCGGGGCTGCGGACCAGGCAGACGACCTGATCGCCGCGCGCCCGCAACTGGCGCACCACCTCGCCGCCGATGAACCCGGTGCCCCCGGTTACGAAGACCCTCACGGCGCTCAGCCTATCCGGGATCGACACCGCCTACAATCATCTTGAGTGCGAGGATCGAGAAACGGCCGCGACACGCAGACGCGCTACGGCGCGCGGAACGGCAGCGGTGACGGCGCGGGCGTATCCAATCCCCGCGCCAGGCAGCGGGCGCTGGCGATCGGCATCGTCGACGGCTCCGAGCGCGACGAGCCGCTGACCGAGCTGAAGGAGCTGCTGCGCACCGCGGGCGTCGCCACCGCCGGGGTGGCGACCCAGCAGCGCCCCCAACCCGACCCCGACCGCTACTTCGGCCGCGGCCGGCTGGACGAGCTGAAGGCCGAGATCGCCGCCTGCGACGCGAACCTGGTCGCCTGCGACGACGAGCTCGCCCCGCGGCAGGAGCGCAACCTGGAGGCCGCGCTGGGGGTGCCGGTGATCGACCGCACCACGGTGATCCTCGACATCTTCGCCGACCACGCCCACTCGGCCGAGGGCAAGCTGCAGGTGGAGCTGGCCCAGCTGGAATACAACATGGCCCGCATGCGCGGTCTCTGGACCCACCTCGAGCGGCTTGGCGGCGGGATCGGCACCAGGGGCCCGGGCGAGACCCAGATCGAGACCGACCGCCGCCTGGCCCGCAACCGGATCGCGGCCCTGCGTCGCCGCCTGGTTCGCCTCGAGCGCAACCGCGGCGTGATGCGGGCGCGCCGCGAGCGCTCCTCGCTGCCGCGGGTCGCCCTCGCCGGCTACACCAACGCCGGCAAGTCGACCCTGCTGAACGCGCTCACGGGCGCCTCGGTCGGGGCCGCCGACCGCCTCTTCCACACCGTCGACCCGACGACCCGCAAGCTCGAGCTCCACGGCCGCGACTACCTGCTGACCGACACGGTCGGCTTCATCGAGAAGCTGCCCCACCAACTGGTCGAGGCGTTCAAGGCGACGCTCGAGGAGACGGTGCTCGCCGAGCTGATCCTGCACGTGGTCGACGCCTCGGAGGACGTGCAGCGGCGGCTGCTCGACATGCGGGCGGTCGACGAGGTGCTGGAGGAGATCGGGGCGGGGGAGAAGCCGCGCCTGGCGGTGCTCAACAAGGCCGACCTGCTGGACGAAGAGCAGCGCCGCGAGGTGGCGCTCGCCCATCCGGAGGCGGTGCTGGTCTCGGCCCTCGACGGCGAGGGCCTGGAGGAGCTGCGGGAGCGGATCGAGCAGGCCTTCGCCGAGACGCTGACCGAGGTCGAGCTGCTGATCCCGTACAGCGAGGGTGGCAGGCTCAGCGAGCTGCACGAGCTGGCGGGCGACCTCGAGCGCACCGACCGCGAGGACGGCGTCCTCGTCAACGCTCGGGTGCCCGCCGCCGAGCTGCACCGGTTCGACGATTTAGCGGTGGTATAGGGA
>DATAEW010000012.1:0-12983 GCA_036257815.1 Solirubrobacterales bacterium
GCCGGCGAAGTCGGTCGAGCCCGAGCCGCCGTAGAGCAGTGCCATCCCGTAAAGGAGGGTCGCCGACCCGAGCGAGCCGACGATCAGGTACTTGAGCCCGGACTCGAGCGAGCGCTCGCGGCGCAGGTCGGTCGCGCAGAGGATGTAGAGGGGAATCGAGAGGGTCTCGATCGCGACGAAGAAGCTGACCAGGTTCTGGGCCTGGGCGAGCAGCACCATGCCCAGCACCGAGCCGAGCAGCAGCGCGTGGTACTCGCCCGAGCCGGCCTGGTCGACAGCGGGCTCGCGGATCGAGAGGAAGATCGTGAAGGCTGCGGTGAGGATCGCGATCAGCGAGATCGAGATCGCCAGGTCGTCGAGCATCAGGGCGCCGCTGACCAGTTCGGTCGAATCTCCCCACTGCCAGATCAGCAGGCCGGCGGCGACCGCCAGGGTCAGCAGGGTGAGCCCCGGCGCCCAGCGTCTGATCGGCCTGAAGACGGCGCTGAGCAGGACGACACAGATCCCCACCGTCAGGGCGATGATCGGCGAGACGCCGGCGTAGTCGATGTGGGGCGCGTGGAAGGTCATCTCCGGTGGGTGGCAGTCATTTGGGACGCAAGGCGTCCCAAACGACTGCCACCCGGGTTGTGGGGGTATGGAGGGTCATCGCTTGGCCAACTGCGCTTCGGGAGCCGCACCGCCGGTCACCCTGGCCACGGTGTGTTCGACGGTCGGGCCGGTGCGGTGGAGGATCAATTGCGGGTAAAGGGCGAGGGCGAGTATGCAGAGCACGAGCGGCGCCAGCACGACGCCGTCGCGCAGGCTGATCTCGCGCGAGGCGATGCCGTCCGGCTTACGGTTGTGCATCGTCCCCTGGTAGAGGCGCAGCGCGTAGTAGGCGGACAGCGCGACGCCGACGATCGCGATGAGGGCGAAGACGATCTTCGCCTCGAAGAGGCCGTTGAGGATGTAGAACTCGCCGACGAAGTTGGCCGAGCCGGGCATCGCCAGGGTCGCCAGGGCGACGATCAGGAAGAGGGCGGCGAGGACCGGCGCCCGCAGCGCCATCCCACCCATCCGGCTCAGGTCCTCGGTGCCGGTGCGCTCGACGAGAATCGCGACGATGATGAAGATCGGGGCGACGACGAGCCCGTGGTTGACCATCTGCAGGATCGCCCCGTCGGAGCCGTCGGCGCGCAGGGCGAAGATCCCGGCGGTGATGAAGCCGAGCTGGGCAACCGAGGAGTAGCCGGCGATCAGCCGCACGTTGGTCTGGGTGAAGGCCATCACCGAGCCGTAGAGGATCGAGGCCAGGGCGATGACCAGGATCACCTCCTGGAATTCGACCGTCGCCGCAGGAAACAGCGGCAGCACGACGCGCAGGAAGCCGTAGGCGCCGACCTTCGCCAGCACGCCGGAGAACACCGCCAGCGCCGGCAGCGGCGCCGCCCGGTAGGCATCGGGCATCCAGCCGTGCAGGAGGAAGGCCGGCATCTTGACCAGGAAGGCGGCGGCGAAGAACCAGAAGATCCAGCGCTGGCTGCCGAGCGGCAGTCCTTGGTGCTGAATCGCGGCGATCGAGAAGGTGAGGTGGCCGCCGTCGGCGGAGATGATCGCGGTGGCGATCGCCGCCACCAGCATCAGCAGCGAGCCGATCAGGGTGTAGACGATCATCTTCAGCGTCGCCGCCGGCGCCGTCGGGCCGCCCTCGTCGCTGCGGTCCTTCCCCCAGACGCCGAAGAGGAAGTAGAACGGCACCAGCATGAGGTCGAAGAAGAGGACGAACAGCAGCAGGTCCTGAGCGAGGAAGGCGCCGAGGGTCGCCGTCTCGGCCAGCAGCATGAGGAAGAAGAAGAGCTGCGGGCGCTCCTGGTCGCGGAAGGCCGCGAACGCCACCCCGCCGGTCCACAGCACCGCCGTCAGCAGGACGAGGAAGAGGTTGAGCCCGTCGATCCCGAGGCTGTAGTGGACGCCTAAGCCGGGGATCCAGTTGAGGTCGACGGTGTCCTGCAGGCCCGAGTTGCCGCTGTCGAAGCCGGCGACCATGCCGATCGCGATCGCCAGCGTGGCGGCGGTGCCGAGCGTCGCCCACCAGCCGCTGGCGCGGCGCGGCAGGAAGAGGCCGACGGCGCCGACCGCGAGCGGGAGCCAGAGGAGGACGTTGATCATGACTGGGCGGTGAGGAAGTAGAGGGCGAGCCCGGCGAAGCCGGCGATCAGGATCAGCGCGTAACTGCGGACGAGGCCGTTCTGCAGCGCGCGGACTACGCCACCGGCCCCGCGCACCGCCTCCTCGGTGCCGGTGACCAGGCCATCGACGACGAAGCGCTCGAAGACCCGGTTGGCGAAGCGGCCGATCGCCAGCACCGGGCGGACCACGAGCAGGTCGATCGCCTCGTCGAAGTACCACTTGTTGGAGAGGAAGGTGTGCAGCGCGCCGAAGCGCCGTTCGAGCGCCCCCGGCGCCTCCGGGCTCGCCACGTAGAGCCAGTAGGCGACGCCGATCCCGGCCAGCGAGATCGCCCCGCCGATCGCCAGGCCGATCCAGCTCCAGCTGGTCGAGGTGTGGATCGCCGCCAGCGGCGAGTCGGCGAAGACCGGGTCGAGGAAGTTGGCGATCGCGTTGTCGACGCCGGGCACCTGGACGAAGCCGGCGAAGAGGGCGAGGAAGGCGAGCACGGCCATCGCGACCCGCATCGAGGCGGACCGCTCGGCGATGTGGTGCTCGGCGCCGGGAAAGCCGACGTCGGCGTCCTCCTCTTCCCCGGTCGCCGGGTTGAAGGGATGGGCGTGGTGGAGGTGGCCGGTGTCGATCAGCTCCTGCGCCTCCGGGCACGGCTTGCCCGGCAGCACCCGGAAGATCAGCCGGAAGGTGTAGATCGCCGTCAGGAAGGCGCCGAAATAGCCGAGGACGGTGAAGACGATGTACATGCCGCCGCGGGCGCCGGCGTAGGCGAGGATCTCGTCCTTGGAGAAGAAGCCGGAGGTGAGGGGGAAGGCGGCGAGCGCGAGGGCGCCGCAGAGCATGGTGATCGAGGTGAAGCGCATCGCCTTGCCGAAGCCGCTCATCCGGTCGATGTTCTGCTCGTTGGCCATCGCGGCGATGATCGAGCCGGCCGCCATGAACAGCAGCGCCTTGAAGAAGGCGTGGGTCATCAGGTGAAACAGCCCGGCGCCGTAGGCGCCGATCGAGACCCCGACCACCATGTAGCCGATCTGGCTCATCGTCGAGTAGGCGATCGCCCGCTTCAGGTCGGTCATCACGAGGGCGATCGTCGCCGCCACCAGCAGGGTCGCCAGGCCGAGGAAGGCGGCGATGTCGGCCGCGGTCGGGGCGAGGACGAAGAGGGCGTGGGTGCGGGCGATCAGGTAGACGCCGGCGGTGACCATGGTCGCCGCGTGGATCAGCGAGGAGACCGGGGTCGGGCCCTCCATCGCGTCGGGCAGCCAGGTGTGAAGCGGCAGCTGCGCCGACTTGGCGAAGGCGCCGAGGAGCAGCAGCAGGCAGATTGCGGTCACCGACCACTGGTTGGCGTGGAAGACGTGCGGAGCCTGCGCGAACACGGTCCCGTATTCGAAGCTGCCGAGTTCGCGAAAGATCAGGAAGGCGGCGAGGACGAGACCGATATCGCCGACCACGTTGATCACGAAGGCCTTCATCCCCGCCCTGGTCGCGGTGGTGCGGCGGTACCAGAAGCTGATCAGCGCGTAGGAGGCGAAGCCGACGAAGGCCCAGCCGACGATCAGCAGCACGAAGTTGCCGGCCAGGACGAGCAGCAGCATCGAGAAGACGAAGAAGTTGAGGTAGCTGAAGAAGCGGTGGTAGCCCTGGTCGGACCGCATGTAGCCGAACGAGTAGAGGTGGATCAGGGTCGAGACGCCGGTTACGACGAGGACCATGAAGACCGAGAGCGGGTCGGCAAAGATGCCGAGCTTGATCTGCAGGCCGGCGACGCTGGCGTATTCCCACAGCGAGGAGGCATGGTGGCGGGCCTCGGTGCCCTCGCCGAGCAGGTTGAGCAGGGCGGCGACGCCGCAGGCGAAGGAGAGGCCGATCGCCAGCGTGCCGATCGCCCCGGCGGTCCTCGCCGGCAGCGCCCGGAAGCCGAGCGCGACGAGGATCGAGCCGAGCAGCGGGAAGAGCAGGACCAACCAGCACCACGCGGTGACGCTCATCCGCGCAGCTCCCGCAGGTCGTCGACGTCGAGCGGCAGGCGACGGCGGAAGATCGCGACGATCAGCCCGAGCCCGACCACGACCTCACAGGCGGCGATCACCATCACCACCAGGGCAAAGACCTGACCCTGCTGGTTGCCGACCATGCGGCTGAAGGCGACCAGCGCCAGGTTGGCGGCGTTCAGCATCAGCTCGAGGCAGAGGAGGATGACCATCGGGCTGCGGCGGATCAGGATGCCCGCGGCGCCGGTGCAGAAGAGGAGGGCGGAGAGGACTATGTACCAGGCGATGTCCATCAGATCCCCCCTGAAGAGGTCGCGGGTCGCGAGACGGAGCGGGCCACCGGTGCACCCTCCTCGCTCGCACCTCGTCGGATAGGCGTGGTGCCGCTAGCGCCCGCAGGTGGTCGCTCCTCCCGCGCAAAACGTTCGGAGGGTGCCCCGGCGTCCCGCTCGCGGGTCGCGAGACCACCGTCCTCCGACGGCAGGCTGGTGGCCGGGTCGCCAGAGCCGTCGCCGCCCGAGGGAAGCTGGTCCCGCTTCCTAGCCGCCAGGACCACTGCGCCCACTGCCGCCAGCAGGAGCAGGATCGAGGTGGCCTCGAAGGGGAGGAGGAACTTCTCCAGCAGGAGGCGGCCGATCGCGGCGGGGTTGCCGAAGCCCGAGGAGACGTCGGGACCGTGGGTGTCTAGGGCCCGCAGGGCCGAGGAGAGAATCGCCGCGCTGAGCTCGACGAAGACGACACTGGCGAGGAGCATGCCGAGGAAGCGCTGGCCGGGGATCGAGTCCCAGGCCGACTCCCCCCCGCCCCCGACGTAGGCGACGACGAAGACGTACAGCACCATCACCGCGCCGGCGTAGACGACCACCTGGGCGGCGGCGACGAAGGCCGCGGTGAGGAGCAGGAAGAGGACGGCGAGCGAGAAGAGGTGGGCGATCAGCGCCAGCACGCTGTAGAAGGGGTTGCGAGAGGCGACGACGCCGACCGCCCCGGCGAGGGCGCCGATCGCGGCGATGAAGAAGATGGTGACTTCCATCAGGCCGGGCCCCCCGTCGCGTTGACGCCGCGAATGCCCTGTGGTTTGGTGGACGGAGACTCATCCCCTACAGAGGAGGAGAGATGGATACCTACGTGATTCGGCGAAGGAATGGCTGGAAGACGCCGGAGGAGCTTCAGGCAGCGGCGGCGGAGTCCCGTCGGGTAGGCGACGAGGAGATGTCGGACGACATCCGCTGGATCCGCAGCTACGTCGTCAGCGAGGAGGACGGGGGGCTTGGCACGGTCTGCATCTACCAGGCCTCGAGCCCGGAGGCGATCGGCGACCACGCCGGCCGCGTTGGCATGCCCGCGGACGAGATCACCCTCGTCGCCGACACGGTCCTGGTCCGGCCAGACCCGGAGTAACGCACGGCTCATTCGCCCTCGCTCCTCAGCGGCGTCCGCTCGATCGGCTCGGCCAGCAGCATCTCCTTGGTGAAGATCAGGTCTTGCCGGCTGTAGTCGGCCATCTCGTAGTCGTGACCCATCGTGATCGCGTCGAAGGGACAGGCGATCTCGCAGTAGCCGCAGAAGATGCAGCGCGAGAGGTTGATCTCGTAGACCGCGGCGTAGCGCTCGCCGGCCGAGACGCGCTCGCCGGGGACGTTCTCGGCGGCGACGACGCGAATGCAGTCGGCCGGACAGGCGGCGGCGCAGAGCGAGCAGCCGACGCATTTCTCCAGCCCAGTGTCCTCGAAGCGGTGCAGTTTGTGCCGACCGCGGAAGCGCGGGTAGACCGGGGTCTTCTCCTCCGGGTACTCGATCGTCAGCGGTCCCTCGATCAGCCGCGAGAGCGTCGTCTTCAGGCCGCGCAGCGTCTCGCCGAAGGCGCGGTAGGCGCCGCCGACGCCGCCCGGCTCGGGCCCGCGCTGGACCTCGACCACGTCGGCGGAGTCGAGGTAGGGCGCCGTCTTGGGGTCAAAGCTCATCGCCAGCCTCCCCGTGGCGCGAAATTGGCGCTATGCGAGAGGAACGCGACACTCACGTCGTCACCACCAGGACCGCGGTCACCAGCACGTTGAGGGTCGCCAGCGGCAAGAGCACCTTCCAGCCCAGGCTCATCAGCTGGTCGTAGCGCAGCCGCGGCAGCGTCGCCCGCACCCAGATGAACAGCAGGACCAAGGCGAGCATCTTGACCAGCATCCAGATCGGGTCCAACCAGCCGGGGCCCGGGCCCATCCAGCCGCCGAGGAACATCGCCGCGGCGATCCCGGAGACGACCAGGATCTCCATGTATTCGACCAGCAGGAAGGAGCCGAAGCGCATGCCCCCGTACTCCGTCATGAAGCCCTGGACCAGCTCGGCGTCGGCCTCCGGCATATCGAACGGGGTGCGGTTGGTCTCGGCGAAGCCGGCGAGCATGAAGACGATGAAACCGACGAACTGCGGGACCACGAACCACAGCCCGCCCTGCGAGTGGACGACGGAGACCAGCGAGAGCGAGCCGCTCATCATGATCACGCCCAGCAGCGCCAGTCCCATCGAGACCTCGTAGGAGATCAGCTGGGCGGCCGAGCGCATCGCCCCGAGCAGGCTGTATTTGGAGCCCGAGGACCAGCCGCCGAGCAGCAGGCCGTAGAAGGCGATCGAGCCGACGGCAAAGAAGTAGAGGATGCCGATCGGGACGTCGATTCCGTAGAGGCCGACGCCGTCCTGGACGTCGCCCCAAGGGATGATCGCCAGCGCCAGGACGCCGGAGAAGACCGGCAGCAGCGGCCCGAGGACGAACAGGGTCGGGATCGCGTTCGCCGGGCGGAACGACTCCTTGGAGATCAGCTTGCCGACGTCGGCCAGCGGCTGCAGGATCCCGAAGGGACCGACCCGGTTGGGCCCGTAGCGGTGCTGGAAGCGACCGATCAGCTTGCGCTCGACCACGGTCAGCACCGGCAGGATGCCGAAGATCAGCGCGAAGATCACGACCGACTTGACGATCATCACCCAGGTCGCTTCGGCGAACCCGATTTCGGCGGCGGGCAGCATCTAGGCCTGAGCCTCGGTCAGCTTCTCGATTTGCACCTCGACCGGACCCCCGTTCAGCAACGCGTTCGCGTTCCCGTCAAGGACCGCCTCGGCCAGGAAGCACACCCCCTCCGGCACCCGCTCCTTGATCCGCACGCTGGCCTCGACGCTCGCGCCGTTCTGGCTCACCCGCACCCTCTCGCCGCTCTTCAGGCCAAGGCGCTCGGCGTCAGCCACCGACAGCTCCAGATGCTGCCGCGGCGTGAGGAACTTCAGCGGCGGGTTCAGCTCGGTAATGGGACCGGCCCACATATCGCGGTACGTGCCGAGCGCGAGGGAGGGCGTCGGTGCCCCCTCCTCACTCGCACCTCGTCGATGGGGCGTGCTCCCGGCTGGCGCCTCGGGGGTGCTCCCCTCCTCCCGCGCAAAACGTTCGGAGGGGGTACCGACGCCCTCCCCCATGCTCTGGTCGCTCGCGGGCTGGGGGATGTTCGGCGCGCCGGGGCCGTCCTGCCAGCGGATTCCGCGGCCGCCGATCATCTCGTCGTCGATGCCGTTGTAGAAGGGGACCGCGTCGGTGAGAGCCTGGAAAGCCGTGGGCTGGGAGTTGATGCCGGTATCCAGGCCGAGAGCCAAGGCGAGCTCAGAGAGCACCTGGATGTTCGAGCGGATGTCGCCCGGGCGCGAGGCTGAGGGGCGGACCCGCTGCAACCGCCCGTCGGGGTGCGTCACGGTTCCGTCTTTCTCGGCGTGGGTCTCGAGTGGGAAGACGATGTCAGCCTTGGCGGTGGTGGCGTTCTCGTGCATCGCGAAGACGACGAGGTGGTCGGCGGCGGTCAGGGCTGCCTCCCAGGCCTTGGTGTCCGGGAAGTCGCGCAGGGGGTCGACGCCGAAGAGGATCAGGCTGTCGAGCTCGCCGGCCTCCAGGGCGGCGCGGATCTCCTCGGTCGGCCTGCCGACGCTCACCTCGGCGAGGCCTGGCCCGGCGTCCGGCAGGCAACCCGCCTCGCGCAGGCCGCGGGCGTTGGCGAAGTCGGGGATTTCGAGCAGGCCCGAGCCCTCTTTGTCTTCGAGGTCAAGGGCTTCGGCGAGAGAGAGCAACGCCCTGATACCCCCCGGCTCCCGACCGATCCGCTCGCCCCAGATGATCACGATCTTCTCCGCTCCGCGCAGCGTGTCGGCAATCGATGCCGCTCCCCCCTCCGCCGCGAGTTCCGAGAGGAAGACGCCCGCCTCGGCCGGGGCGTAGCGGACGACCGCCTCGGCGCCGCCGTCGAGCGCGGTCGGCCGCTCGGTGGCGACGACCAGCCCGGCTCCGTTGCGGCGGATCGCCTTGCGGACCCGCAGGTCGAGGATCGGCGAGCTGTGCAGGGGATCGGTGCCGAGGACGAGGATCGCGTCGGCCTCGTCGATGTCGCGCACCTTGGCCGAGAGCGACGGCTGGGCGAGCCGCAGGAGCAGGTCGCGGTCCGCGGCGCTCGAAGCACGCGAGTCGACATGCGGCGAGCCGAGCGCCTCACGGAGGATCCTCTGCAGAAGGTAGGCCTCCTCGTTGGAGGCGTCGCCGACGATCGCGGCGACCCTGCTCGGCGTATCCGACCTCGACCCCCCTCCAGGGCGGTCAAGGTCGGACGCCTGTCGCAGGCCCGTGGCGGCGGCCTCGATCGCCTGCTCCCACCCGGCCTCGGCGCCGCCCTTGAGCCGCGGCCCGTCGATCCGCTCCGGCGCGTCGAACATCTCGAAGCCGTAGCGGCCGCGGTCGCAGAGCCAGCCGTCGTCGACCTCGGCGTTGTCGCGGGTCAGCACCCGTTTCACCCGCTCGTCGCGGATCGTGAAGCTGACGTTGCACTGGCTCGGGCAGAGGGTGCAGACAGAACCCGCCTGCTCGATGTCCCAGGGCCGGGCGCGGAAGCGGTAGGTGTAGTTGGTCAGCGCCCCGACCGGGCAGATCTCGGTGATGTTGCCGTGGAAGGGGGCGACATAGGGGCGCTCGTCGAAGGTGCCGACGAAGGTCCGGTCGCCGCGCTCCAGGAGCTGCAGCTGGGCGTCCTCGGAAATCTCCTGGCTGAAGCGCACGCAGCGGTAGCAGAGGATGCAGCGCTCGCGGTCGATCGCCACCAGCGGCGAGAGTTCGGCCGGCTTGGGGAAGTGGCGCTTTTCGTCGATCACCCGGCTTTTCCCAGGGCCCCAGCCATAGGAGATGTCCTGCAGCGGGCACTCGCCGCCCTTGTCGCAGACCGGGCAGTCGAGCGGATGGTTGACGAGCAGGAACTCGACCACCGCGCTCTGCGCCTCCTTCACCTGCTCGGTGCGGGTGTGGACGACCATCCCGTCGCGGACCGGCGTCGAGCAGGAGGTCTGCAGTTTCGGGATCCCCTCGATCTCGACCAGGCACATCCGGCAGGCGCCGACCGGGTCGCCGAGTTTCGGTTCGTAGCAGAAGACCGGGATCTCGACGTCCCCCTTGCGGGCCGCGTCGTGCAGGATCTCGCCTTCGATCGCGGCGACCTCGCGACCGTCGATGACGATCGTCACCTCCTTGCGCGGGCTCATACCGACGCCCCGAGGGTCTGGGGCGGCGCCTGCACGACGAGGTGGGGATCGAGCATCGCGCTGTCGATCGCCTGCTCGAACTCCTGGCGGAATTTGCTCACCATCGCGGCGACCGGCATCGCCATCGAGTCGCCGAGCACGCACAGGCAGTGGCCCATGATGTTCTGCTGGACCGAGGCGATGATGTCGAGGTCCATCGGCGTCGCCTCGCCGCGCACCACCCGCTCCAGCATCTTCACCGTCCAGTTGGTGCCCTCGCGGCAGGGGGTGCACTTGCCGCAGGACTCGTGGTGGTAGAAGCGCGCCGTGCGCAGCGCCATCTGGGGAATCGAGACCCGGTCGTCGGCGACGATGATCGAGCCCGAGCCGAGCATCGAACCCGCTTCGGCCATCGCCTCGAAGCTGTAGGGAAGGTCGAGCTCGTCCGGGGTGAGAACCGGCGAGGAGGAGCCGCCGGGGTAGAACGCCTTCACCTCGTGGCCGTGGTCGGGACCGCCGGCCAGGCCGTAGATCAGCTCGCGCAGCGGCATCCCCAGCGAGATCTCGTAGTTGCCCGGCCGCCGCACGCCGCCGGAGATCGAGACCACCTTGGTCCCCGGCGACTGCTCGGTGCCGAAGCCGCGGAACCAGTCGGCGCCGTGCTTGACGATGTGGGGGACGTTGGAGAGCGTCTCCACGTTGTTGATCAGCGTCGGCCCGCCGTAGAGGCCCTGCACCGCCGGGAACGGCGGCTTCAGGCGCGGGTTGCCGCGCTTGCCTTCCAGCGCGTCGAGCAGCGCCGTCTCCTCGCCGCAGATGTAGGCGCCGGCGCCGCGGTGGACGACCAGCTCGAGGTCGCGGTGGCTGCCAAGGATGTTCGTGCCCAGGTAGCCGGCCTCGTAGGCCTCGGCGACGGCGGCGTCGAGGATGTTCGCCTGCTCGTCGTACTCGCCGCGGATGAAGATGAAGGCGTGGTCGGCGTCGGCGGCAAGGGCGGCGATCGCGATCCCCTCGATCAACTGGTGGGGGTTGCGCTGCATCAGCTCCCGGTCCTTGAATGCCCCCGGCTCGGACTCGTCGGCGTTGCAGCAGAGGTACTTCGGCATATCGCCGCGCGGCAGGAAGGAGGCCTTTTTGCCCATCGAGAAGCCGGCGCCGCCGCGGCCGCGCAGGCCGGAGTCTTCGAGCTCCTGGAGGACCTCGTCCTGCTCCATCTCGCGGTAGGCCTTCTCCAGCGTGCGGTAGCCACCGTAGCCTCGGTAGCCGTCGAGCGTGCGCAGGTTGGCGTCCTCGGCGTGCTCGAGCAACACCCGGGTCTCGCGCGGGTCAGCCATCGGATCCACCTCCCCCGTTCCCAGGGGCTTGGCCCCCAGGGGGGCCAAAACCCTGGGAACGCTCGGTTCCCGCGGGCCGGCCGCCCGGAAGGTCGGCGGCCAGCGGACGCTTGGCGAGCGCCTTCTCCGGCAGGACCTCCGCCCCGGCCCGCAGCTGCTCGACCGCCGTCGCCGCCTCGGCCAGCTCCAGCGGCCCGTAGAAGCGCTGGTCGATCGAGGCCATCGGGGCGATGTCGCAGGCGCCGAGGCACTCGAAGCCGGTGACGAAGAAGTTCTCATCGTCACCCTCGGCGGCGGCTCGGAACGCGTCGAGGAGCTGGTCGCCGCCGCGCATCCAGCAGCTGATGTTGGTGCAGACCTCGATCCGGTGCGAGCCGACCGGCTCGGTGTGCAGGAGGTCGTAGAAGCTCGCCACCGACTCCAGGTAGGCCGGCGTCACCCGCATCACCGCCGCCGCCTGGCGGATCCCCTGCGGCGTGCACCAGCCGTAGCGCTCCTGCACCGCCCAGAGGGCGGGGATCGAGGCCGACCTGCGGTCCGGGTAGCGGGACATCAGCGTTTCGATCCGCTCGCGCAGCTCCTGCGGGCAGTCGACCTCGTGCAGCTCCGGGATCTGCTCCTCGGCGCGGCCCGGCACGCGGCCTGCGGTCAGCGCCTCGTCGATCGGCAGGTTCGGATTTAGCGATCCAGCGCCGTCTACCGGGCTCATAGGAGAACCTCCCCTCTGTTCTTCCGAGATTGAGAGGCCGAGCGCAGCGAGGCCGTCGAAGGTCCTGGGGGAACGCAGAGAGAAGCCGACCGCCGTCGGGAGAGCGCCCTCGTCGCTTGCCTCGCAGAAGGCCCGCTTGAGACCAGCGCCTCCCGGCGGTCGGAGGCACCTGAAGCGGCCACAAGGAGTGGCGCCCCAGAGCGCCGCACTATGAGCAACCGCAACGGTACCTCCCGGCCGGCGCCAGCAAAAGCGAGACGAGGGGGAATGCGATGGAGGAAGCGTCGGCGGGGATCGACTGGGCCAGCGAGGAGCACGCGCTCTGCGTGGTCGACGCGGCGGGCGGGAAGCTGGCGGGGGAGCTCTTCTCCCACGAAGAGGGCGGGATCAGGGCGCTGATCGCCCGGATGCGCTCCCTCGGCGTTGAGCGGGTGGCGATCGAGCGTCCCGACGGGCTCCTGGTCGACCGCCTGCTGGAGGCCGGCTTCACCGTCTTGCCGGTCCACCCCAACGCGCTGAAGGCGACCCGGCCTCGCTACGAGGCCGCGGGTGGCAAGTCCGACGGCTTCGACGCCTTCTGCCTGGCCGAGTTGGCGCGCACCGACTCCCACCGGCTGCGCTCGCTTCGCCCCGACAGCGACGAGACCAGGGCGCTCAAGGCGCTGACCCGGACCCGCGAGGACCTGGTCACCGCCAGGGTCAGGCTCGCCAATGAGCTGCGCGCCCAGCTGCAGGCCTTCTGGCCCGGGGCGGCGGAGATCTTCGCCGACGTCGACTCCCGGATCGCGCTTGCCTTCCTGGAGCGCTACCCCTCGCCGGCCGACGCGCGGGGACTCGGGGTCAAGCGGCTGGAAGGCTTCCTCGCCCGCCATCGCTACTCGGGCCGCCGCCCCGCCACCGAGCTGCTGGATCGCTTGCGCTCGGCGCCCGAGGGTCGGGCAGGCGTGCTCGAGTCCGAGGCTCGGCGCGGCGCGGTGCTCGGCCTGGTCGCCGCGCTCAAGCCGATCGTCGCCCAGATAGCCGAGCTCGCCTCGCAGATCGCCGGGGCGGTGCGCGCCCACCCCGACAGCGAGGTCTTCCTGCCGCTGTTCAAGGACCCCAAGTCTGTGGTGACGGCGGCTCGCCTGGTCGCTGAGATCGGCGACGATCGCTCCCGCTATCCGACCCGCGAGTCGCTCGCGGCCGATGCCGGCATGGCCCCTGTCGCCAGGGAGTCGGGCAAGCGCAAGGTCGCCGCCTTCCGCTGGGCCTGCG
>DATAEW010000044.1:0-24521 GCA_036257815.1 Solirubrobacterales bacterium
GTCGGGATCCAATTATCCACATAAACCTTGGGCACGTGTCAAGGAACGAATCGAAGCTGATCACGGCCATGAATGGAACCGCGTGCCGCTTGCCGTGAAACACACGATCGCCGGATGGCGCAATAAGCTGCGTGATCCCGATAACCTGTACACGTCAAATGGCATGTTCCAGGGATAAATAGAAATGAAGCTTCGCCAGCTTCCGCTCCGTCTAAGTATGTTGGGTGCTGTCGCGCTTGTCGCGGTTGGCTGCGGAGGTTCGGCGATTGGAGATGGCTCGTCTACGTACATCCTCAGCACGAAAGAAGCCAAGGGGCTGTTGCTTCAACTTCCATATCGCTATGAGTTCCGCCATGTCCCCTTGCCGGATGAGGCAAGTGGAGCACTGGCGGGTAAGGCAATTGGGCGCCATTCTTATCTTAATTTCGGTGTGTCGCTTGGCAAGAACCCAGACGGCGTTCCGGTGCCGAAAGCTGGGACCGAAGAAGCTTATGGCTACCCACCGGGAGGGTTTGTCTACACCGATGATTTGCTAATTCGAGGGAAGAATCATAAATGGCACAGACCCGCACGATTCCATACGGCTGCACAGTGGAATGAAGCGGGTCGGATGGAAGTCGCGATGGAGGAGAAGCTCTGTAAGGCGACCACTGGTGAACCGTGTCACGAATAGAGAGAGAGTTACTCGGGGTGGCTAAATGCGCTTCCTGAGGGTCGCTCGAGTTGCCTTAGCTGGTCTGGTGGTAGTTCTTATGGTAATCGTGGCTGTTGGTCTGGTCCAGGGCTCGGCGCCGGGGGGGAGCCGCGCCCCCGGAGCCACTGCGTTGCCGCAGGCGGTCTCACCGCAGGGTAAGAACACGTCGATGGCGGGAGCGAGCCCGACTTTCCGGACGATTCGCCAAGGGCGACTCAGATAAGTCGAGCGGTGTGCGACGCCAAGTGCGGCTGGGCGCCCTCGGGCTTCCAGCGACTCGATAGCAGCCTTAAACGCGACTCAGCGGATCGCAGGTTTTGGGGTGGACCGTGATTCCAGCAGGTCGAGCGCTGCGTCCGGGCCGGTGTCGGGGAACAGCCGCGTGCCCTAGCTGCATCGTCATCGTTGAGGGCTGTCTGGGGGGCAATTCCGACCGGACGATGTTCGGGCCGGACGGCGAGGTCATTGAGATCAAGATGCCCGAGGTGCGACGAACTTCGATGAGCTCCAAGAGCTGCTGCGGGCCGATCGCCAAGCAGCCCCAGCGGGTGCAATTGCTTAACGGGAGGCTGGGGCAAGAAATGGGGCAAGGTGCCCCACAGATTCCAGCCGATCTCCACGTAGCTCGATCGGCCGAAAACCGCGCTAGACTGTGCCCCAAGTAGTCCAGCGGGGCTATGGGACCTTTCTCATAACCCGAAGGTCGCAGGTTCGAATCCCGCCCCTCGTCTTACACCTGCGACCGCACTGGAAAGCCTGGTCCACAGGCTTACGGTCAGCCGGGGCCTCGGTTCGCCGTCCGTGGCCGAAGCAGGCGAGTCTCTGCGGTCGATCGCGGAAGCCGTTCTGCCGGCCGGCGCCTCGAAGGCGCAGATAGGCGTTCTAGCGAACGGCCGATCAGCCGCCCGTCGGTGCTCGACCTCTGGCCGAGCCCGCAGGCACGGTTGCTCTAAGACGACGTCGGCGCGGACCATGCGGCCCGCGCCGACGCGACATCTGTTCAGGCGAGACGGGCGCCATCGCTTGGTGTTATGGGATCAGCACTCGGTTGATGGCGTGGATGACGCCGTTGGACGCCTCGACATTGGCCTTGACAACCCTTGCGTTGTTGATCTTCACGACGCCCGGGGTGACCTTGACGGTCACCGAAGCTCCGTTCAGCGTCTCGATCGAGCTTCGCTTCATGACCCGGTTGGCGCGCAGCTCCCCTTTGACCACGTGGTAGAGCAGCACCGCTTTCAGCTTGGCGGGGTCCGCCTTGAGAGCGGCGAGCGTCTTTCTGGGGACTTTTGCGAAGGCCGCGTCGGTGGGCGCGAAGACGGTGAAGTTGCCGCCGGTGGCGAGCGTTTCGGCCAGGCCGGCCTCTTCCACCAGGGAGACAAGGGTGTCGAACTTGCCCGCGGCGACCGCCGTCTCGACGATGTTGGCCTTGGCGGAAGCGGAGCTGCCGCCGTTCCGGGCCAGCGCGGTGCCGCCGATTGACGACACGCCGAGAACCGTCACAGCGAGAGTGGCAAGGAACCTGCGGGAACTCGTGAACCTCTTCATCGGATATCTCCATCCTTTGACGAACATTGGACAAACCTTGGTCTCAGGCTAGCGCGATTGAGGAGGATCTGTCAAGGGTTGGTTGAATCTGTGTCCAAGGTTGGCCTATATTCCCGTCCGTGGAACGACGCCTGCGCATCGGAGAGCTATCCGCGAAAAGCGGCGTGAGCGCGGATTTGCTCCGCGCCTGGGAGAGGCGCTACGACTTGCTGCGACCGGGTCGCTCGCAGGGCGGCTACCGCCTGTATTCGTCCGCCGACGAGGAGCGCGTGCGCGCGATGGTGAGACACCTCCGGTCCGGGGTTCCGGCGGGCGAAGCGGCACGCCTCGTGCTCGATGAGGACCGATCCGTCGGGCCGGTGGCGACTTCCGAGCTGTCCGCGATGGGCACCGAGCTGCGCGCGGCCGTCGAGCGGTTCGACGACGCCGGCACTCAGGCAGCCCTCGACACGCTCACGGCGAGCTTCAGCTTCGAGACCATCGCGAGGGAGGTGATACTCCCCTACCTGCGCGAGCTCGGCGAGCGCTGGGAGCGAGGTGAGGTCTCCGTTGCGCAGGAGCACTTCGCCACCGTCGTCCTTCGCGGTCGCCTGCTTGCTTTCGCGCGCGGCTGGGATCGGGGGGCGGGGCCGCGGGCGCTGCTCGCATGCGCACCGGAGGAGCGGCACGAGCTCGGGCTGCTCATCTTCGGCCTGGCGCTGCGCCAGTTCGGGTGGCGGATCACCTACCTCGGTGCCGACACGCCTATCGACACGCTGATCGCTGCCGCGGCCGACCTGTCTCCTGCCGCGGTGGTCCTCGTCGCCCTGACTCCGGAAAAGCTGGAGCAGCATCGTGAGCGTTTGAGGCGGCTCGGCAAGGACACCCGGCTGTTGCTGGGAGGGTCAGGTGCACAGGAGGGCCTGGCCGACGCGGTCGGCGCCGAGCTAATGTCGAGCGACCCGCTGGGCGCCGCGAACGACCTCGCGGGCGGTTAGGCCCCCGTCCAGCCGGACCGATGCCTACGTCGCCGGCTTCCTGGGATCGATCCTCGTCTTCGACCCGCGATCCTGAGACCGGTGCCCTCGTCCAGAAGGCCGGCGTCGGCGCGGGCTATCGGCAGCCCTCGCGAGGCCGACAGCCGAGCGCTGACGATCTCCTCACCACCGCGAGCGATCGGGCCCAGGGGCCTGCTGGCGTCGGAGGTGCAGCTCCGTACGTCGGGTTCTCCTCCTCCATGCGCGCGGTTCAACCCCAGAGGAGGGGTTCGCGAAGATCCAATGCACGGGGAAGCCGCGCCATTTCTCTTGAGATCTCGGCGAGCGCGGAAAGTCGCCGATCGGCGGTGCCCGGTACGTTGACGCTTTCCATCGAACCTTCTGTCCCCTCCCCCTGTGTCGAGGCCGCGCGCGAGGAGGGGGAGGACGAAGCCAGGCGGGCGGAGCGCCAGCGCGGCCCGGCGGCCCGACACCCCTTCGCGATCAGGGACCGTGCCGTGCTCGAGCCAGCTGCGTTGCGGAATGCGATCGTCCCGTTGCGCGCCGAAACGCAGCCCCGTTGCCACCTCAACACGGATTGGAATCCACCAAGGGAAGGGAGCGCTGCTCATGGGCGAGTCGGCATGTCGAAGACGACCCATACTCCCGAGGCGGCGGTGAGCCCCGCCACCAGGGCGATCGCGCCGCCGTAGCCGAGTGCGTCGGCGGTGCCGCCGGCGATCAGGGCGCCGACCGCGTAGCCCATGTCGCGCCAGAAGCGGTAGACGCCGACCACGGGCGCGCGAGCGACGGGCGAGACCGCATCGGAGATCGCGGCGATCAGCGTCGGGTAGACCAGCGCCGTGCCGAGGCCCAGCAGCGCCGCTGCGGCCACCGCCACCGCAACCTCTTCGCCGCTCAGCGCCAGCAACCCGAGCGCCGCAGCCTGGACCAGCATCCCCGCGACGATCAGCGGCTTGCGCCCGACCGTGTCCGACCAGGCGCCGGTCGCGATCTGCGCGACGCTCCAGACCCCCGGATACACCGCTGCGACCAGGCCGATCGCCGCGACCCCGACTCCGTGGGCGGCGAGGAAGAGCGGCACGAGCCCCCAGGCAAGGCCGTCGTTGAGGTTGTTGACCAGCCCCGCCTGCGAGCAGGAGCGCAGCGCCGGCACGCTGTAGGTCGCCTGGCGGAATGCCGCCCTCAGCGGGGGCGGCGAGCAATCCGAACCGGCGTGGTGGCGTGCCTGCTCGAGGGCCACGTGCTCGCCGGTGTCGCGGGCGAAGAGCAACGAGAGCAGGAAGGCGGTCACCGCGATCGCCGCCCCGGCCACGACGATCACGTCGCGCGCGGCGAACTCCGAGGCGAGCAAGCCGCTGAGGCCGGCGGCGAGGGCGAGCCCGCCGTAACCCGCGGCCTCGTTCAACCCCAGCGCCAGGCCGCGGCGCCGAGGGCCGACGAGGTCGATCTTCATCACCACCGTCATCGACCAGGCGAGACCCTGGTTGACGCCGAGCAGCACGTTGGCGGCGACGATCCAGCCCCAGCTGGGGGCGACCGCGATCAGCACGGGGATCGGCAGGGCGACCGCCCAGCCGGCGATCAGCAACCGCCGCCGCCCGAGCCGGTCGGCCAGCGCCCCGGCGCCGAGGTTGGTCAGCGCCTTGACCAGGCCGAAGGCGACGATGAAGGAGAGGACCGCGGCGCTGGAACCGATGTCGAAGCTGTCGCGCCCGATCAGCGGCAGCGTCGAGCGCTCCAGGCCGACCATCGCGCCGACGAAGGCGTTGATCGCGACCAGCAACGAGAACTGCGCGAGGTTCTCGCGCAGCCCGAGCCGCACCCGCCTCGCCGGCATCGGCGCCGGCCTCAGCTACCGACCCGCGGGCGACCGGAGCGATTCGCGGCGAGGATCTCGGCCTGCTGCTCGGGCGCGGGCGGGACGTCCTCGGTCAGCGCCGCGACGAACTCCTCCTCGGAGGCGAACCGCAGCGCCGCGTTGTGGCGCCGCTCGAAGCCGATCGTCGAGGCGGGGTTGCCCGAGAGAGCTCGGCCGCACACCGACCCCGCGTAGTGGGCCGGGTAGAGGAGCAGGTGATCGGGCAGGGTGAGCAGCCGCTCGGTCAGGGAGCGGTAGAGCGTGCGCGCCATCTCCTCGACCGTGCACTCGCCGTCGGCGTGCAGGTCCGGGCGGCCGGCGTCGCCGACCAGCAGCGCGTCGCCCGTCAACACCATCCAGGGATCGTCGACGCGAGCGCGATCGGTGACGAGGTAGGCGTGGTGGGCGGCGGCGTGACCCGGCGTCGAGATCGCCTCGATCTCGGTGTTGCCGACCCGGACGACGTCGCCGTCGGCGAGCGCCTCGTGCTCGAACTCGACCCCGGCTCCGGCCGGCAGGTACGGGGTCGCCCCGACCCGCTCGACCAGCGCGGCCATGCCCGAGAGGTGGTCGGCCTGCACGTGGGTGTCCAGCACCGCGGCGATCCGCGCACCCTGAGCCTCGGCGAGCTCGACATAGGTGTCGACCAGATCGGCGTGCGGGTCGACGACCGCCAGCGCGCCCCTGCTCTTGCAGCCCAGCAGGTAGGAGGCGCAGGCCGTTTCGTCGTTGAGGAGCTGGCGGAAGAACATCGGGCCTCCAGAAAGGTGGGATTGGCTGCTTGGTCTTGACAACTTATCAATAGTTCTATTGAATAACAAATTATGGGCTCCAGACAAGCCAAGCACGCGCTGTTCGAGGCGATCGCGATGATGGGCAAGGCGTTCTCCAGTCCCCGGCGGCTGGAGCTGCTCGACCTCTTGGCGCAGGCGCCGCGCAGCGTCGAGGAGCTGGCCCGCGCCAGCGAGCAGTCGACCGCCAACACCTCCCAGCACCTGCGGGCGCTGCACGCGGCCGGGTTGCTGACGCGGACCCGGGAAGGCACGCGGGTCGTCTACGCCTTCGCCGGAGAGGACGCGCTGGGCCTGTGGCTCTCCCTGCGCGACGCCTCGGTCGCACACCTGGGCGAGGTCGAGAGGGCCGCGCGCGAGTACCTCGGGGAGGAGGTCGAGACGATCGGCCGGGCCGAGCTGCTGGAGCGGCTGAGAGAGGGCGACGTCGTCGTGGTCGACGTGCGGCCCGAGGAGGAGTTCGCGGCCGGCCACATCGAGGGCGCGCGCTCGATCCCGCTCGAGGAGCTGGAACGCCGCCTGGCGGAGCTTCCGCCCGACCAGGAGATCGTCGCCTACTGCCGCGGCCCGTTCTGCGCCTACGCGCACGAGGCGGTTCGCCGGCTCAGCGCCGCCGGCCGCATCGCCCGGCGCCTGCAGGGCGGCTGGCCCGAATGGCACCTGGCAAGCACCGCAGACCCGCAGCGGAGGGAGGAACGATGATCGAGCGCCTTGCGGCATGTCACAAAACCGCCGCACCCGCGCTCCGTTCATCGGCGGCGGGACGACCTCAGCCTGAGCGGGAGAGTTCAGGGCGAAAACAGGAAGGGGATGTTCGATGGCAGATGGAGATCGAGTGATCGTCGGTTGCACCCACGGCGAGGAGGACCCGGATCGGGTTGTGGTCGCCTACCTGACGGCGGGCGCGGCGCTCGACAAGGGCAAGGACGTGCTGATGTGGCTGACGGCCGAGGGCGTTCGCCTGGCGCTGCGGGGCTACGCCGATCGAATCCGCGTCGGCATGGAGCCGCCGATCGAGCGGGTGCACGCTCAGTTCATCGAGAAAGGCGGCCGCTTCTACGTCTGCCCGATTTGTTTCGGCGAGCGCGAGCTTGACGAGGCCGAGCTGGTCGAGAACGCCGAGCTGCAGGGGGCGACGCCGCTGATGGAGTTCGCCGGCGAGGGGGCGATGACCTTCACCTACTGACGGGGGACCGAGGAGACCCCACCGTCGCCGGCCCCTCGGCGCGATGGATCTCGGAGGCCTCTCCGCACCCGAACCGGGGTGCCGTGCCGCGGGACGAGCGTCACCCCGCGCATCACCACCGGTTCGGGATCGGGGCGCACCGGCTCCAGCTCGAGGCGCGAGACGACGGTGCGGATCACCTCCGCCATCTCGGCCTGCGCGAGCGCCGCGCCGATGCAGCGGCGAATGCCGCCGCCGAAGGGAAGCCAGGCGTAGGAAGGGGCCTCTTCCTCGACGAAGCGCTCGGGCCGGAACTCGTAGGGCTCCGGATAGAGGTCCTCGCGCAGCTGGACCACCGCGATCGCCGGATAGACGCGGATGCCCGGCGGAAGATCCCAGCCGCAGATGGTGCGCGGCTTGGTCAGGGTCCGCTCGTTCGCGTCGATCACCGGTCGCAGCCGCAGCGTCTCGGCGACGACCGCGTCGAGGTAGGTGTCGTCCTCGCCGGCCAGCTCGTCGCGCAGGCGGGAGAGCACCGTCGGGTTGCGGGGCAGAAGATCGAAGGCGAATGCGAGGCCGGTGGCGGTGGTCTCGTGACCCGCCAAGAGCATCGTGATCAGCTCGTCACGCAGCTCCAGGTCGCTCATCGGCTCACCGTCCTCGTCCCGCGCCCGGAGCAAGAGGGAAAGCACGTCGCTGCGGTCCTCGAGGTCGGGCTGGGCGCGGCGCCGCGAGATCTCCTCGTAGATCAGGGCGTCGGCGACCTTCAGCCGGCGCTGGAACTGCCCCCAGGGACTGAACCGACCGAGGTCGCGCCGCAGGCTATTCGGCAGGGCGAACACCATCTGCATTTCGATCAGGGAGACAAGGGCCCCGCGCAACCGCTCGATCCGCTCGCCCTCGGTGACCCCGAAGACGGCGCGGACGATCACCTCGAACGTCAACGCGCGCATCCGGTCGCGCATCACCAGCTCCTGGCCGTCGCGCCACCCCCCGACCTCGACCTGGGCAACCTCGCGGATCGTCTCGCGGAAGCCGTGGACCGCGGAGCCCTGGAAGGGCGGCAACAGGAGCTTGCGGTGGCGCAGGTGCTCACGCCCGTCGAGGGTGAGAAGTGACCTCCTTCCGACCACAGGTGAGAGCGGCTCGTTCGCCTCGCCGGCCAGCAGATCGGACTGGTCCCCGGTGAGCATCTCGCGGATCGCGTCGGGGTCGGAGACGTAGCAGCCGACGCCGAAGACGAGCAGGGGCACCGTGTAGATGTCCCCGTAGCGCTCGCGCCAGCCGACCAGCGACTCGATCGGTCGTTGGATGAGGCGGGCCATGTTGACCGCCGCGGGGGCGCGTGGCCCCGGTGGCAGCGGCCCGTAGTCGCGGCGTTTCTTCATCCTCAGCACGTCAGGCCGCTAGCCAGTCCACCAGTCGCGCCGGCCTTCGACGTCGTCGCGCGGGTTCTCGCCGAGATTGGGCGCGCCGATGACGAGGATCTCGAGGCCCTCCGGCCCGGCCTCGTAGCCTCGCCAGGTGCCGGGCGCGACGCGCACCGCGTCCCATTTCGTCAGCTCGACGGTCTCGTCGTCGAGCTTCATCCGCCCGCTCCCGCGCAGGACCACGTAGACCTCCTCCTGCTTCTTGTGCGTGTGGCCGTAGGGGAAGCGATAGCCGGGCGGGAGGCGCTGGTAGCCGAGGCCGGATTGCTCGAGCTCGAGCGCCTGGGTCGCCAGGCGGAACTCGAGGTCCGGCGCGCCGTCGAAATTGGACCCGACGTCCTCCAGGTCCTCCTTGAGGTTCCTGAGCGTGAACGGCACAGCGCAATCCTACGGCGGCAGGAGGTGAGCATGGGCTCCATGCGGCTTCCTCGAGCCCCGCCTCCGGCCGGCCGTCCGTCCGTCTGTCAGGGGCCGCGCTACCCTCGCGGGGTGGCACCCGAGGAGCTCGCCAACCTCGCGCACCTGCGCCGCGCCCGCGATCTGATCGACCGCGAGTACGCGCGGCCGCTCGACGTCGCCGCGCTGGCCCGCGCCGCCCTGATGTCGCCGGCGCACTTCTCGCGCCGGTTCCGGGAGGCCTACGGGGAGACGCCCTACGCCTACCTGATGACGCGGCGAATCGAGCGGGCGAAGGCGCTGCTGCGCCGCGGCGAGCTCTCGGTCACCGAGGTCTGCCTGGCCGTCGGCTGCATTTCGCTCGGCTCGTTCAGCGCCCGCTTCAGCGAGCTGGTCGGCGAGACGCCGACCGCCTACCGGGGCCGCGACCACGGTTCGCTCGCCGGCGTGCCGGGCTGCATCGCCAAGGATCTGACCCGCCCGAGTCGGCGATCGAGCAGGATCGGAGAAGCGTCCGCGGCACTGGCTGCCTAGTTTGGAGGCATGAACCTCACTCTTTCCCAATGCTTCGTCCTCGTCCATGACCCCGACCTCGCGCTGGCCTTCTACCGCGACGCGCTCGGCCTCGAGCAGCGCAACGACGTCGCCAAAGGAGACTTCCGCTGGATCACCGTCGGCGCCGCCTCCCAGCCCGGAGTCGCGATCGTCCTCACCAACTACCTGAACGGCAGCCCCGCCGACCAGGACGCGCTGGCCGGCCTCCTCGCCAAGGGCGCCCTCAACGGCGTCCACTTCCACACCGACGATCTCGACGCGACCTTCGAGCAGCTGCGCGCCGCGCAGGCCGAGATCGTCCAGGAGCCGACCGACCAGCCGTGGGGGACCCGCGACCTCGCCGTGCGCGACCCGTCGGGGAACCTGGTGCGGATCGACCAGCCCCCGGCCGCGTAGAGGGGAGCGGCGACGCCGCGGGCCGGCTCCTCCCGGATTCTCCTACCGATTGACCGAGGGTGGAGGTCCGTTCGGGCTGAACCGGAAAGATTCCGGCGACGTAGTAACGGCGCCCGAGAAGTCCGGGTGGGGACCTCGAAGCATTCGGCCCGATGAAACCGACGAACATCCCGATCGCTTTTGTGCTGGCCTCCCTGCTCGGCGGGGTGGTGCTGTCCGGTTGCGGCGGGGGCTCGGACAGCGACCGGATCGGCGCCGTCCTGCGCGACTACTACGAACATCCGGCCGCGCGCCAGTGCGCCGCCTCGACCACCGACAAATACCGCTCCCGGGTCTACGGCGGGAGTGGAGGAGCGGCGCTGGCCGCCTGCCGCGAACGCCAGCAGGCGCGCTCGGCGATGACGGCGGTTCAGCGGGCGGTGTTCGTCGACAACGTGAGGATCGACGGCGACGTGGCGGCGGCCGAAGTCCACGCCGGAGGGATCACCGCGACCGAGGCGCTGATCAAGCGCGACGGCGAGTGGCTGCTCGACGACGAGGCCTCGCCGTTCACCCACGGCGGCGCCCTCTCGCCGGCGGCGCGCGAACACCCCGAAACCACCGGGCCCAAGACGCTGGGCCAGCCCGCGACCTTCAACAGCGTTCCCGGCATCCCACCGGCGGCCTCGGTCAGGATCGTCGCCGAGAACCCGATCGATCCCGGAACCGACCGCGAGGGCGAGACCACCGGGGTCTTCCGCTTCGGCAACGACTTTGGCCACCCGGGAAGACCGCGGCGGGTCCGCTACGTCAACCTGCCGGTCATGCTGACGAACCTCGGCAAGGCTCCGTTCCGCGGCGAAGTGGAGGGTTTCGCCTACGACGCCTCCGGATACCAGTTCGCGCCGCTCAACCCGCGCGACATCACCCAGCGCGGCGGGGTGTTCGGCCGCCTGCCGGACTGGGCCTCGGGCGAGGAGAAGGGGATCGCTCCGGGACAGAGCACGACGCGCTACCTCACCTTCGCGGTTCCGGCCGGCGTCCCGGTCGTCAAATGGGTGGTCAAACCGGCGCTGCTGAGCCGGCCGGGGACCGTGATGGGGTTGGAACCGCTCGAAGGCGTCACCTACACGCCTTCCTCACGGCCCAACGCCTGAACTCGCCGGTTTGTAGATACACAAAAAAGATTGACTGATCGCGCGGGTGGGGTTAGCGTGGCCCGAACCACCGGGAGAAGGGCCCGGTGACCTTGGAAGGAGAGGGCTATGAAGTGGAGTCGCATTGCCACGTTGCTCTGCGTCGCCGCGTTCTGCGGGGTGTTCGCCGGGCAAGCTTGGGCGACGAAGTACGTCGCGCTCGGGGACTCGTACTCCTCGGGCACGGGCACGCGCACGTTCTACGAATCGACCTGCCAGCGATCGGTCTACGCGTATCCGTACCTGCTGCACGAAGCGCACCCGACCTGGACCTTCGTCGACGCGGCCTGCGCCGGCGCCAAGACGGGGGACATCCTCAACACCCAGGCGGCGAGCCTGACCTCGGACACCAACTGGGTCACTTACACGATCGGCGGTAACGACGCCGGATTCTCGGAAGTGATCACCGAATGCGCGCTGCCGTCCTGGGCCTCGGACTGCAACGGCGTGATCAACACCGCCCAGGCCTACATCCAGAACACCCTGCCGGGGCGGCTCGACCTGGTCAACAACAAGATCAAGGAAAAGTCGCCGAGCGCGCAGGTCGTCGTGCTCGACTACCCGCGCCTGTTCAACGGCGAAGACTGCAACGCCTTCACCTGGTTCAGCCCGAGCGAGGAGACGCGGCTGAACGAAACGGCCGACATGCTGAAGAACGTGATCGGCGCCGCGGCGTCTCGCGCGGGGTCGAACTTCCACCTCGGCAACGTGATCCCGCCGTTCATCGGTCACGCCGTCTGCGACGGCGGCAGCGGCTCCTCGACCGAGTGGATCAACGGGCTCTCGAACCCGACGAGCGAAAGCTACCACCCGAAGGTTCAGGGTCACGCCAGCGGTTACTACCCGGTGGTTCACACGATCACCGGCTGATTCGTGGGCGCGATGCCGGGCTGTGGCCCGGCATCGCCGCCGCGCCGCCGCGCGGATCACTCAGCGCGAGAGCCGGGTCTGCAGCTCGTTCGAGATCCGGCGGGCGCTCGAGGTGCGCATCCGGATGCGGATCTGGCCCGAGGCGGCCGGCGCCCTGGCGCGGTCGTAGTCGACGAGCAGTTCGAGTCCTTCCTGGTCGGGCATCACCTCGACGATCTCCCAGTAGGGATTGCTGAAGGGGCTGTCGATCAAATTGGCGCGGCCGGAGCGGCAGTAGGCGACGACGCGCCGCTCGCTGATCCCGAAGCCGATTCGCTCGCCGGTGATCTTGCCGTTGAAGCGGCGGCCCGGCATCCCGAACTCCTGGTAGCGGAGGCTCCCCGGCAGGTCCTCTTCGACCAGCACCAGGCCCTCCGCCTCGAGCCGGCGGCGCACGGCCGCCGGCAGCTTGCCGTTACCGAGGCCGATGAATTTGGCGAGAGCTCGCATCGATGGACCGTCATACGGCTCGGGGGCTCGACAGGTTGAGTCCCCTTTCCGGTCCGCCGCGCGGTTTCCGGGACTACTCTGGGAGGGATGGATGCGGCAGCGACGAAGCCGATCGCCAAGGCCATCTACCTCGACGACCCCGACGGGATCGGCCTCGAGCTGACGCTGGAGACGGTCGAGCGGGTCTCCTCGACCGAGTCGCGGGGCGGCAACGTGGCGATCTTCGACCGCCAGGGCCGGCCGCGGCGGCCGGTTGAGCCGCTCGACGTCGAAGCTGTCCTGAGCCGGTTGGGCGATCGAGAGATCGACCATCCGCTGCCCGCGGCGACCAGGGTCGGCCACGTCCACCTCCACGTCGCCGACCTGCAGGCGGCCTGGCGCTTCTACCGCGACCTGATCGGCTTCGAGGAGCACATGTTCCTGCTTCTGGGGATGGCCGACCTGAGCGCCGGCGGTCGCTTCCCCCACCGCCTGGCGCTGAACGTCTGGCAGGGCGAGGGGGCGCCGCCGCCTCCGCCCGGGACCGCCGGCCTGCGCCACCTCACGCTGATCGCCCGCGACCGTCCCCGCCTCGAGGCGATCCGCTCGCGCCTGCGGGCAGCGGGGATCGAGGAGGAACCGAGCGAGGAAGGCGTCATCGTCGCCGACCCGAGCGGCAACCGGTTCGAGCTGCGCGCCGTACATTAGGCCCTTGAGCACGACCGAGCTGACGCCGGCGGCGGCCGAGCGGGCCGCCGGAGCGCGCCTTCCCCGCTGGGCGCCGGTGCGCCGGTTCGCGCTTGCCCTCTACTTCGCCGCCCTGGCCCTCTGGAGCGCCAGCTACGGGATCCCGGTCCAGCGCGAGCTGGTGATCCTCTGGATCTGCGGCGCCCTGGCCTGCGCCTCGCTGGGGCGAAGCTGGCGGCAGATCCGCCTGCTCCTGCTCGACTGGCTGCCGATCGCCGCCGTGCTCTGCGCCTACGACTACACCCGCGGCGCCGCCGACTCGCTGGGGATCGGCACCCACGTGCACGCGATGATCGACTTCGATCGCTTCCTCTTCCTCGGTCGGACGCCGACCGAATGGCTGCAGGCGCACCTCTACGACCCCGCCGCGCTCAGTGGCTGGAACGTCGCCTTCACGCTCGTCTACACGTCCTACTTCATCGTCCCCTTCGCGCTTGCCGGCATTCTCTGGGCGCGCGACCGGCGGGCCTTCCTCGCCTTCACCCGCCGCCTCGTCACCCTCGCCTTCGCCGGCCTCGCCACCTATATGGCCTTTCCCGCCGCCCCGCCCTGGATGGCGGCCGAAATGGGCCTGCTCGAGGGGGTCCAGCGCACCACCTCCGACGGCTGGCAGCTGATCGGCGGCGGCACCACCGGACTCTTCGACGAAGGCCAGGCGAGCGTCAACCTGGTCGCCGCCGTGCCCTCGCTGCACGCCGCCTTCACCGCTCTGGTCGCGATCTTCCTCTGGGGCCGGGTGCGGCGGCGCTGGCGGCCGCTGCTGCTCGCCTACCCGCTGGCGATGGGGCTGACCCTGGTCGCCACCGGTGAGCACTACGTCTTCGACGTCCTGCTCGGCTGGATCTACGCCGCCGCGGTGATCCACGGCTGGAGCCGGTGGGAACGGCGGCGAGGCGCGCTTAAGGTGTCGTAAAGGAATTGTGAAAGCCTGGAGCGACCGTGGACTGGTCGATCCTGCACGCGCTCAACGACTTCCTGCGGCGCAACGACGGGGTGGAGGATCCGCTGGTCTTCTACGTCAACGTCTCCGAGGCGCTCTTCGCGGCGACCCTCGTGATGGTCTTCCTCGCCGCCCAGGGCGAGCGCTGGCGCGAGTGGCGCCGGGCGGCGGTGGCGGCGGGGCTGAGCGCCGGCGTCGCCCTGGCGATCGGCTCGCTGATCTCCGGCCTCGTCGATCGGGCGCGGCCATTCGTCGCCGACCCCGGTCAGGTCCACCTCTTCGTCTCCCACGGCTCCGACCCCAGCTTCCCCAGCGACCATGCCACGGCCGCTTTCGCGATCGCGGTGGCGATCCTGTTGCGCAGCCGCAGCTGGGGCCTGCTCGCCCTGGTCGCGGCGACGGTCCTCTCGGTCGGCCGCGTCGCGGTCGGCGTCCACTACCCGAGCGACGTGCTAGCCGGCGCGATCCTCGGCTCGGCGATCGGGCTGATGCTGTGGTGGAAGCCCCTGCGGCGGCGGGTCGACGCCCTGGCCGACGTCGCCGGCGGGCTCTGGGACAGGGTGTCCTCGCGCGGGGCGGGGGCGCTCTCCCGCGCCGTCGGTCGCTGAGGCGCCTCGCCGCTGGTGGCGGCGATCCCGGGTTTGCGGAGATTCTGGACGCGCATGGCGTCCTGATCGACCCCGGTCGTGCCGATCTCCAATTACGACAGCCGTCGTGCAGGCCACCATGGCGTCCGCTCCCGGCGTCAGGGTCGGGCAGGGTGAGCGCGAGGGCAGCGGAGGGCTGGGCATGAACAAAGAGGAATGGCTGGCGGCGTTCTGCGCCAGGGTCGGCGTCGAGGCGCCGAGCGCCGAGGAAGCCGATCGCCTGCTCGAGCTGGCGGCGGTCGCCGCCCACGCCTCCGAGCGCCCGGCCGCGCCGCTGGCCTGCTGGGTCGCCGGCCGCAGCGGCCGCCCGGTCGACGAGCTGGTGCGAGCCGCCCGCGAGATCTCGGGCGAGTCCTGACCCAGCCCGCCCTTCCGTTCGCTGTTCGTCGCGCATACGGCATAAACGGCAAACGGAGTTTTGCCTATACAGTGCCTAAGCAGATGGCGGAGAAGACGCTCCCGATCGGCGAGGCGGCGAGGCAGCTCGGGGTCAGCACCGACACCCTGCGGCGCTGGGACAAGGCGGGACGGTTGAAGGTCACGCGCGACTCGCGCAACCGCCGGCGGGTCTCCCTTTCCGAGCTCGAGCGGCTGCGCGAGGCGCCCGCCCGCCACGCCACCGGCGACAGCTTCTCCGCCCGCAACCGCTTCCCCGGTGTGGTCCGCTCGGTCGAGGTCGACGGGGTGATGGCGCTGGTCGAGATCGAGGCCGGACCGCATCTGGTCACCGCGGCGATCACCCGCGACTCGGTCGAGGAGCTGGGCCTGGTGCCGGGCGCGCGGGCGATCGCCACCGTCAAGGCGACCTCGGTGATGGTCCAGAGGGGGAAGCGATGAGGGCACTGGTGGGCGCGGTCGTGCTCGGCGTCGCGCTGGCCGGCTGCGGCGAGGGTGGCTCGCTGACGGTCGTCGGCGCCTCCTCGCTGGAAGCGGCGATGAGCGAATACGCCGCATCCTTCCCCGGCGCCGACGTCAGGGCCTCCTTCGCCGGCTCCGACCAGCTCGCCGCCCAGATCCGCCAGGGCGCCCGTCCCGACCTCTTCGCTTCTGCCGACACCGAATACCCGGCGCGGCTGTACCGCGAAGGGCTGGTCGAGATGCCCCGCGTCTTCGCCGGCAACCGGCTGGTGGTCGCGGTCCCGGCCGGCAGCGACGTCTCCTCGCTCGGCGACCTGGCAAGGCCCGGCGTGAAGGTCGTCCTCGGCGCCCCGAGCGTCCCGGTCGGCGCCTACACGCGCGCCGTCCTCGGCCGCCTCCCCGCCGGCGAGCGCCGGGCGATCGAGGCCAACGTCCGCTCCGAAGAGCCCGAGGTCGGCTCGGTCGTCGCCAAGCTCGAGCAGGGCGCCGCCGACGCCGGCTTCGTCTACGTCACCGATGTCAAGGCGGCCGGGGAGGCGCTGATGACGGTGCCGATCCCACCGCGGCTGCAGCCCGACGTCGCCTACGCGGCGGCCGTCGTCAAGGCCACCGCGGAGCCCGCGGCGGCGCGCGAATTCCTCGCCGGCCTGGTTCACGGCGAAGGCGCCGCTGACCTGCGCAGGGCCGGCTTCCTGCCGCCGCGATGAGGCGGCGCTCGGTCTTCGCGGCGCTCTCGGCGCTGGCGGCGGCCCTCGCCCTCGCCTTCCTGCTGGCCCCGGTGATCGCCGTGTTCGCCAACGTGCCGCCCGGCCAGCTGCTGGAAGCGCTGGGCGAAGAGCAGGCGCGGGATGCGCTCTGGCTCAGCCTGCGCACGACGCTCGCCGCCCTGGCGATCGTCGTCGCGGTCGGCACCCCGGCCGCCTACCTGATCGCCGGCCGGCGGTTTCGCGGCCGCGCCCTGGTCCTCACCGCGATCGAGCTGCCGCTGGTCCTGCCGCCGGCGGTCGCCGGGATTGCCCTGCTCGCCGCGTTCGGCCCCGAGGGGATCTTCGGGTCGGCGATCTCCGATGCCGGGATCGAGCTCGTCTTCGAGACCGCCGGCGTCGTCGTCGCGCTCGTCTTCGTCTCGGCCCCGTTCTACCTGCGCCAGGCGATCGCCGCCTTCGCGGTACTCGACCCGCGACTGCTGGAGGCGGCGCGGACGCTCGGCGCCGGCTCCTTCCGCGCCTTTCTCACCGTGGCCCTGCCCGGCGCCCGCGGCGGGCTCGCCTCGGGTCTGGCGCTGGCCTGGGGACGGGCACTGGGCGAGTTCGGCGCCACGCTGCTCTTCGCCGGCTCGCTGCAGGGTGTGACGCAGACCGCGCCGCTGGCGATCTTCGCCGAGTTCAGCCGCCCCGATGGCTTCACCGCGGCGCTGGCGCTCTCGGGAGTGCTGATCCTCGTCTCGGCGGCGCTGCTGCTCGGCGTCAAGCTGCTCGGCGGCGAGCGGGCGCTGGAAGGACCGGGGCGGCCGTGAGTGCGACGGCAAGGGCGGGCGGAGCGGTGGACCGGAGCCCCGCGCTCGATGTCCGGGTTTCGACCCCGCTGCGCGGCTTCGACCTCGACCTGGAGCTGAGGGCGCGGGCGGGGGAGACCCTGGCCCTCGTCGGCCCCTCCGGCGCCGGCAAGACCAGCCTGCTGCGGGCGGTCGCCGGCCTGCTGCGACCGCGCGCCGGCCGGGTCGCGCTCGGTGAGGAGACGTGGTTGGACAGCGAGCGCGGTATCGACGTCCCCGCCGAGCGGCGCCGCTGCGGGCTCGTCTTCCAGGACTACGCGCTGTTCGGAGCGATGAGTGCCTGGCGTAACGTGGCCTACGGGGTGGGCGGCTCGCGAGCGAAGCGGCGCGGCGCGGCGCTGGCGATGCTGGAGCGCTTCGGCGCCGGCCATCTTGCCGACGCCCGCGCCGAGTCGCTCTCCGGCGGTGAGCGGCAGCGCGTTGCCCTGGCCCGCGCCCTCGCCGCCGAGCCGCGGGCGCTGCTGCTCGACGAGCCGCTGGCGGCGCTCGATCCGGCGACCCGCCGCGGCGCCCTGGGCGAGCTCGGCGCCGCGCTGGGCGAGCTGGCGGTTCCGGCGGTCCTCGTCACCCACTCCTTCGAGGAGGCGGCGCTGCTGGCGGCGCGGCTGGCGATCGTCGACCGCGGCGCGATCGTCCAGGCCGGCACGCCGGCGGAGATCTCGACCCGGCCGCGCTCCGCCTTCGTCGCCGACTTCGCCGGCGCCGCCGTGCTGCGCGGCGAGGCGCGCGGCGAGCCCGGCGGCCTTACCGTGGTCCGGCTCGAGGGCGGCGGCGAGGTCCGCAGCGTCGACCCGGGTCGCGGCCCGGTCGCGGTCAGCGTCTACCCGTGGGAGATCACCCTCGAGGAGCCGCCCTCCCTCGCCGCCTCCGGCGCTCCGAGCGAGCGCGGCGAGCCCGTCGCCGACCGACCGGCCGACTCGGCGCTCAACCGGGTCGCGGCCGAGGTCGCCTCGGTGGTGACGATCGGCAACCGCGCCCGGGTCGGCCTGGCGCTGCCGCAGCCGCTCGGCGCCGAGGTCACCGCGCGCTCGGCGGAGGCGATGGGCCTGCGGCCCGGCGCCCGCGTCGTCGCCGCATGGAAGGCCTCGGCGACCCGGCTCATGCCGCTGAGCTAGCCGACCTCGCGATCGGTGCGCCTTTTTCCCGCTATGCGGGCAAAGGGCGCACCGCTGGGTTCGGCCTCGAGCATGTGGGCTGCCCGCGCCAGGTCGTCCTCGTCGTTGACGTTGAACAGCAGCCGCTCCGGGTCGCCGAAGCGGGCCAGCTCCGGCTCGCCCAGATGGCGCGGTGAGAGCGACTCGACGGTTCGACGCAGCGGCTCCTCCCGCGCGAGCGCGGATTCGAGCTCGGGGAGCAGCTCCGGCCCGTAGCGGGCGAGCAGGGGATGGCCGCGGCCGCCAGGCGCCGGCATGACCAGCGGCTCCCGGGCCTCCGCCAACGCCGCGAGCAGCCGCGGCGTCACGAACGGCATGTCGCAGGCGACGGCGACGATCGCGCACCCGCCGGCCTCGCGCAGCGCGGCGACGATCCCGCAGAGCGGGTGCTGCGGCTGGGCCGCCTCGCGGACGACCCGATGGTCGAGCAGCGGCAGCTCGGTGGCCGGCTTGGCGAGGACGATCGCCTCCAGTCCCGCCGCCGCGACGGCGGCCAGCGGCCGCGCGATCAGTTGCTCGCCACCGAGCTCGGCGAGGGCCTTGTCCCCACCGAGCCGGCTGCCCAGTCCGCCCGCGAGGACGGCTCCGACGACTGCATCGCTCACCGACCCAGTCTCCCAGGGAAGATCCGACTTCAGCGCGCCCACCTGCACCCCCTACTTGCTGGTGGGGTGCAGGTGGGCGCGCGCGAACGGAGAGGGTCCCACTAACCTCGCCCAGTGGCTTCCCTAGAGCTGACCGGCTTTGAGCAGGCCCGCGCCACGATCCTCGCCGCCGCCCGGCCGCTGGCCCCCGAGCGCCTGCCGCTGCGCGAGGCGCTTGGCCGCTACCTGGCCGACGACATCGTGGCCAGCGAACCGGTCCCCGCCGTCGACAACTCGGCGATGGACGGCTTCGCGGTGTGCTCGGCGGACACCCGCGGCGCCGCCCCCGACTCGCCGGTCGCCCTCCGCCTCGCCGGCGAGTCGCGGGCCGGGGTACCCGCGGCCGCCGGCCTGGCGCCTGGTGAGGCATTTCGCATCTCCACCGGCGCCGTCCTGCCGGCGGGCGCCGATGCGGTCGCCCGGGTCGAGAACACCCGCATCGAGGAGGACACGCCGCCGGCCGTCGGCGAGGCCGGCTCCGGGGAGAAGCGAATCCTGATCGAGGCGGCGGTCGCCCCGGGCCACGACGTGCGCCGGGCCGGCGAGGACATTCGGCCGGCCGAGGTCGTGCTGCGCGCCGGGACCCGTGTCGGCCCCGCCGAGCTCGGCGTGCTGGCCTCGCTCGGCGCCGCCACCGTCCCCTGTCGCCGGGCGCCCCGGCTGGCGGTGCTGACCAGCGGCGACGAGCTGCTGGAGCCGGGCGAGGCGATGCGTCCGGGCGGCGTCCGCAACTCCAACGCCTACTCGGTCCCGGCGCTGGCTCAGGAGGCCGGCGCCGACGTCTCCGTGCCGCCGCCCGCCCCCGACGACCCAGGTGCCACCCGGGCCGCGATCGAACCGCTGCTCGACCGCGACGTGCTCGTGCTCTGCGGCGGCGTCTCGGTCGGCGAGCACGACCACGTCAAGCGGGCCCTGGCGGCGCTCGGGGTCGCGGAGCGGTTCTGGCGCGTGGCGCTCAAACCCGGCCGGCCGACCTGGTTCGGGACCCACGGGGAGACCCTGGTCTTCGGCCTGCCCGGCAACCCGGTCTCGGCGATGGTCACCTTCCTCCTTTTCGTGCGCCCGGCGCTGGTGGCGCTGGGCGGTGGCCTGCCCGAGCGGCGCCGGATCACGGCGCGGCTGGCCGCCGACCTGCAGGCAAGCCCGAACCGCACCCAGGCGATTCGCTGCCGCCTCGAGCGGCGCGAGGACGGTTGGCTCGCCCGGCCGACCGGGGCACAGGCCTCCCACGTCCTCACCTCGATGCTCGGCGCCGACTGCCTGGCGATCGTGCCGCCCGGCGGGTCGCCGCCGCGGGCCGGCGAGCGGGTCGAGGTCGAGCTTCTAGCATGAGGACCGTGAACGTTCGCGTGCGTCTCTTCGCCGTGCTCCGCGAGCGGGCGGGAAGCGACTCGCTCGCGATCGAGCTGGCCGAGGACGCCACCGTCGGCGACGCGCTGGCCGCGCTGGCCGCGGCGCCGCCGCTGGCCGAGACGCTGGAGCGGATGCCGGTGCGGATGGCGGTCAACCGCGCCTACGCCGGTCCCGAGACGCCGCTCGCGGCGGACGACGAGCTGGCGCTGATCCCGCCGATCAGCGGCGGCGCCGAGCCGCCGGCCCGGCATCGATCGGCTGCCGCGGGATCGCCCCGCGGCGGCGCCGAGCCGCACGTGCGGGTGACCGAGGAGGATCTCTCCCTCGAGGCCCTGGCCCGGCTCGTCGGCCGCCCGGAGGCCGGCGCCGTCGTCACCTTCCAGGGCGTGACCCGCGAGGTGGCGCGGCTGGAGTACGAGGCCTACCGCGAGATGGCCGAGCGGCGGATCGCCGAGATCCTCCGCGACTGCATCGTCCGCCACCGTCTCGAGGCCGCCGCCGCCGAGCACCGCCTCGGCGCCGTCGCGCTCGGCGAGCCCTCGGTGATCGTCGCCGTCTCCGCCGCCCACCGCGGCGAAGCCTTCGCCGGCGCCCGCGAGGCGATCGACCGCATCAAGGCCGAGGCGCCGATCTGGAAGCGCGAGGTCGAGCGCGACGGCGAGCGCCGCTGGGTCGAGGGCGCCGCGCCGCCGCTGGACCCCGGCGCCCGGGAGATGAGCCAATGACCCCCGCACTTTGTCACCCAGTGGGTTACAAAAGCCAGGGGTCCCGGTGAAGAAACGGGCCTCCCCATGAGCGAGTCGAGGCTGACCCACCTCGACGCGGAGGGGGCCGCGCGGATGGTCGACGTCGGCGCCAAGCCTGAGAGCGAGCGCGTCGCCCGCGCCCGCGCCCGGGTGCGCATGTCCCCGGAGACCGCCCGCGCCGTCGCGGCCGGGGACGCGCCGAAGGGCGACGTGCTCGGCGTCGCCCGGCTGGCCGGGATCCAGGCCGCCAAGCAGGCCGGCGCGCTGATCCCGCTCGCCCACCCGCTGCCGCTGACCTTCGCCGACGTCAGCGCCAGCCTCGACGCCGAGCAGGGCCTGGTCGACCTGGTTGCCGAGGTGCGCACGGTTGGCCGCACCGGGGTCGAGATGGAGGCGATGACCGCCTGCGCGGTCGCCGCGCTCAGCGTCTACGACATGGTCAAGGGCTTGGAGCGGGGCGTGCAGATCGAGCACGTCGTGCTGCTGGAGAAGCGCGGCGGCCGCCACGACTGGTGTCGCGACTGACCTTGCGCGCGGCAATCCTCACCGTCAGTGACTCGAGGTCCCGCGGCGAGGGGGAGGACGAGAGCGGCGAGCGCCTGGCCGCCTTCGCCGCCGGCCTCGGGGCCGAGATCGCCGGCCGCGACCTGATCCCCGACGAGGAGGCGCTGATCGCGGCGCGCCTGCGCCACTGGGCTGACGAGGAGGGCTGCGACCTCGTCCTCACCACCGGCGGCACCGGCTTCGCGCCGACCGACGTCACGCCCGAGGCGACCCGCGCGGTGATCGACCGTGAGGCCCCCGGCCTGTGCGAGGCGATGCGCGCCGCCTCCCGCCCCCACACCGACCGCTGGATGCTCTCGCGCGCCGTCGCCGGCATCCGCGGCTCGACTCTGATCGTCAACTTCCCCGGCAGCCCCAACAGCATCGAGCAGGCAGGGGCGGCGATCGCCGCGGCGCTGCCGCACGCCCTCGGCCTGCTCGCCGGTCGTCCGGCCGGCCACTGAGGAGGGCCTCGGTGCGCCCGCTCGCCGTCAGCTTCGACTTCTGGAACACCCTGGTCGTCGGCCCGCAGGGCCTGCTCTCCGGGATGCGGCGCGAAGCCGTGGCCGCGACGCTCGCCGAACACGGGGTCGAGCTCGCCGCTGGGGACCTCGACCGGCACCTCGAGCTGGCCTGGTCCTTGCACCTCGAGGCTTGGGAGGGCGGGCGTGGCTTCCATCCGCGCGAGGCCGCGACCAGCGTCGCCGAGGCGATCGAGGAACTCGACGCGGCGGGCCGCGAGCGGGTTGCCGACGCCTTCCTGCAGGCGGGTCGCGCGGCGCCGCTGCGGCTGACGCCGAACGCCGCCGAGACGGTGGCGGCGCTGAGCGAGGCCGGCGTCCGCCTCGGCATCGTCTGCGACGTCGGCCTCACCGGCTCGGGCCACCTGCGCGCCTTCCTCGACCGCCAGGGCCTGCTGCGCCACTTCGACGGCTGGGCCTTCTCCGACGAGGTCGGCCGCTTCAAGCCGGCGCCGGAGATCTTCGCTCACATGCTCGGGCAGCTCGCCATCGAGCCCGGGCCCGAGGTCTGGCACGTCGGCGACCTCCGCCGCACCGACGTCGCCGGCGCCCGTGCCGCCGGCCTGACGACGGTCCGCTACCGCGGCATCGAGGACGACGATTCCGACCTGCCCGAGGCCGACCGGGTGATCGACGACCTCTCGGAGCTGCTCGCCGAACTCGGCTGAGCGGCCGGGCTGAAGGCTCGCTTCCGGCGCTTGTTGGTCCTCGGTAGCGCGTCTATTCTGGGTTGCCGATGGATCCCGTCTCGAAATCGGTCGTGGAACTGGCCGGCGACGTGCTGGCCGAGCTCGACACCGAGACCGTGCTCAGGCGGGTGCTTGGCGCCGCCCGTGAGCTGACCGATGCCCGCTACGCCGCCCTCGGCGTCCTCAACGAGGAGGGGACCGAGCTGGCTCAGTTCGTCACCCTCGGCATCGGCGAGGAGGAGGTGCGGCGAATCGGCCCCCTGCCCCGCGGCCACGGCGTCCTCGGCGAGCTGATCCGCAACCCTGTGCCGCTGCGGCTCGAGCAGGTCGGCGAGCATCCGCACTCCTACGGGTTCCCCTCGATGCATCCGACGATGAAGACCTTCCTCGGCGTGCCGGTGTCCATCGGGGGCGCCGCCTTCGGCAACCTCTACCTGACCGACAAGGAGGGCGGCGCCGAGTTCACGGCGGAGGACGAGGAGGCGACGGTCCTCTTCGCCCAGTTCGCCGGCGTGGCGATCGACCACGCGCGCCGGCTGGCCAGATCCGAGGGCCGCGGCGACCGCCTGCAGCGGGCCGTCGACGCCCTCGACGCAACGGTGACGATCGCCCGTACCCTGGCCGGTCAGACCGACCTCGACGCGATCCTCGAGCTGGTCGCCAAGCGCGGCCGGGCGCTGGTCTCGGCGCGGGCGCTGGTGATCGAGCTGGAGGCCGGCGGCGAGCTGGAGATCGTCGCGGTGGCGGGGGAGGTGCCGCGGGAGCTGATCGGGCAGACGGTGAACCTCGAAGACTCGGTCGCCGGCCAGGCGCTGCGGGCCCAGCGTCCGCAGCGGCTCGAGAACGTGGTCAACCGGGCCCGGTACGACGAACACGGCCTCGGCCGCCGCGGCCTCGACGCGGCAGCGGGACTGATCGTGCCCCTGGTCCTGCGCGGCAACTCCTACGGCGCCCTGGTTGCCATCGACCGGCAGACCGAGGGTCCCGACTTCAGCGACCAGGACGAGGAGCTGCTCGAGTCCTTCGCGTCCAGCGCGGCGATCGCCGTGGCGACGGCGAAATCGGTCGACGCCGAGCGCCAGCGCGAGCGGCTGGCGGCGACCGAATCCGAGCGCTCGCGCTGGGCCCGCGAACTGCACGACGAGACGCTGCAGGGGCTGGCCGCGCTGCGGCTCTCGCTGGCGGCGATCGGCAAGGCCGCTCCCGAGCAGGTCGAGGGGCTGGTCGAGCAGGCGGGAGCCGAGGTGGAAGAGGAAATCGTCAAGCTGCGTTCGCTGATCACCGACCTGCGCCCGGCGTCGCTCGACCAGCTCGGCGCCGGTCCGGCGCTCGAGGCGCTGGCCGAGCGGATGCGGTTGCGCGGACTCGAGGTGGACCTGCGGCTCGACCTGGCCTTCGAGGCGGGCCGCGCCTCCACCCGCCACGACGAGGAACTGGAGACCGCGCTCTACCGGATCGTCCAGGAGGCGGTGAACAACGCTGTCAGTCACGGCGAGGCGAGCAGGGTCGAGGTCGAGGTCGCCGAGCACGACGGCGCGGTGACAATCGTCGTCCGCGACGACGGCGCCGGCTTCGATACCACCCGCCGCAGCGACGGCTTCGGCCTGCGCGGCATGCGCGAGCGGGCCGAACTGCTCGATGGCTCGGTCGAGGTCGACTCCGCCCCCGGCCGCAGCACGACGGTCCGCGCCATGCTGCCGGCTCGCCGCCGACCGGTCAGCGAGCTGACCGCGGCCCGCGAACGCCGCAGCGCCTAGCCCCCGATCCGCGGAGCGTGGCAGAGCTTTCAGTTCCTATG
>DATAEW010000014.1:0-1818 GCA_036257815.1 Solirubrobacterales bacterium
GTTCTTCTTCGAGCCGAGCAGCGCCCAGGTGATCTATGACGGCTCGTACGCCCCGCTGCAGGGCCAGGAGGTCTCGGAGGCCTACCGCTCGGCCGTCGACCTCTCGCTCGACGTGAAGGCCGGGCTGCTCATCCGCCAGACCCACCACTGGGCGGCGCTGGTGTTCGTCGCGGCGATCGTGGTCCACATGCTGCGGATCTTCTTCACCGGCGCCTTCCGCCGGCCGCGCGATCTGAACTGGGTGATCGGTCTCAACCTGGCCCTGCTGGCGATGGTCGAGGGCTTCGCCGGCTACTCGCTGCCGGACGACCTGCTGTCCGGCATGGGGCTGGCGATCGGCTACTCCGTCCTCGCCGCCTTCCCGATCATCGGCGGCTGGCTCGCCCAGCTGGTGTGGGGCGGCGAGTTCCCCGGCGGCGAGGAGTTCATCTCGCGCCTCTACGCCGCCCACGTCTTCATCCTGCCGATCCTGATCTTCGGGCTCATCGGCCTGCACCTCTACATGGTGGTGCGCCACCGCCACACCCAGTTCGCCGGGCCGGGGCGCCAGGAGCGCAACGTGATCGGATCGCCCGCCTTCCCGGGCTACGTGATGCGCTCGGGCGGGCTCTTCTTCGCCACCGCCGGCGTGCTGTTCCTGATCGGCGGCCTCATCCAGATCAACCCGGTCTGGCAGTACGGCGTCTACCAGCCCTGGCTCGGCACCAACGGCGCCCAGCCCGACTACTACTTCGGCTGGCTGATCGGGGCGCTGCGGCTGATGCCCAACTGGGAGCTGGTGATCGGCGGCTGGACGATCATCCCCAACCCCTTCTTCGGCGGGATCCTCTACCCGCTGATCGTGTTCTCGATCCTCTTCGCCTGGCCGGTGCTCGAACGCCGCTTCAGCGGGGACCGCGCCCCGCACCACCTGATCCAGCGGCCGCGCGACGCGCCGTTCCGCACCGGCCTGGGCGTCGCCCTCCTGCTCCAGGTGGCCATGGTCCAGATCGCGGGCTCGGCCGACCGCATCTACGTCGACTTCGGGATCTCCTACCAGCTCCAGATCTGGTTCTGGAGGATCGCGGCGGTGGTCATCCCGATCCTCGGCTTCTTCGCCGCCCGGGCGATCTGCCGGCGCCTCCGGCGCACGGAGGCCCACCCCCTGCGCGGCTGGACCGGTGCGCCCGTGGCCCGCTCGGCCGACGGCGGCTTCGAGGCGGCGGCCCCGCCGGCGGGCGGCCGGGAGGGCGGCTCGCCGCCGGCGTAGCCCCGGCGTCAGGCGCCCTTGCGCGCCACCCAGATCGCCTCCTGAGGCCAGCGGTGCGACCACTCGGCCGTGACGTAGTCGTGGCGCCCTGGGTCGCCGTCCTCCGGCGCCTGCAGCTCGTGCAGGGCCTCGACCGCGAAGCCGCTGCGGCGCAGCTCGGCGATCCAGCTGCCGTAGGTGAGGTTGAACTCGACCGAGGGATGGTCCGGCCACTCGAACCGCCGCATGCCGAAGTAGGGCCGCACGAACCGATCGACCGTCGGGAAGCCGTCGAAGTCCGGGATGCAGAGCATGACGATCGGCGTGTGCGTGAGGAAGATCAGCAGGCCGCCCGGGCGAAGCAGCCTCGCGGCCTCGGGGATCCAGAGCTCGGGGTCGCACCACAGGCAGGCGCCGTACTCCGAGAGGGCCAGGTCGAAGCCGCCGTCCGGAAGGGGCACCGCCTCCGCGCTGGCGTGGACGAGCGGGAACTCCAGGCCGTGCTCGCGCTGCAGGCGGCGAGCGGTCTCGAGCTGGCGCGCGGAGTTGTCGACGCCGACCGGGCGTGCCCCGCGTCGCGCGAGCCAGGC
>DATAEW010000036.1:0-33554 GCA_036257815.1 Solirubrobacterales bacterium
CTCTGCCTCGCCCTACGGGCTCGTCTCCGCAGGCGGGACGTCGATCCTCAGGGCGTGGTCCACTTTTCAACCGGCGCTGATGCCGGGGGTGGGTGAATTTTCAACCGGCGCGAGAGGGTGAGTTTTCAACCGGCCTTGACATAAGCCTGATAGCCGACGCTGTTCGTCGCGGTGAAGCTGCACCGGAATCGAGTCGTGGAGAGTTCTTTGCAGGAAACCGACGCGCGGGCTCCCGGCACCTTCAAGCTCTTGGGAACGGTCGTCAGCAGCGTCCATTCGTTGCCAATTTCTTCCTTGACCGCGTAGACGGCTTTTGCCATTGCCAACTTCGCGGTCGCTTGACTCGCGGCCGCAAGCGGGACGGTCAGGACTGCGAACACCAGAGCGACTTTCCGCATCAACTGCCTCCCGTTGCCGATTCCGAACGACCTTACGTTATCGGCTCTGTACGTCATTGGCTCTCCTCCCGACGATGTTGGGCCGTGGAGCCCAAGACCAAGATCGGCGGCAACCTGAAGGCCCAGCGCGAACGCCTGGGGCTGACGCAGGAGGAGGCGGCGCACCGGGCCGGGGTGCATCCCGTTGAGTTCGCCAGGGCCGAGCGGGGAGAGCGCGATATGCGGGTTTCGACGGTAGCCAAGCTGGCCCGTGGCCTCGACGCGAGCGCCAGCGACCTGATGCAGGGCGTTGTCTGAGCTGGCAACGACTCGCGCGTCGTCGGCCAGGCGCAAGACGAGTGGTCGATTCGTCGGCCTCGCGAGCTAGGCTCGCACTCGGCATGGCCCGCGCGGAGCACCTACCTGATCTTCAACGTCTTATCGGGGCGGCAGTGGCTCTCGGCGCTGAGTCTGTCTCGCCGGTTTCCAAGAGCGAGACCAATCTTGCTGCCGAGATCAAGCCGATTAGGCTAAGCAGGTCGCAATTCGCTGAACTCCGGGAAGAAATCGCTGCCGGACTCGACCCCCTCGGTGTCGCCTTCTGCCGGATGTTCTCCCCGGCCGAACGAAGGGGCTCCGGAGCAACGTACACGCCTCCGAAGATCGTCGAGGCGATGGTCGGCTGGGCTCTCGATGGTCCCATGCCTGAGCGGATCATTGATCCCGGCTCAGGGTCGGCGCGGTTCGCAAGTCGGGCCGGTCTCGCACTCCCTCACGCAAAACTTCACGCAGTCGAGCTTGATCCCGTCGCTGCGCTAATCAGCCGAGCAAATCTCGCTGCTTTAGGACTCGGCAAGCGCTCTACCGTCGAGCTTGCTGACTACCGCAGCTTCACCCGGCCACCGACGCAGGGGCGCTCTCTCTACATCGGCAACCCTCCCTATGTCCGCCATCACAACATCGAGCCGAAATGGAAGCGCTGGTTGACCACCACCGCGCGTGAACTCGACCTTTCCGCAAGCCAGCTTTCCGGTCTCCATCTGTATTTCGTCCTAGCCACGGCGGCTAGGGCCGAGGCTGGTGATCGCGGTGTTTTCATCACGTCTTCAGAGTGGCTGGACGTGAACTATGGCTCGCTGATGCGCGAGCTTGTTCTGGGGGCGCTCGGCGGCGAGGCGATTCACGTAATCGCCCCCGAGGCCGAACCGTTCGAGGACGCCCAGACGACTGGTGCGATCACCTGCTTTGAGATCGGCTCCCGCCCCCGCTCGCTCAGACTTCGGAGCGTCAAGAAGGTGTCCGATCTGCGGCGGCTCCAGGGCGGACAACGAGTCTCCAGGGACCGACTGGCGGAGGCGAAGCGTTGGTCTCCCTTGCTTCGCACGGCGCGAAAGATTCCAGATGGCTACATCGAGTTGGGCGAGGTCTGCCGTGTCCATCGGGGTGCTGTCACCGGGGCAAACAGCGTCTGGATCACCGACCCCGAAACCTCCGATCTGCCGACGAGCGTCCTGTTTCAGTCGGTGACGCGGGCGCGGGAGTTGTTCGCAGCGGGCGAGCAGCTATCAAGCCCTGACCGTCTACGCGCCGTAGTCAGTCTCCCGACCGACCTTGACGTGCTGACCGCCGATGAGCGACTTCCGGTCGAGCGCTTCATCAAGCGAGCCAAACGTCAGGGCGTCCATCGGGGGTACGTCGCAAGTCACCGTCCAGCATGGTGGTCGGTCGGGCTGCGCGAGCCCGCTCCCATCCTCGTCACCTACATGGCTCGCCGTCCACCAGCGATCGTCCGCAATCTCGCAAGCGCTCGTCACATCAACATCGCGCACGGCTTCTACCCCCGGGAGGCACTAAGCCAGCCGACACTCGACCGCCTCGCTGATGCCGTGCGATCCTCGATCGACCTCGGTCAAGGCCGGACCTACGCAGGCGGGCTGACCAAGTTCGAGCCACGGGAGTTTGAGCGCATCCTAATACCGAATGTGATGCAACCAGCCGAATGACGCCGATCGATCCTCCTCGATGGTCGGACGAAGAATTGGAGGTAGACCGTCGTGCGGCTATCGCCAGGTTTCGGGACGAGCGCCTACAGGAGCCGCTTGAGCAGTACCTGGAGACCTTCGATACCTATCGGGGCGTTGTCGAGGACTTGCTTGAGACGACCGTCGATCTGACGAAGCTCTCGCCGCCAGACGTTCAGGTGCTGACCGACCCCGATCTCCTTCTCGCCCTTCGCTATCTCGCCGGTCCGCCAATTTCTCAGGACGACCTGAAAGAACTGGCGGAGGCAAGCCTCGCTCCATCACGCCTTGCGAGCGATTCCGACATGGCTTTGCGCGTCGTCGAAACCATCCTCACCGCCCTCGACCGAAGGCGATTTCCATGGGTCGCAGAGGGACGTGAGCCCGAACCCGCCGAGCGCGAAGCAGCAGCCTTGGCGTCGGCAGCTTTGATCGCGACGCAGCGCCTCTCCACGGAAAGGCGAAGTTCGAGCAAGGACGCTCAGGAGCAGGCGGTCGCCGACGCACTCGTCGGCGTTGGATTCGCGGAAGTCCCGACTCGGACAATTCAGACCCTTGACAAGGCTCCCCTCAACGGCGAGTTCTGCCGCGAGTCGATGTTCGGTACTCGCAAGGCCGATTTCGTCGTCGGGCTCTGGGACGGCCGCAAGATGCCGGTCGAGTGCAAGGTAAGCAACTCCTCGACGAACTCAGTCAAGCGCCTCAACAACGACGCGGCGGTCAAGGCGACCCGCTGGATCGAGGAGTTCGGAACGGCGCAGACGGTCCCAGCCGCAGTGATCGGGGGAGTCTTCAAGGCCCACAATCTGAAGGCCGCCCAGGAGTCCGGCTTGTCGATCTTCTGGGCTCACAAACTGGAATCGATGCTCAATTGGATCGAGACGACGCGCTAGGGACTCCGGAGAGGCTGCATCGATAGACGGCGGTGCATCCGTTTTGTCGTCCCAGAAAGACCCCGAGGTGGAACCAATCCCCCCTTCCATGGAGCGGAGTGCTCCCATTTTGCTCCCAATGCAGCCCAATTGGCTACCCGCTTTGAGGCTAGAGCATAGAAAACCCCGCCTGAGCGGGGCTTTCCCAGAAGCCCGGAACGAGACTCGAACTCGTGACCCCTTCCTTACCATTCGCGGTCGCTGGGGGACGGAGACTCCGCTAGAAACTAGCGATTAGCAGGTATTTCCTGCTGCTGATCGACGAGGATTTCCGGGGGCGACTGTCCGCCGGATATGTCGCAATATGCAGCGATCGACCTGGCTTTCTGCCACTCGTGGGATCCGAGTGGCAGAACACCGAGCCGCTCGGCCGGTCCCCTACGCCGCGAGCTTGTCGTCGAAGCCGAGCTCGGCGCTGAGCCATGCCGCATCGACGCCGGGTTCGCCCTGTCGACCCGCACGCTCTGCGCGGTTCTCGATGCCGCGCAGTAGCTTGACGACCTCCCCGCGCCTCTCTCCCCCGGCCGCCTCGCGCGGGCTTTCGCCGCCGAGTGCCGGAAGCGGCTCGTCGAGCCAGCGGTGCATCCGCTCGGTCATGGCGCCGGACAGCAGGTCGGCCCGTTCGGCCGGATCGATCGGCGCGAGGTCTACATCGTCTTCCGGCGCGGAACGGTCGCGCTCCTCGAGGCGCTGCTCGATCGGCATGACTTCCCGCCTCACCAGCTCGGCGATGTCCCCGAAGTCGGCATCGACGGTCTCGATCGCCGATTCTAGCCTCTCCTCCGACATCGCCTCGACCTGCAGCTCTCCCTCCTCCAGTCGCACGGTCGCAACGGAGACGTTCTCGTCGTCGCCGACACGCGCGGTCTCGACCACCAGCGCGCCCTCCGGCAGCGGTGGTCGCTCCTTTGCGAGGAGCCGAGCACGGCGGACGGTGAGGGTCACCTCGAGCGGCTCGCCGGGGGCGAGGCCGCCCAAGGCTCGCAGCCTCGCGCGAGCCTCCGCGAGCTCATGAACCATCCAGGCGGCCTGGCCATGCGCCATCGAGTCGCCCTCCGGGGTGAAGTAGCTGGGCTGAATGTCGCGGCTCGGTGGCCTGAAGCGCATCAGCTCGAGCGCCTGCTCGCAGAACGCAATCGCGAACTCGGCCTTCGCATCGGCACCGGCAGCATCGGTCCCCGCGAGACGCCGCAGCTCGGCCAGCAGCTCCGACTCCTCGTCGGGCGCGAAGAGCCTCACCGGACCCCAGAGGCTCTCGGGATCGCCGGCCATCACCCGCCCGAGAAGAATGTCCCAGCGGACGGCGTCGCGGGAAACGCTTGCGCTGCGAACCCGTGTGCGGCGGCCGGAGATGACGTCCTCGAGCTCGATCCAGTGTCCTGGCTCCACCCCCAGCACGCGATGTAGGCCGAGATTTGCGGAAGCAATCCGCTCCGCCGCCTCCCGCTCCTCGGCACGCAGGTCGGCTCGGGCGGCGTAGCGCTCCGCCGGGGTTCCCCCGCCGGGCAGCTCGCGGTCGTTGTGGAACCAGGCGGAGAAGATCTGTAGGTCCTCGTCATCCAGCGCACCGTCGGCGGGCGCGTATTCCTCGAGCGCGCGGTCGATCTCCTCTTCGAAGGTATCGGCGGCCCAGTCCTGGATGCGCCTGCCGACCGCGTCGTCAAAACGCGCGTTGCTCGCCGCCCGCTTCTCGGCTGCAAGGCAGCAGTGCTTGTACTTGCGGCCGCTGCCGCATGAACAAGGCGCATTTCTCGCCGCCGCCATTGCCGATCACGGTAGGGACCGCGACGGATGTCAGTCGAAGGGGTTCTCGGCGGCGATGCCGTCGAAGCGCCGGAAGTCACGGTCGCGGGTGTAGATGGTCCCCACGCCGTGCTGGCGCATCAGCGCCGCGAGGTGGCCGTCGGGGATGTCGTTGCCGCGGTCGGGGTCGTTGCGGGTGGCCAGGTAGAGCTCCCAGAACCCCTCGCCCTCGCCCGGCGTGCGGACGTGCGGAAGCGCGATCAGGGCCCCGACGTTGGCAATCGCCTCCGCCGGTCCCAGCGGTCGAGGGAGCAGCGAGGGGTGGGTGACGATCCGCAGGTAGCCCATGATCGCCGGCCAGAACAGGCAGACGATCTCCGGCCCCGCTGCCAAACGCTCGAGCAGCTGGCGGGCGGGCCGATGAACCGGCTCGGCCTCGTTGGATGCGTAGACGAGGACGTTCGCGTCGACGGTGACGCTCACTGGTCGAGCACGGCGCGCAGCGCCTCCTTGTCCTCGAGGTCGACCGCCGGCCTGCCGAGGTCGCGGCTGACCCAGGAGAAGGGTGGCGTCGGCTGGCCTTCCTCGCGCAGCTCGCGGGCCAGGAGCTGGGAGGCGAGCTCGCCGATCGACCTGCGCTCGCGCGCGCTTCGCTCGCGCAGCTCTTTCAGCACCGAGGGATCGAGGTTGAGCGTCGTCCTCGCCATGATGCTTGATGCTAGCGCACATCGCATCGTGCATCCAGACCACTTGGGACACCGCCACCCTTTCAGCTGAGGTCCGGTCTCGGGAGGGTTTCGTCCTGTGCTCGGCCCGGTACCCGAGCCCCATGAGCATCCACCACACCAGAACAAGAAAGTGGGAGGTCCGCTACCGAGAGGGCCGGCGCAACCGCTCCAAGACCTTCGACCTCAAGGAGGACGCGGAGTGCTTCGAGGCCGAGGCGCGGGTGAGGCGTCAGCGCGGCGAGCACGTCCGGCGCTCGAGCGACACACCGACCCTGCGGGACTTTGCCGCCGACTGGATCGATCGCCGCCGGGCGGCTGGCCTCGCGGAGGCGACTTTGAAGACCAACGGCCTGATCTTCAGCAAGCACCTCGATCCCTACCTGGGCGGCCTGAGGGTCGGTGACCTCAGCCCCCGTCGCCTCGACGAGTGGCGTCGGGAACTCGAAGCTGCCGGCGCGAGCATCTACATGCTCAACCGCTCAAAGACGCTGCTCGGCCAGATCCTCGCCGACGCCAGGCGCCTTGACTTCGTCGCGATCAACGCGGCCCGCGGTCTGCCGACGGTGCGCCGCAGGGCGCGGCGGGGAAGGACCGCTGCGCCCGAGCAGGTCGAGGCGATGCGCGACAGCTTCCTTGAAGGCGGGCACCCGGGCCACGCGACCTTGATCTCGCTCTTGGCCTACGTGGGCCTGCGCCCGAGGGAAGCTTTGGACCTGAGGTGGGAGATGGTCGACCGCGCCCGGCTGATCCTCCCCGCCGAGCTGACAAGGGGCGGATGGCTCGGGCACCCGAAATACCGAAGCCGGTTATCGCCGACCTGGCACGCTGGCGGCTGGCCTGCGAAGGGCTCGGCGGGCTGGTCTTCCCGCGGCCCACCGACGGGCGCAGGTGGACCAAAGCCGACTGGGACAACTGGCGGAAGCGCGGCTACACGAAGGCCGCTGGCGCCGCCGGTCTGCTCGACTGGGACTCCGAGGCGGAAGCCTGGACCGGTGACTTCCGGCCCTACGACCTGCGTCACACCTGCGCCTCGCTGATGATCCGCGCCCACGTCGGTCCGGCCGACGTCGCGGCGCAGCTCGGTACCAGCCTCGAGCTCGTCTTCCGTACCTACGCCCACAGCATCGAGGCGATGCGCGGGCGGCCGTCGACGTCGATCGCCGAGGCGATCTCGGTCGCTCGGGCGGGCGGAAACGCCGGCAAGCCAGCCGGCTGCGAAGCGCTGGTGCGGCCCCTTCGCTCCGCACCCGGGTGAGCCGATGTTCGGAGCGTGTTCGGAATTCGTTCGGAGCTCAGCCCGCTCGAAGCGGCGTGACCCCTTACCGACCGCGTTCGTCGCGGCCTGCGAAGCGAAGCCCGGAACGAGACTCGAACTCGTGACCCCTTCCTTACCATGGAAGTGCTCTACCAACTGAGCTATCCGGGCAGGTGCACCGATCTTAGGGACTTTTTCCGCCGGGCGGGATGCGAACATGCGTTCCCATCGGAAGAAGGGAGTGCAGATGCCTGAGTTCGACGCATATCAAGACCTGGTTGGAAAGTGGCGCTGGCGGTTGCGCGGCGGGGATGGCCGTACCGTCGCCACCTCGGGAGAGTCCTTCGAGACGCACTGGCACGCGCTGCGCGCCGCCGAAGCCGTGCGGGGAACCGCTGCCGCGGCGCTCGTCAACAGCGAGCCCGCCGGCCGCGTCGAGGATCCGCTGGCCGAGCTCGTCGCCCGCGAGGCGCGCGACGGCAGGCGGGCGCTCGAGGTCAGCGCGGCCTGGAACTAGGAATCGCCGATCTGGAGCCCGACCGGCTCGGGTCGCGCTAGCGCCGCCTGGAACTGAGCGTGACGGGGGTGGACGGCGCGGCTCCGGTCTTCAGCAAGGTGGCCAGGTAGAGCACCACGGGTGCCGAGCCGCGGTTGGCGGCTTCGTGGATGTCGGAGGGCTGCTCGACGATCCACTCGCCGGGCGTCAGGCGGGCGGTCTGCCCCGCCTTGACGTCTCGGACCAGCGCCGGGTCCTGGTCCGCTTCGCCGCGGCGGACGACCGCCGAACCGCGGCGGACGGTGTAGGTCAAGGTGCCCGACTGGACGCGGGCAATCTGGGTGCCGAGATGGTGATGGAGGGCGAGCCGGGCGCCCGGGTCGACCACGACCTTGCTGAGGACCATCGTGCGGTCGGGCGCGCCCTGCACCTTCGCGGTCTGCGCCATCGCGGTGCGGTGCGCGGTCGGTTCCGCCGCGGTCTGCCCGAAGGCTCTCGGCAGGATCGCCGCGAGGGCGAAGGCGAACGCGATGGCGAGGAGGCCGGTGAGGCGCGGCTGAGGAAGGCGGGCCACGACGGATCAGGCTACGGCGGCCCGCGGATGGGTTCGGCCTGCCGCCGGCGGCTCTCCTCAGGTGACGGGCGTGCCGTTGGCGCTCAGCGTGACGTCGACGTTGCCCCGGGTGGCGTTCGAGTAAGGGCAGACCTGGTGGGCCTCGCGCACCACCTCCACCGCCTCCGCATCGTCCACCGAGGGCAGCGTCACGTGCAGCTCGACGGCGACGTTGAAGCCGCGCTCCTCGGTCGTCACCAGCGCGACCTTCGAATCGATCGCGGCGTCCTCGACCTCGACCTTGCGGCGCCGGCCGACGACCCCGAGCGCCCCCTCGAAGCAGGCCGCGTAGCCGACGGCGAAGAGCTGCTCGGGATTGGTGCCGCCACCTTCGCCGCCCATCTCCGCCGGCAGGCGCAGATCCACCTCGAGAAGACCGTCGCTGGTACGTCCGTGCCCCGCGGCGCGCCCGCCCGTCACACGCGCCTCGGCCGTGTAGAGAACCTTGCTCACGGCGCCTACGGTAGCCGCTCGCCGAGCCCGGCGTCACGAACGGAGCGAGCGGCTTGTGGGTCCGTCCGATTCGGCCGCGCCCGGGGCGCCCGGTGCGCTCGCCGGCGCACCCGGAAGGCGAAGCGGGCGGGGGTCGCATCGGCGTTGCCGGCGGGGTCGACCGCGAAGACGCGCAGGGCGTGGAGGCCGAGGCCGACAGTGTAGGCGCGCGGCGAGGCGCAGCCCGCGTAGGGGCGCCGGTCGAGCCGGCAGCGGAAGCGCGAGCCTGGCTCATCGGAGGCGAAGGCGAAGACGACGCGGCGCCGGCGCGCGGCCGTCAGCAGCAGCGCCCGCGGGTGGTGAGTGAGGAGCGTCCGCGGCGGCCTGGTGTCGCGGCGGACGACGGGAGGGGGCGGCGCGGGGGCCGGCGGCGGCAGTTCGGTCTGGGTTTCGAAGTTGTTGGGGGCGGCGGTGCGAACGGACTCGCAGGCGATCGGCGCCGGGTCTTCCCAGGCCGGTGGGTTGGGGACGTCGATCAGCGCCGAGTCGTTGCCTTCCCCGCAATCGACCGCCGCGTCGGAGTCGGCCGAGTTGGCGAGGATCGAATCGTCGCCGGCGAGGGCACGGTAGGTGTCGGCCCCGGCATGACCGAGCAGCTGGTTGGGGCCGGCGTCGCCGTAGAGGACGTCGGGCGAGTTGGAGCCCTCGAGGTCCTCCACTTCCTGCAGCGTGTCGAAGCCGCCGGCCGAGCACTGCGGTGCCTCGCCGGGCCCCGCTTCGCCGACCCGTCCCTGGTCGAGCCGGGCATCGACGTCGGCGCCGGTCAGCCGGGCCCAGGAGGCGTTGTCGCGCCCGGCGCCGCCGGCCAGCAGCTCGCCGTCGCAGATCGAGACCGAGAGGAAGAGGTCGTTGCCGGTGCCGCCGAGCAGTTCGTCGCCGCCGCCGTTGTGGAGCAGGGCGTCGTCGCCACCGAGGGAGCTGAGGCGGTCCTCGCCGCCTCCGGGACCGTCGACCAGCACGTCTTCGCTCGCTTCGCCACCGGTCAGGCTGTCGTCGCCGGCGCCGCCGCTGAGCACCACGCCCGTGCTGGCCGGGAAGCCAACCGCTTCGATCGTGTCGGCGCCACCCATCCCGGCGAGCACGACCGAGTCCAGCGCCGCGGCCAGCGGGCAGCTCGCCTGGGTCGAAGTGACAACCGCGCAGCCCGCCACCGCGCCGGTGCTCTGGTCGAAGACCGCGCCGGAGAGGGTGAAGGCGACCGCGCCGGCGGAGTAGGTGGCGCCGATCGTCTCGCCAGCCCCGCTGCCGGTCAGGTAAACCTGCGAGAGCCCGGGCACGGAGGTCGTGATGCCGACGCTGACCTTGGTGGTGTCGCGCGGCTGGACTGCGGCCGCCGCGCCCTCGCAGCCGGTCTGCGCCTCGCCGACGCAGTTGTCGCTCCCCGCTTCGCCGGCGACGGTGTCGCTTCCGCCTCCCCCTTCGAGGTAGTCGCCGTCGGCGCCGCCGAGCAGGGCGTCGTCGCCGCCTTCGCCGTGGATCACGTCCGCTCCGCCGCCGCCATCGATGCTCTCCGGCGCCGCCGAGCCGACGATGAAGTCCGAATAGGGCGTGCCGACGATCCGCTCGAAGGCGCCGGGCTGCACTTCGTCGACCCCACCGCCGAGCGCCGCGATACCGTCGTTGCCGTTTTCGCCGCCGCTCGAGAGGTCGAGGAAGACCCCGCGCTCGCCTTCGGCGCCGCCGGGGAAGTTGGCGGCGCCGGTGGCAATCCCGGCACCGAAGCCGGGGGTCACCCCGCCCCCGTAGCTCAGCGTGTCGAACCCGCCGCCGCCGTCGAAGATCCGGTCGATCGTGCTGTCGCCGCGCACGTAGTCGTTCCCCTCCGCACCGTCGATCGAGTCGGCGCCGAAGCCGCCGGCGAGCAGGTCGTCCCCGGGCCCGCCTTGCAGCAGGTCGTCGCCGATCCCGCCGTAGAGGCGATCGCTGCCTTCGCCGCCGCGCAGGGTGTCGTTGCCGCGCTGGCCGTAGACGACGTCGTCGCCGGGACCGCCTTCGAAGGTCTGGCTGCCGACCCCGAGGAAGCAGCCTTCAGGACAGGATGCGGCCGCCAGCGGGGCGGCGAGGATCGTGTCATCGCCGCCGCCACCGAGGACCCGCGCGACGCCTGGAGGGGCGACGATGCGATCGCCGCAGGGAGTGCCGACTATCGCCTCCCCGACCCGCACCGGCCCTTCTGCACAACTTGGCGGCGCGGATCCGGCGGTGGCGGCCGGCGCCGCGGTGGCGGCAAGGCCGAGGAACACCAGGGCCAGAAAGAAAAACTTCATCGTTCTCACATACCCAGGGGCGTGCCGTCGATGCGGTGCGTTCACCGCATCGAATCGCTCCGAGCGGTGTCTGTAGGTTGTGTCCGTGCCCGTGGGAGGTGGCCCGCCGATGTCCCACGCTGCAAGGAGAGATATGAAGCACAGGTTGGCAGCAGTTCCGGCCCTCGTTCTCGGGCTCTGGCTCGCGCTCACCGGCCTCTCGGCCTCGGCCTTCGCGAAGCCCGCGCCCGGCAAGCAGCCCCGGTCGAAGGCAAAGGTCTTCGAAGCCTGCAAGCACGGATGCCGCTACCGGAAGGTCCAGCAGGCGGTCGACGCCGCGGGCTCCTACAGGTTCAAGAACCCGAAGGCGAAGACGAGCGTCGCGATCCGCCCCGGCAAGTACGTCGAAGGCGTGGTGGTCGACGGCACCAAGCACCGCATGGACTTCGACGGTCTGGTCATCGAAGGCACGCGGAAGAACCCCAAAAAGACGATCCTCGAAGGCGAGAACGCCAAGGGCGAACTGGGTGCGGCCCAGAACGGCATCGAGGCGATCAGCGTCGACGGCATCGTGTTGAAGAACATGTGGGCGCGCAACTACCAGTCCAACGGCTTCTTCGTCCACGCCGCGGCGGTCGGCGGCCAGCACTGCGACGGCTACACGATGAACAACCTGGTTGCCTCGGGCAACCGGTCCTACGGCCTCTTCGCCAAGAACTGCCTCGGCGGCAAGATGATCGACTCCACCGGCTACCACCACGGCGACTCCGCCTTCTACGTCGGCGAAACCCCCTGCGACAAGAGCAGCTGGACCAACCACGGCACCGCGCCGGTCCCCTGCCAGAAGAAGCCGAAGTGGACGCTGCTGAAGGGCGACCGCAGCTACGAAAACGTCCTCGGGTACTCGGGAACCAACTCCAAGTACGTGAAGATCGTCGAATCTGCCTTCTACAACAACGGTGCCGGGATCGTCCCGAACACGCTCGACAGCGAGGGCTTCGAGCCCAACGGCTGGAACGTCTTCGAACGCAACGACGTGTTCTGGAACAACTACAACTACTTCCTCGCCGGCTCCGCCTTCCACACGGTCTCCGCCGGGCTCGGGACCCTGGCGGGAGCGCCGATCAACTACCCCACCGGGGTCGGGATCATCCTCTACGGCAGCGCCAACACGGTCGTCCGCCACAACAACGTGTTCGGCAACTACAAGTGGGGGATCGCCTCCTTCTCGGGGCCGGGTGAATCGTTCGTCGCCAACGAAGGCAACGACGCGGTCAACATCAACAACCAGATCGTCGAAAACACGATGGGTCGCGAAGGCGCCGATCCGAACGGTGAATTCGACTTCTTCAACGACAACACCGGGGGCGGCAACTGCTGGGCGGGCAACACCGCCGGCTCGACCTTCGCTCCGGGCAGCGGGGCGGTGCCGGTGAGCCAGATCTACCCGGCCTGCCCGCAGCCCCAGGTGCTGACCGACCAGGTGAGGAGCCTCGAACTCAAAGCGGGCCTGCAGGCAAGCCTGGAACACACCAGCGACCCGAAGACGATCCTCGGCTACGCGGGCACCAACCCGCCGCAGAACCAGCAGTGCACCTGGGTGCGCAGGCTTGCCGCCCACCCGCCGTTCCAGAACTACAAGCCGGCCGAAGTCGCGCCGCAGCTGGGCGAGTTGACGTGCAAATGAGCGGTGGCGCGAACGGGCGGCGTCGCGGTCTGCTGGTCGCCCTGCTCGCCGCGGTCGCCCTGCTCGGGGCGACCGCGGCGGCGGCCAGGGCGCCGAAGCCCACGGTGGTCACCGTCAACGACTTCTACTACGGCCCCTCGGCGGTGACGATCAAGAAGGGCGGGACGATGAAGTGGGTCTGGTCCTCGGCCAACAGCTACCCGCACGACGTGCACCTGAAGAAAGGGCCGAAGGGGCTGAAGGAAAGGGCCTCCTATTCGACCAAGACCACGGCGGTCACTGAAGCCTCCTTCAAGAAGACCTTCAAGACGCCGGGGACCTACAAGTTCATCTGCACGATCCACCCGACCGAAATGCACCTCACGGTCACCGTGAAGAAATAGCCATGGGGATCGATCCGATCGACCGCCGTGCCTTTCTCGGCATGGGGGGCATGGCGTTCTTCTGCACCCTGGCGGGCCAGAAGTTCTCCACCGCCGGCGAAGAGGTCGACGTCGCCGGGCTCTCCGAGAAGGTCGCGGTGCCGCCGCGGGTCGCCGCCGCGGACGGTCAGGGCGGCGCCGATGCCTCGCGCAGCCAGCTCGCCTCGCTGAGCGGCGCCGGCCCGGTGCGCGAGTACTGGCTCGCCGCCGAGGAACGGGACTGGAACATCGTTCCCACCCACCGCGACCAGATGATGGCCGAGCCGGTGAGGGGCAAAACCACCTACCGCGCCTACGGCTACCGTCCCTACGGCGCCAACTTCGAGCAGCCCCTGGGACCGGCGAGCGTGCCCGGGCCGCTGATCGAAGCCGAAATCGGCGACACGGTGATCGTCCACTTCCGCAACAAGCTGAAGGCGCCGGTGACGATCCACCCGCACGGGGTCTTCTACGCCAACGAGATGGACGGCGCCTACAAGGGGAAATGGACCGACCCCGGCGGCTTCGTGCAGAGGAATCGCACCTTCACCTACGTCTGGGAAGCGCGCGAAGGGACCGAGGGGACGTGGCTCTACCACGACCACGGCCCGATGGATCCGCTGCCGGTGTTCAAGGGGCTGTTCGGGCCGCTGGTCGTCCGCAGGCCCGGCGAAGCGCGGCCCGAAGCGGAGTTCTTCCTCGCCTTCCACACCCTCGAACCCGGGGTCACCGGCCTGCAGAAGATCTTCTACTGCATCAACGGCAGGGCCTACGCGGGCAACACGCCCACCCTGGAAGCAAAGGTCGGCCAGCGGGTCGCCTTCCACGTCTTCGGCATCGACAACCTCTTCCACACCTTCCACGTCCACGGTCATCGCTGGATCGAAACGGACGGCAGGGTCGTCGACAACAAGACGTTCGGGCCGGCCGACTCGTTCAAGGTCGAATGGACCGAGGACAACCCCGGCCGCTGGTTCTACCACTGCCACGTCTTCATGCACTTCGAGCAGGGGATGAACGGTTGGTACGTCGTCTCCTGATCCTGCTGTCCGCGGCGGCCCTGGTGGTGGTGCCGGGCGCCGAGGCGGCCAACACCCGGGTCTCGATCGCCAACTACGCCTGGTCGAGGCCGGAAGTCCACATCGATCTGAACGAGAGGGTGACCTGGGACTGGCTCGGGCCCGATCTCGCCCACTCGGTGACCGGGATCTCCGCCAACGACCTGCAATGGGACTCCGATCCCGGCACCGACGCCCCCGAGCACCGGGCCGGCGACTCCTTCACCCTGCAGTTCACCCAGCCGGGGATCTACCTCTTCCAGTGCAAGCTGCACTCCTCCGTGCGCGGCGAGGTGGTGGTCTCCGACCTGCCGGGGAATCCCGGATCCGACCCCGGTCCGCGGGCGCCGCTGAACGTCGACCTCGCGCCGCCGACCCTCGGCGGCGTCGCCCTTTCGCGGAGGCGAACGGCAGGCTCGAAGAGCATCCCCACCACCGCCCAGATCTCCGAGCGCGGGACGCTCGACGCCGAGTACTACCGCTTCAACTCACGCGGCGTCCGCGTGTACAACGGCTACGCGACGTGGAAGGCGTTCATCGGCGTCAACCGCCTGGCGCTCGGCGCCCGCTGGAAGCACTTCAAGGCCCGGCCGGGGCGTTACGAGGCGGTCCTGCGCGCCACCGATCTCGCCGCCAACGAATCGAAACCGGTCCGCAAGCGCTTCACGATCGGCAGCTGAGCGGTCGCATGCACTTTGTCACCCAGAGGGTGACAAACGTCAGCCGCGGCGGCGCTTGGCGGTGCGCCGCCGGGCCGGCGGCTTGGCCGCGTCCTGCAGCGTCCGTTCGCCCGCCTTCTCGGTCGCCTCGCCCATCGTCATGTTGAACATCGCGACCAGCGCGTCGGCGGCGAGGGGGCGCATCCGGTCGAGCGCTTCGCGCACCTTCGGCCAGTCCTCCTCCGGCCGCCCGGCCTTCTCGAAGGGCTCCCAGATCTCTCTCACGAAGAGGTCGACGAAGGCGCGGGCGACGCCCTCGGCGTGCTTCTGCAGCTTCTCGGCCGTGGCGAGGCCGGCCGCCGGCGAGACGCCGAGCTCGACCAGGGCGACGCCGCTGCGGTGCAGGCGCGGGCTGAGGACTTCGATCTTGCCGTCCGGGAGCTGGCGCAGGATGCCGAGCCGCTCGCCGTGGCGCAGCCATTTCGGATTGACCGTGCCGGCGCCCCAGCTCGCCGCCAGCTCGGAGGCCTCGAAGATTTCCGGCGTCTCGTCCTCGAAGGGAGCGCGGACCGCGCGGGCGAAGTCGATCATCTCCTGCGAGGAACCGCCCGCCGTCTCCAGGACCCGGCGGATCGCCTCCAGGTTGAGGCCCTCGGCCTGCATTTCCCGCGTCAGCTCGATCCGCGCGACGTGCTCCTCGTTGTAGTAGCCGGTGCGGCCGTGGACCTCGGGCGGCGGCAGCAGGCCGCGGGTCTGGTGGGCGCGGATGTTTCGGATCGTCATCCCGGTGCGCCGCGCCAGCTCGCCGATCGTCATCTTGCCGTCGGGAGGTTGCTTGCCGTTCCGTTTGGTGGAACTCATCTCCCCATCGTAAGCGGCAAACGCTGACCGTTCATCTCCGCGGCCGCCTGCGAGCAGAGGAAGAGCACGGAATCGGCCACGTGCTCGGCCGGGGTGAAGGTGGGGAAGAGCTCGTCCGGGTTCTCCTCGCGCATCCGCGGCGTCAGGATCGCCTCGACGACGATGATGTTGGCGGTGGCCCCACCGGGCTCGAAACCGTCGGCAAAGGCGAGCGTCCAGGCCTCGGCCGCCGCCTTGGCCGCCGCGTAGGCGGCGTTGGCGTTGCTCGGCGAGCGCGCCTGCTTGGCGGAGACGAGGACGAAGCGGCCCGCCTCGCTGGTCACCAGCTGGTCATGGAAGGCGCGGGTCGTGTGCTGCACGGTGCGGACCAGCAGCCCGTGCAGGAGGTCCCAGTCGGCGAGCGGCGCCTCGTGCAGCGGCTGCCCCCCGCGCCAGCCACCGACCAGGTGGATGAGCCCGTCGACGCGTCCGAAGCGCTCGACCAGCGCCGCGCACCACTCCCGGGTCGCCTGCTCGTCGAGCAGGTCGGCGACGCGCCCGTCCCAGCGTTCCTCGGGCAGGCCCAGGTCGGCGGCGAGCGCGTCGAGCGCCCCCTGATCCCGATCGGTGCCGGCAACGGTGGCGCCCGCCGCGGCCAGTCGCGCGGCCACCAGCGGCCCGAGGCCGCCGCCGACCCCGGCGATCGCGATCACCCGGCCGTCGAACTCGCTCATATGGGGGAGACAGGATTCGAACCTGTGTAGGCATAGCCAACTGGTTTACAGCCAGTCCCCTTTAACCACTCGGGCACTCCCCCAGGTTGACTGCGCCGATTCTAGAGGGGAGAGCTCGGCTGACGCCGCGCTGCCTCCAGCCGCTCCTTCATCCGCTCGTTGAAGGCGGTGAGGGCGGAGAACGGGCGCATGAAGACGGTCAGCTCCGCGACCCGGCCGTCGGCGTCGAGCTCGAGGAAGTCGATGCCCTCCAACTCGAGCTCGCCGACCCTCGCCTTGAACCGCAGCGCCACCGTGCCCCCCGTGCCCACCATGCCCCCTTCCGCCAGTTCGTCGGTGTAGCGCAAGCCCTCAGGCACCTCGAGCACCTGGCTGATCACGGCGACGACGGTCTCCCGGCCCTCGAAGGCGCGGAAGAGAACTGGGCTGTGGAGGACGACGTCCTCGCGCAGGGTGTCCCGCAGCAGCTCGAGATCCTTGCTCTCGATAGCGCGGCGGAAGGGGTGCGGCTCGGCCATCGGTTCACTCTAACCGCGACGGGTGAAATACTCGCGCGATGCCGAGCGATCGCCTGTTCTCGCGGTTCTCGCACTCGTTGGGGGCGAGGGGGCTGCGCTGGGCGGGGAAGATGAACGTGCCGGTCTACCGCTGGAGCGGCGGCCGGCTGATGGGCAGGGTCAACCGGGCGCCGGTCCTGCTGCTGACGACGACAGGCCGCAAGTCGGGCCAGAAGCGCACCGCGCCGGTCGTCTACCTGGAGGACGACGGGCGCATCTCGGTGATCAACACCAACGCCGGCAACGCCAAGCTGCCCGCCTGGTCGCTCAACCTGGAGGCGAACCCGGAGGCCGAGGTGGAGCTGGGTCGCAAACGCATGGCGGTGCGGGCAAGGGCGGCGGAGGGCGAGGAACGCGCCGAGCTGTGGCGCAAGCACAACGCTCAGTACGCCGGCTTCGACGAATACAAGGCCGAGCTGCCCGCCGACCGCCCGATCACGGTCTTCGTGCTCGACCCGAGCTAGCTGGCTTCGCGGAGCATCTGCGCCTCCGGCAGGCGCTTCAGCTTCTTCAGGGTGTTGTTCTCGATCTGGCGGATCCGCTCGCGGGTGACGCCGAAGGTGCGGCCGACTTCCTCGAGGGTCAGCGGCTCGGCGCCGGAGAGCCCGTAGCGCAGTTCGATCACCTGACGCTCGCGTTCGGGCAGGGCGTCGAGCGCTTTGCGCACCCCCTCCTTCTGCATGTGCTCGCTGGCTTCCTCGAACGGCTCCAGCACGGCATCGTCGGCGACGAAGTCGCCGAGCTCGGATTCGTCCTCGTCGCCGACCGGTTTCTCCAGCGAGACCGGCAGCTGGGCGACGCGAAGGATGTCCCGCACGTCGGAGACCGGCCAGCGCAGCTCCTCGGCGATCTCCGCCGGCTCGGGCTCGCGGCCCAGCTTCTGCACCAGCTGGCGTTCGACGTGGGCGACCCGGTTCAGCTTCTCGACCATGTGGACGGGGATGCGGATCGTCCGCGCCTTGTCGGCAATCGCCCGCGTCACCGCCTGGCGGATCCACCAGGTCGCGTAGGTGGAGAACTTGTAGCCGCGGCGGTAGTCGAACTTCTCGACCGCGCGGATCAAGCCCAGCGAGCCCTCCTGGATCAGGTCGAGGAAGCTGAGGCCGCGACCCAAATAGCCCTTGGCGATCGAGACGACGAGGCGCAGGTTGGCCTCGACCATCTGCCGCTTGGCGAGCATGTCGCCGCGCTCGATTCGTTTCGCCAGTTCGACCTCCTGCTGCGCGGTCAGCAGGTCCACCTGGCCGATCGAGCGCAGGTAGAGGCGCAGCGAGTCGAGGCTCGGCTCTACCGTCAGGTCGAGCTCTTCCTTCTTCGGCTGGCCGTTGCTTTCGGCGCCGCGCTGCTCCTTGTAGGCGCTGACGCCGTCCTCGGCGATCACGTCGATGCCGTGCTCGACGAGGTGGGCGTGGAGCTGGGAGACCTGCTCCTTGGTGATCTCCACCTCCTCGAGTGTCGAGGCGATCTGCTCGAAGGTCAGGTAGCCCCGCTCGCGCCCCAGCGCAACCAGGCCTCGCAGCTCCTCGACCTCGGCGATCGGGCTCTCAACCGAGGCGTCGCGGTCAATCACGTCGGTCACCGTCTCCAGCGGTTCGATCGTCACTTCCTCCACTGCGTCCCTCTCCCCGTTTCCCTAGACGGACGGCCGGCCCCGAATGCTCCAGCCGCGGCGAAGTATAGGGAGGTCGGTTCTCCTGACGAACATCGAGGGCCCGAGTTGCTTACCCTGTGTAAGCAGATGCCCGGCCAGAGCACCGCCACCTCAGCCACCCAGGACGTCCAGGCCTCGGTCCCGACGACCCAGGTCAGCCTCTCGCGCGTCGGCGTGACCGGGGTCGAGAAGGTGATCCGGGTCAAGGCCAACGGCGAGGAGAACCTCTTCTACGCCGATTTCCAGTGCTTCGTCGACCTCAACCCGCGCCAGGCCGGCGTCCACATGTCGCGCTTCGAGGAGATCGTCGGCGAGGCGATCGACGAGGTCGTGCTCGGGGAGGCCTTCAAGGCCGAGGTGCTGGCCGCCCACGTGGCCCAGAAGGTGCGCGAGCGCCAGGGTGGGCTGCGGGCCGAGGTCTCGGTCACCGCCCGCTACCCGGAGACGGTTTCGACTCCGGAAAGCGGCCAGAGCACGCAGGAGATCTACGTCCTCTTCGGCACCGCGGTCGACTCCGAGCGCGGCACGCGAACCCTGACCGGCGTCCAGGCCCAGGGAATGACCGCCTGTCCCTGCGCCCAGGAGATGGTCGCCGGCGTCGCCCGCGAGCGCCTGGCTGAGCAGGGCTTCGAGGCCGAGGAGGTCGAGCAAATCGTCGCGGCGGTGCCGATCGCGACCCACAACCAGCGCGGGATCGGCACCCTGCACATCGGGTGCCCGGAGGGCGGTCCGGCCTGGATCGACGCGCCGGAGCTCCTGCGGATCGTCGAGAGCTCGATGAGCTCGGAGATCTACGAGCTGATGAAGCGCCCCGACGAGCTCTCGGTCGTGCTCAAAGCCCACGAACGGCCCCGCTTCGTCGAGGACTGCGTGCGCGAGATGGTGCGCCAGGTCGTCGAGGGCTACCCCGACTTCCCGGACGACGGCTTCGTGATGGCCCGCCAGGAGAACCTGGAGACGATCCACCGCCACAACGTCGTCGCCGAGCGCTACGGCACGCTGGGCGAGTTGCGCGCCGAGTTTTCCAGCGGCGAACACCAGCCGCGCCACCTGACGATGCGGGAATGGCTCGAGGGATCGGCGGAGCAGGTGCGGGGAAAAATCAGCGCGCGCTGAAGAAGCCCCCGCCCACAGGGGAAAATTCAGCGGGCGCTGAATTTTCCCCTGGGCCTACGCCGCGTGTCGCGCGTTCGCCGCCCTGTGCTCCCGCTCCTTTTCCTCGATTCGCTTGCGTAGTCCGAAGAAGTAGTCGGCGCCGCTGAGGACCGTGGCCGCCACGGCCAGGTAGACGAGGGCGTCGACCCAGGCCGGGGCCGGGTTGGCGGCGATCAGGGCGATCACGGCGGCGATCTGGAGTACCGTCTTCGCCTTGCCGAGCCAGCTCGCGGCGATCACGATGCCGCGCTCGGCGGCGATCGTGCGGAGGATCGTCACCGCGACCTCACGGGCGATGATCACCATCGCGATCCACGCTTCGAGCCGGTCGAGCGAGACCAGCGAGACCAGCGCGGCGGTGACCAGCAGCTTGTCGGCCAGCGGGTCCATCAGCTTGCCGAAGGTGGTGACCGAGCCGCGCGAGCGGGCGAAGTAGCCGTCGAGGCCATCGGTCAGCGCCGCCAGGGCGAAGACCCCGGCGGCCAGCGCGTCGCCGTTCGGCGTCTCCCCGAGCAGGGCGACGACGACCACCGGGACGGCGAGGATCCGCAGCAGGGTGAGCGCGTTGGGCAGGTTGAGCGGGAACATCCCGCCTAGGTCTACCCGAAAGCCCGCGGCGGCAGCTTGACCCTCACTCGCCTCCGTCGCCGGCGGCGACCGCCGCCGGCTCGGGAGCGGCGGCGCGCTTCGCCGCCGCGTCGCGGGCCGCGAAGTACTCCTCGCCCTCGATGCTGATGTGGGGGACGACCTTCTCCAGCCATCCCGGCAGCCACCAGACCCGCTTGCCGAGCAGGACCATCACCGCCGGCACCAGCAGGCAGCGGACCAGGGTCGAGTCGATCGCGATCGCCACCGCGAGGCCGACGCCGAACTCCTTCACCACCGGGTCGCCGTTGAGGACGAAGCTAGTGAACACGCAGACCATGATCGCCGCCGCCGAGGTGATCACCCGGCCGGTGTTGGCGAGCCCTTCGATGACCGCCCGCTTCTCGTCCCCGTGCGCCCGGAAGTGCTCGCGCATCTGCGTCAGCAGGAACACCTCGTAGTCCATCGAGAGCCCGAAGAGGATCGCGAACATCAGCAGCGGCACGAAGCTGACGATCGGGATCGCGTGGTCGAGCCCGATCAGCGAGGATCCCCAGCCGAGCTGGAAGACCGCGGTCACCACGCCGTAGGCCGCGGCGACCGAGATCAGGTTCATCGCCGCCGCCTTGACCGGCACCAGCAGCGAGCGGAAGGCGACCAGCAGGACGAGGAAGCTGAGGCCGACGACGATCGCGATCATCAGCGGCAGCTTGTCGCTGATCTGGGTCGCCAGGTCGATGTAGCCGGCGGTCTGGCCGCCGACGAAGGACTGCGCCCTGGTGCCCTGAAGCGCCCGCGGGATCACCGGGTCGCGCAAATCTTCGACCAGGCTGACGGTCTCGGTCGCCCAGGGCTCCGATTTCGAGATCACCGTGAACACCGCCACCTTGCCGTCTTCGCTGAAGCTCGGTTCGCTGACCGCGGCGACGTCGCCGGCGCCGTCGATCGCTTTCTCCAGCCCCGGCAGCACCTGTTTGGCTTCCCCCGGCGAGGCGAACTCGGAGGCGATCAGCAACGGCCCGTTGACGCCCGGGCCAAAGCCGGTGTTGAGGCTGTCGTAGGCCTGGCGCGAGGTCGTTTCCTTCGGCAGGGCGCTGATGTCGTTCTGGCCCAGTTCGAGCTGCAGCAGCGGGATCGCCAGGACCAGCAGGACAGCCAGCGAGACGATCGCCGAGCCCCAGGGCCGCCCGGCCACCCCCTCCGCCCAGCGCAGCCAGCCGTGCGGTTTCTTGTCATCGGGGTGCGTCTTGCCGAGCTGGACCCGCAGCGAGTCGATGCGCGGCCCCAGCGCCCCGAGCATCGCCGGCAGCAGCGTCGAGGCGGCGCAGACCGCGACGACGACCGCGATCGCCGCGGTGAAGCCGAGCGTGGCGACCAGCGGGATGCCGGCGAAGGCCAGCGAGCAGAGCGCGATCACCACGGTGAAGCCGGCGAAGACGACCGCCCCGCCGGCGGTCGCGGTGGCGCGGGCGATCGACTCGCGAACCTCCATCCCTTCGCGCAACTGGAGTTTGTGACGGGTGACGATGAACAGCGCGTAGTCGATGCCGACCCCGAGCCCGATCATCGTCGCCAGGGTCGAGGCGACGCCGGGGATCTGAGCCACGTGCTCGAGCAGCTTGATGATCGAGAGCGCGCAGCCGAGTCCGATCACCGCGGAGACGATCGGCAGCATCATCGCCGTCGCGGTGCCGAAGGCGAAGAGGAGGATGATCACCGCCGCCGCGAGCCCGATCGCCTCGCTGCTCTCGGTCGCCGGCTTGGAGAGCTGCTGACCGACGTAGCTGCCGACCGCCGTCTCGAGGCCCGCCCTCTCGGCCGGCTCGGCCGCGTCGAGGACCCGCTGGGCCTGGGCTTCGTCGATTTCGCCGGGGCCGATCCCCAGCACCACCGGGGTGTAGGCGATCCTGCCGTCTTTGCTCAGCAGCCCGGCGGCCTTGCCTTCGGCGCTCAGCGGGTCGATCGCAGAGTTGACGAAGGGGATCGCTTCCAGGTTCTTCACGCTGGCGGCGATCGCGTTCGCGTACTTCGGTTCGGCCAGCGCGCCCCTGCCCGCTTCGAAGGTCAGCGGGTTGCTGCCGTAGGCCTGCTCGGGAAGGTTGTCTTCCAGCAGTTCGGTCGCCTTGGTCGAGTCGGTCCCCGGCAGCGTCAGGTTTTCGCTCGTCTTGCTGCCCGAGGCGTGGCTGATCGCGATCAGGGCGATCGCCAGGACGACCCAGAGACCGATCACGGGATAGTGGTGACGCGAGCAGAAGCGGCCGATCGCGTACAGAGGGCCGGTCATTGGTTCATCCTCTCTTCCGGGGCGGGAACGCTGCCATTCTCGAACGGGACCGGGACCGTGTCCAGTGGCCTCGCCCCCAGCTCGCGCCGCAACAGCACCAGGTGCTGGGCCTGGTTGGCGGCGGTCGAGGCGAGGACCGAGCGGGCCGAGGGAGTGCTCAGCTTGGCGATCGCACCCAGCTCGGCGCCGATGGTCGCGCTTTCCATCTCGTAGAGGAACTCGACGTAGTCGGCGCGGGACTCGAGGTCCGAGCTCTCGATTTCTTCGGGTTCTGCTTCGACTTCCCCGCCCAGCCCGCGAAGCGTCCTGATCGTCGCGTCGACGTGTTCCTGTTCCTGGGCGCGGAAGAGGCGCGGGGTCGCCAGGTCGAATCGGCCGAGGCCATGCAGCACCCGTTCGTAAGCGGCGACGACGCCGAGCTGGCGGGAGAGGACCTGGTTGAGAACAGCGACGTCGGCTTCCCTTTCGGCCGTGCCGGCATTGCCGGTGTCTTCGGTGGCTTCACCCCCCTGGGTGCTGCCGCCGCAGCCGCCGAGGCCGGCGAGGAGCAGGGCGACCGCGAGGCCCGCGAGCAGGCCGCGGCGCACGGCGCCGCCTCGCATGATTCGGTTCCGGGACATGAGCTGGCGGCCAAGCCTATGACCAGGGGAAGCGGCGAAACGCTCGCCGCGCTGGCGGCGACGGTCCACGAGTGCCGTCGCTGCCCACGGTTGGTCGAGTGGCGTGAGGCCTGCGCGGCGGCTCCCCCGCGCCGCTACCGCGGCCAGGACTACTGGGCCCGGCCGCTCTCGGGCTTCGGCGACCCGGCGGCGCGACTGCTGATCGTCGGCCTCGCGCCCGCTGCCCACGGCGGCAACCGGACCGGGCGGATGTTCACGGGCGATCGCTCGGGCGACTGGCTCTACGGCGCCCTGCACCGGGCCGGCTACGCGAACCGGCCGCAGTCGCGGTGGCGAGACGACGGCCTGCGCCTGCGCGATGCCTACGTGACCGCGGTCGTTCGCTGCGCCCCACCGGCCAACAAGCCGGCGCCGCAGGAGCGCGACAACTGCCTTCCCTACCTGGAGCGGGAGCTCAGGCTGCTCGAGCGCTGCCGGGCGATCGTCGCCCTCGGCTCCTTCGGCTGGGACGGGGTCCTGCGCACCGCGCGGGCGCTGGGAACCGACGTGCCGCGGCCGCGGCCGCGCTTCGGCCACGGCGCCGAGGTGGATCTCGGCCGCTGGCGGCTGGTCGGCTGCTACCACCCAAGCCAGCAGAACACCTTCACCGGCAAGCTCACCGAACCGATGATCGATGCGATCTTCGCCCGGGCGCGGGAGCTCTCGACGTAGGCGGCCCGGCCGGACCGACCCGCATGTCTCCGCATCGAGCGGGGTACTGTCCTGGTTCTGTATCGGCACGTAAACGATTCTGGGAAACCGCTCCACTGGTTTGACGGTCTTAACCAATGGATCCGGCCTGGGGAGCCGGTCGGGAGACCCCACGGGGAGAAAGAGGTGACATGCGAAAGCCACGCATCAAGCGAACCACCGAGTCGATCGTCTCGCCGGAGGGCGATCTCTATCTGCTGCGCCCGAGCGCCGGCAACGACATCCGGATCGAGAAGCCGAGCGAGGAGGACCGGCGGCTGCTCGACTCGCTCGACGGCGAGCACACGCTCGCGCAGCTGCGGGAGGAGTTCGGGGAGAAGGCGGTCGGCGACCTGATCTCCCAGCTGCAGGAGCTGGAGGTCGTGGAGGACGCCGCTGACGACGAGCTGCTGGAACCGCGCGAGCTGGCACGCTTCGACCGCCAGCTGCGCTACTTCAGCGATATCGGCGATCCCAGCCGGCTGCCGCCCTCGGAGTGCCAGCGGCGCCTGCGCGAGGCGAAGGTGGCGGTGCTGGGAGTCGGCGGCCTCGGCGGCTGGGCCGCCTGGGCGCTCGCCTGCTGCGGGATCGGCGAGATGTGGCTGATCGACGGCGACCGGGTCGAGATCTCCAACCTCAACCGGCAGATCCTCTACACGGAGGCCGACCTCGGTCTGCTCAAGGTCGAGTGCGCGGCGGCGCGGCTGCGGGCCTTCAACCCGGCGATGCGGGTGACGGCGACGGCGCGGCGCCTGGAGAGCCAGGCGGAGATCGCCGACTTCATCGCCGGCTCGGATTTCGTCGTCGACGCCGCCGACTGGCCCGCCCACGACATCGAGCGCTGGTGCAACTCGGCCTGCTTCGAGGCCGCGATCCCCTACATCACGATGAGCCACTTCCCGCCGATCGCCAGGGTCGGGCCCCTCTACATTCCCGGCAAGACCGGCTGCTACTCCTGCCAGGAGACCGCCTACCGGCGCGAATACCCGCTCTTCGACGTGGCGATCGAGCAGCGGCGGGCGCAGCCCTCGCCGGCGGCGACCCTGGGACCGGCCTGCGGGCTGATCGGCGGCCAGGTCGGGCTCGACGGCATGCACCTGCTGACCGGCCTGGCCGAGCCCTCGACGCTCGGCGTATCCCACATCTACGACCTGCGGACGATGGAGGTCAAGCGCGAGTCGGTGGTGCCGGATCCCGACTGCCCCGTCTGCGGGCACCTGCAGCCGGCCGAGTGGGTCGAGGACAGCGCGCACGGCTCGTAAGAACCGGGGCCGCAGTCCTCGCCAGCCACTAGCTTTGGCAGATGCTGAAGAGGGTCCTCACTCAGCTTGCGATCGCTGTCCTCGTGGTCGCCGGGTTGGGCGGCTGCGGCGGCGGCTCCTCGAGCGGCGGATCGGCCGAACCGAAGACGAGCGGCTCGACGGCGCCAGCCGGCGCCTCGGCCCACGCCTGCGCGCTGAACGCCGGTGGCGTCGAAGGGCTGCGGGCGACGGGTTTGGCCTGTGGCACGGCGCAGCGGATCGGACTCGCCTGGCGGCGCAGCAGCGCTTGCAGGCCCCCGGCCGGTGCCTCCCGGGCCGCCTGCGCGGTGCGGTCCTACCGCTGCCTGGCGACCAGCACCGACCGCGGCCTGGCTGTCGGCTGCTCGCGGCCTGGCCGCTCGGTCGCCTTCACCGTCCGCCGCCGCTGAGACGTGGTAGAGGTTGGTTGCGGTACGCGCGGCTAACCTCTGCCACGGGCGAGACGGGTCGCCGGATCGAGGAAGAGGATCAGCCAGAGGAAGGGTGTGATCCGGGGCGCCGCGAAGGCGAGCGGGATCGAGGCGACGAAGATCGCGATCAGGAAGAGAGAGCGCATGCGCGCTTCGCGATGGGCGCCATCGCCGATCGAGGTCAGCCCGGCGCGGCGGGCGTCGGCGTGCATCAGCATCCCGACCGCCACGACCCCGGCGAGGTTGGCCGAGTAGAGCACGACGGCCGCGGTCTCGCCGCCGTAGTCGCCGAGCACTTCGCTGCTGAACGGGATCAACACGATCCAGGCGAGGTAGAGCAGGTTGAGCCCGAGCAGCCGGCCATCGAAGGCCGTGACCTCGCCGAAGAAGCGGTGGTGGATGATCCAGAAGCGGCCGATCACCGCGAAGCTGATCGCGTAGGCGAGGAGCTGTTCGCGCTGGTCCCAGAGAGCGCTGTCGAGCTGGTGGCCGCTGGTCCCGTTGACGTCGAAGCCGAGGACCAGCAGCGTGATCGCGATCGCGAAGACGCCGTCGCTGAAGGCGACGATGCGAGAGAACTCGACCTCGTGCTCCTCCCGGCGCTTCGCCTGGCGCTCTCTGGCCACGCCGTGGATCATCCAGCGCGCCCGCGACGGAATCCCGCTCCGGGCCGCTCAGCGCCTGGCCCCGCGGCGGCAGCCCTCTTTAGAATGACGGCGAGCGCCGGCGTAGCTCAGTTGGTAGAGCACTTCATTCGTAATGAAGGGGTCCCCGGTTCAAGTCCGGGCGTCGGCTCTCAGGCCGCCAATGCCATCGGGGTGCGCTGGATCGCCTCGGCATAGGTGCCGTGGAGGGTGCTCGACGGACGGCGGCCCGTTACCCCATAGGCCTCCCGCATCGCCCGCGCGAGGGTCTCCTTGAAGGTGCGCCCATGCCAGGCGTGGGCCTCCGGGGCGCGGCCGACGTGGAGGTGGACCAGCTCGTGCAGCAGCGTCTCGAGGACGTCGCCGGGACGGATTCTCGGATAGGCGGTGACCGAGAGTCGGAACTCACCGGGCACCGCGAAGCCGAGGCGATTGGGCCGGCGGCGGGCGCGGCGCACCTTCAGCTCCGGCTCGCGCTCCGCGAGCGGGCCGCCGGCGAAGACCGGCATTGCTCGCAGCCGGGCCAGCTCGCGGTCCAGCTGGATCCCGGCCACCAGGTAGTAGGCCGGGCGGCGGCGCGACGGGCGGTCTGGTCGACGGGGCATCGGGCGCGCAAGTCTTGCGCCTGGGGCGGACGGGCGGGCCGCCCTCAGCGCTGGCAGCTGGGGCACCAATACGTGGTGCGGTTGGCGTCGCCCTGGCCGCGCGCGAGGACGCGGGCGCCGCAGCGCGGGCAGGGGCCGCGACGGCGGTAGATCCCCGGGGCATGACGGCCGGTCGCGACCGCCTTCAGCATCTCCTCGCGGGTGGCGCGGAGGACCGCTTCCAGCGCCCGGTCGGAGACCTCGGCGAGTCGCCGCCAGGGATCGACCGCGGCCGCGAAGCAGCCCTCGCTCTTGAAGATGTTGCCGACCCCGGCGAGCAGGCGCTGATCGAGCAGGGCGTCGCCGAGCGTGCGCTCGGGCTCGGCGCGCAGCGCCGCGATCACCGCCGCCGGGTCGAAGTCGGCGGCGAGGATGTCCGGGCCGAGGCGCGCCAGCTGCGGGTCGGTTCGCAGCCGTGCGGCGGGGAGCAGGCGCAGCGTCGTGCCGCCGAACTGGACCGCTTCGCGCTCGGCGCCGGCGAGGACCGCCCAGGCCGCCGTGCGCGAGCGGCGCCAGGACGCGCCGCGCTCGTAGAGATGCCAGCCGCCGCTCATCCCCAGGTGGCTGTGGAGGACGAGGTCGTCGAAGTGCAGCAGCAGGTGCTTGCCGCGCGCCTCGGCGCGCTCGAGCCGCCTGCCGTCGAGCCGCTCGACCCCGGCGGCGCGGCCGCGCCGGTTCGGCGCCGCGGCGCTCAGCTCCTGGCCGGCCAGCTCGGCCTCGATGCGCCGGGCAAGGCGCAGGATCGTGTCGCCCTCGGCCATCCTCGAATGATGGCGGCGCCGGGGCACCCGGACGGGCGAGGCCAACCCTCTAGATTGGATTGCGTGCTCGGAGGACGACGGATCGACCCGCTCGCGCGCCAGGCCGCGCTGACCCTGGCCGCCGGCCGGGTCGGGATCGGGGCCTCGGCGCTGCTCGCCACGCGGCCGGCGCTGCGGGCCCTCGGCTTCGGCGATGCCGGCCCCCGCGCCCGGGCGCTCGCCAAGCTCGCCGGCAGCCGCGATCTGGCGCTCGGCCTGCTGACCGTGGCCAGCCGCGACGACCGCCGGGCGCTGCCGACCCTGGTGCTTGCCGGCGCCGTCCTGGACTCCGCCGATGCCCTCGCCCTGGCGATCTCCGCCGCCGAACCGAAGACCCGCGCCGCCGGGCTCCTGGGCTCGGCCTCCGGCGCCGCCGCGGCACTCGCCGGCGCCTGGGCGTGGGCCCGGATGCGGGACTAGCCGCTGCCGTTGTCGCGGAAGCCGGTCGGGGTCCTGGAGATCTCGTGGGACTGGATCACGCGGTCGATCAGGCCGTAGTCCGCCGCCGCCTCGGGGATGAAGAACTTGTCGCGTTCCATGTCCTCGTGGATCTGCTCTTTGCTCTGGCCGGTGTGCTTGACGTAGATGTCGTCGAGCCGGTCGCGCAGCTCGAGGATCTCTTTGGCGTGGATCTCGATGTCGGAGGACTGGCCTTCGAAGCCGCCGCTCGGCTGGTGGATGAGGATGCGGCTGTTCGGCAGCGCCATCCGTTTGCCGCTCGCGCCGCCGGTGAGGATCAGCGACCCGGCCGACATCGCCATCCCGTAACAGATCGTCTGCACGTCGGGCTTGATGAACTGCATCGTGTCGTAGATCGCCAGGCCCGCGTAGGCGGAGCCACCGGGGGAGTTGATGTAGAGGCTGACGTCCTTCTCCGGGTCCTCGGACTCGAGGTGAAGGAGCTGGGCGATGATCAGGTTGGCGAGGTCCTCGGTGACGGGCTCGCCGAGGAAGACGATCCGCTGCGAAAGCAGGCGGCTGTAGATGTCAAAGGAGCGCTCGCCGCGAGCGGTCTGCTCGACGACCATCGGTACCAACGGCATACGGCCTCCGTTCCTCGCTTGAGTTCCTGTGGTTGATGTGCAACCATGCGGTTGCGTGTCCACGCTAGCACAGACTGTAGAGCGAGCGATTCTCCTCGACGCCGAGCCCCGCGAGGTCTGGGAGGCGATCACCGACGAGGCGCTGCTCAGCGAGTGGCTGGCCGACCGCGTCGAGCTCGAGCCACGCCAGGGCGGCGGGGTCCGCTGCCGCTACGCGGACGGCGAGGAACGCCGCGGCGAGGTCGAGCTGGTCGAGGAGGCGGAACGACTGGCTTTCCACTGGCGCCGCCAGGGCGGCGGCCCGAGCCGAGTCGAGTTCATCGTCGACGCGGTCGCCGAAGGGACCCGCCTGCGGGTGATCGAGACCGGCCTGGCCGAGCCGACCGCACCGACGACGCTGGCGGCCGGATGGGGACCGCGCCTCTCCTCCCTTCGCCTCTTGCTGGGACGCCTCGTCCTCGCTTGAGCCGATGGCGAGCGCCAGCCAACGAGCCGGCGAGGGGCAGGCGGTCGATGCGGTGTTCGCCGCGCTTGCCGATCCGACCCGCCGGCGCCTGGTCGAGACGCTCGCTGCCCACCCCCGCAGCAGCGTGACCGCGCTTTCCTCGGACCTGCCGATCAGCCGCCAGGCGGTCTCCAAGCACCTGAACAGGCTGGGACGGGCAGGCCTGGTCAGCAGCCGCCGCAGCGGCCGCGAGGCGCGCTACGAACTCGACCCTCGGCCTCTCACCGACGCCGTCGCCTGGATCGGCACGGTCGGCGCCGAGTGGGACGACCGGCTCGACCGGCTGCGAAGCTTGCTCGAGCGCTGAGCCCTACACCCCGTCCGGGCTGAACTTGTAGCCGACGCCGCGCACGGTGAGGACCAGCTCGGGGCGCTGGGGGTCGCGCTCCACCTTCTGGCGCAGGTTGGAGATGTGGACGTCGCAGGCGCGCTCGTCGCCCTCGAACTCCGACTGCCAGAGCTCTTCCATGATCTGCGCCCGCGAAAACACCTCCCCGGGCCGGCCGACCAGCAACCGCAGCAGCTGAAACTCCGAGCGGGTCAAGTTCACCGGCACGCCGCGGACCGTGGCGATGTGCCGCACCAGGTCGATCGAGACCGGTCCCGACTCGATTTTCACCGCCTGGGCGAGCGGCGAGCGGTCGAGTTCGCGGCGGCGCAGCTGCGCCCGCACCCGGCCCAGCAACTCGCGGACCGAGAACGGCTTGGTCACGTAGTCGTCGGCGCCGACCTCGAGGCCGACCACCTTGTCGACCTCAGCGTCCTTGGCGGTGAGGACGATGATCGGCACGGCGCTGCGCGAGCGCACGTCGCGGCAGATGTCGAGCCCGCTTGGCCCCGGCATCATGATGTCGAGGATCAGCAGGTCGTAGGGAATGCCGTTGCCGAGCAGGTCGGCGGCCTCGTCGCCGTCGGCCGCCGCGGTCACCTCGAAGCCCTCCTGGGTGAGGGCGTAGCCAACCGAGTCGCGAACCGAGGGCTCGTCGTCGGCGATCAGGATCCGCCCGCTGCTCATGTCATGCCACCGGGGTGGGGCTGGGCTGGGCTACCGGGAGGCGGACCCAGAAGGTGCTCCCCTCCCCCTCGACCGACTCGGCCCCGATCTGGCCGCCCATCACGTCGACCATCCGCCTGGCGATCGCCAGGCCGAGGCCGAAGCCCTCCTGCTTGCGCGAGGCGCTGCGGCGGTAGAAGCGCTCGAAGACGCGCTCGATCTCCGCGGGCGGGATGCCGGTTCCAGTGTCGATCACTTCCAAGATCACCTCGGATTCGCCGTTGTGGCGAGCCCGCACCGTAACGGTCCCGGGCGGGGGCGTGTTCTTGAAGGCGTTGGTCAGGAGGCCGATCATCACCTGTCGCAGCAGCGTCGGGTCGCCGGTTGCCGCCAGATCCGGCTCGACCTCCACCTCCAGGGCGACGTGGGGCGGCTCCTCGACCGCGGCGACGACGTCGCGGATCGCCGCGGGGACGTCGACCACCTCGCTCTCGGCGGCGCCGCGTGACTCGACCCGGGCCAGGGTCAGCAACGACTGGGTCAGCCGGTTCATCCGCTCGGCGTCTTCGCCGAGCCGCTTGAGGAAGTGGTCGCGGTCGCGGGGATCGTTCTTGGCGCCGCTTTGCAGGACCTCGATCGCGCCGGAGATCCCAGCCAGCGGATTGCGCAGCTCGTGGGCGGCGTTGGAGACGAAATCGGCTTCGGCGAGCTCGCGGCGCAGCTCGTCGGTGCGGTCGCGGAGCACCGCCAGCACGGCCCGCTCGTCGGGCAGGGAGCGGGCGGTCATCGCGTAGGCGCGGTCGCCGATCCGCAGCGCCGGATGGGCGGCGAAGCCGATCTCCGAGGCACGGTGGAGCTGCGGCAGGATCACCTCCGGCGGCTGGCCGCTGGAGTCGAGCAGGCGCGAGGCGGCGCTGTTGGAGAAGCGCACCGGGCCTTCGAAGTCGACGACCATCACCGCGTCGGTCAGCCCGTCGAAGATCGCCGCCAGCTTGTTGCGGTCGGCGGTCAGCACCCCGAAGCTCTCCTTCAGCGAGGCGCGCATCGAGTCCAGGGCGCGGGCGAGGTCGCCGATCTCGTCGGGCCCGGAGACGCTCAGCGGCGCGTCGAAGGAGCCGCCCGCCATCTCGCCGGCGGCGCGGGCGAGGCCGACGACGCGGTGGGAGATCGCCACGGCGATCAGCAAGCCGGTCAGCACGCCGATCGTCACCGCCGCGATCAGCGCCCGGCTGTTGTCGCCGAACAGGTAGATCGCCAGGGCGGTGATCAGGCTGACGGCCGCGAAGGCGCCGGTCAGCCAGAGGCGCATGCCGATCCGCGGCGCGCCGATCCGCGGCTTGGCCAAGCTGTCGTTCGCGGCGCCCATGAACGTTTACTAACACAATTCGCGCTGCGCTTCGTGGGAGAATCGGAAGGATGCGGACTCTCGTCTTCATCCCCGCCTGGAACGAGGAGGCCTCGATCGGCGCCGTGGTCGCCGAAGTGCGCGAGCATCTGCCCGAGGCCGACGTCCTGGTGGTTGACGACGGCTCGGTCGACGCCACCGCGGCGCGGGCGCGCGAAGCGGGCGTGCTGGTCGCCTCGCTGCCCTTCAACCAGGGCCTCGGAGCGGCGCTGCAGACCGGCTACCTCTACGCCCTGCGCGAGGGCTACGACTGCTGCGCGCACCTCGACGCCGACGGGCAGCATCCCGCCGCCGAGGTGGCGCGGCTGCTGGTCGAGGTGGAGGCCGACCGCGCCGATCTGGTGATCGGCTCGCGCTACCACGCCGCGGCCGAATCGGCCAGTGGCGACTACCGGCCGACGCTCTCGCGGCGGATCGGCACCAGCGTCTTCCGCTTCTTCCTCACCCTGGCGACCCGGCAGCGGTTCACCGACACGACCAGCGGCATGCGGGCGGCCAACCGGCGGGTGATGTCGCTGTTCAGTGCCCACTACTCGCCCGACTTCGCCGAGATCGAGTCGCTGCAGCTCGCGGTCCGCCAGGGGCTGCGGGTCGAGGAGATGCCGGTGCGGATGCTGGAGCGGGCCGGCGGGCGCTCCTTCCTCACCCCCCTGCGCTCGGCCTTCTTCATCTTCAAGGGAATCGTCGTCTTGCTGGTCGGCCAGTTCCGGCCCCGCCATGTCGAAGCGGAGCGATGAACGTGTCGCTGCTCGCCGACACCAGCGCCAAGGTCCACCTCACCTCGCAGACGCGGATCCTCGCCGCGATCATCGCCCTCGCCTTCATGCTGCTGATCCTCGAGATGATCCGCCGCGACAAGCTGCAGGAGCGCTACAGCGTGGTCTGGTTCCTCGCCGGCCTGGGAATGCTCGCCGGCGCCGCCTTCCCCGGCCTGCTCGAACTGGTAGCCGACGCGATGGGGGTGCGGGACACCAACGTGGCGCTGTTCTCGATCGTCCTCCTGCTGCTGCTCGGCCTGGCGCTCAACTTCAGCGTGATCATGTCCCGCCAGGCGGCCCAGATCACCCGCCTGGCGCAGGAACGAGCGATCGAGCAGGCGCGCGCCCAGGCCCTGGAGGGAGCCGGGCACAACGGCTCGCCGAGCGAGCCCCCCACTCCGCGGCCCGCGGAACAGGACTGAGCCGGCGAGCTGGGCGGCGAGAACCAAGCGTTCTCTGAGTTTGGGGGCCTATAGGCCCCCAAACATCGAAAACGACGAGCACCCACCGCTCGCCGCCAGGCGCGGCGCACCGCTCAGCCCAGGAGGCGCTCGAGGCGAAAGAACAGTGCCTCCAGCGCCAGCTCCTCGGAGACGTTGAGGTTGAGACCGCGGCGGGTCTCCTGGACGAGCGCGGCGCCCTCGCGGGCGCGGGCGGGATCGAGGGCGGCCGCCTGGGAGCGCAGGAGATCGAGGCGGTCGCGGTTGAAGGCCACCTCCTCGGCCCCGCTCGCGACCGCGGCGAGGTCGCGCAGCCAGGCCGCGCAGAGCTCGAGGGCGTGGTCGAGGATCTCCGTGCGGCGGCGCCGCCCGACCCGTTTGGCCTCCTCGCCGATCTCGCGCGCGGTGCGCTTGAGGCCTGCCCTGGCGTCCTCCTCCAGCGCCTCGCGCGCGGTCGCTTCGGCCTCCTCGCCGGCAGCCTGGGCGCCGTCGAGGAGCTGACGCCAGGGAGCCGCCGCGACCTCGCCGGACAGCGCCGCGGCAAGGCAGCGCTCGACCTCCCTTCGCAGCTCGCGGCCGCGCGCGCTGAGGAGCAGGGCGGCGCGCTCGCGGTCGCCGGCGGCCAGCCGGGCAGCTGCGGAGACCTCGTCCGGCGCCGCCGCCGCGCCGAGCTCCGCCTCCAGAACCTCGGCCGGCAGCGGCGCGAAATCGACCGGCTGGCAGCGCGAGGCGATCGTCTCCAGCAGG
>DATAEW010000049.1:0-17173 GCA_036257815.1 Solirubrobacterales bacterium
AGCAGCGCCATGTAGACGGCGTTGTTGGCCTGGGCGCCGGCGTGCGGCTGGACGTTCGCGTGCTCGGCGCCGAACAGCTCCTTGGCGCGGTCGATCGCCAGCTGCTCGGCGACGTCGACCTCCTCGCAGCCGCCGTAGTAGCGACGACCGGGGTAGCCCTCGGCGTACTTGTTGGTCAGCACCGAGCCGACCGCCTCGAGCACCGCCTGCGGCACGAAGTTCTCCGAGGCGATCATCTCCAGCGTCCGCTGCTGGCGCCGCAGCTCGGCTTCGAGCACCGCGGCGATCGCCGGATCCACCTCGGCCAGCGGCGCGGTCTGGAAGTTGTCGGGCAGATCGCTCATCCTCCGCCGACCATACCAACGGACCGGGATACCCTGGGCGCGTGGGAGCGCCCACCGTGAGCAGCCGCCTGGCCCTCGCCCCCACCGCGGCCGTGCTCGGCGCGGCGCTGATCCTGCCGGCGCTCGGCGGCGCCATCTCCGAAGCCGCTGCGGCGCAGCGCCTGAACCCATGTCGGCGCCCCGGCGGCGACCGCCTGCTCTGCCCCAACCTGCGGATCGGGCCCCCGCGCGACCTCTACGTCCAGCGGGCCGGCGGCGGCCGGGTGCTGCTGCGGGCGACCAGCGACGTGCGCAGCCGCGGGCGCGGGCCGATCGAGCTGCGGGGGCGACGCAACGGCAGGCGCTCGATGCGGACCAACCAGCGGATCTACAGGGTCGGCGGCGGCCACATCACGATCCGCAGCCGGGCGACCCTGCGCTTCACCGACGTCGGCCTCTACTTCGGCGGCTCCTACTGGAAGGTCCACCAGCTCGCGCGCTTCGAGCTGCGGCGGGTCAGGCGGGGCGGCGGGGTCGGGCCGGCGATTCGCACCGGGCCGAAGCTCAACTACTGCCTGCGCGACCTCGAGCGCACGCGACCGGGGCGGCGCTCGCCGCGCCGGCGTCATTACCCGGGCTGCAACCGGAACCCCCTCCAGGACCGGGTGACGCTCGGCACCTCGGTCGGCTGGTCGGACATCTACCCCGCCGACTACGACAAGCAGTGGATCAACGTCGCCGGCCTGCGCGGCTGCTTCGTCTTCGAGATGACCGTCGACCCGAAGCGTTTACTGGCCGAGTCCAACGAGCGCGACAACTCCTCCCGCCGCCGCGTCCGCCTTCCCTACCCGGGACACCCGGGCTGCTGAGCGCCAACGCCGCCGTCCCCCGCCCGCCTGCCTGCCCGCCCGCCCGGCTGCCTGCCTGCCTGCCTGCCCGCCTGCCCGCCTGCCCGCCTGCCCGCCTGCCCGCCTGCCCGCCTGCCTTTTGTAACCCTCTGGGTGACAAAAGGCAGGGGGCCGGGGGCGCTCAGCCAAGGCCGGCGGAGGCCAGGGCGGCGGCGAGGTCGCCCTCGGAGAGCGCGCCGTGGCGGAGGACGGTCCATTCGCCGTCCTCCTCGATCGCCGAGACGTCGACCACGGTCGAGGGCAGGCCGGTCAGCTCGCCGCCGTCGATCGCCAAATCGGCGCCGGAGACGATCGCCGCGCGCACGTCCTCGAAGCGCGAGGGAGCAGGCTCGCCGCTGAGGTTGGCGGAGGTCTGGAAGATCGGGCACATCGCCCCGGCCAGCGGCCCTCCGATCAGCCGAATGCCGAGGCGGCCGAGGTCCTCGCGGCAGGCCAGGGGGTAACGGCCCTGGCGGTTGGCGACGACCAGCGTGACCGGGCCCGGCAGCAGGGCGCTGACGGCGGCCGCCGTGCGCGGCCGGAGCCCCTCGACCAGCTCCCGCATCGCCAGCGGCGAGAAGTACATCACCGCCGAGGGCCTGCCGTCGTCGCGCCCCTTGAGGCGGTGGATGCGGCCGATCGCCGCCGCGTCGAGCGGGTCGCAGGCGAGCCCGTAGAGCCCGTCGGCCGGGAACACCGCGACCCCGCCGCCGGCGATGCTGCGCTCCAGCGCCCCCCGCGCCGCCGCCGCGCCGTCGCGCTCGATCGAGACGACCTCGGTCACCGCTCCGCCGCCTCCCGCGGCCCGGCGCCCTCGCCGACCACCACGCGCTCGATACCGGCGAGGTCGCGGCGGGCCTCCACCGTCCCGAACCCGGCGTCCCGAAAGAGGCCGGCGACGGCCACCGCCTGGCCTTCCCCCACCTCGACCGCAACGGCCCCCACCCTCCGGGTGGCAGTCATTTCGGACGCTCTCGGTGCCAAATGACTGCCACCCAGGGTGGATGAGAGGGCACGGTAGGCGTCCAACCCATCGGGGCCGGCGAGCAGGGCCTCGCGGGGCTCCCAGTCGCGGACCTCGGGCTGCAGCGTGGGCCAGTCGGGCTCGGGGATGTAGGGGAGGTTGGCGAGGACTAGATCGAATTCCGGCCCGCCGCTGGGATCGACGCCGGCTCCGCCGCCCCGGCGCCGGTCGCGGCCGTCGGGCAGCGTTCCCTCGACGAAGCGAACCCGGTCGGCGAGGCCGAGCCGCTCCGCGTTCGCACGCGCTACTTCGAGCGCCGCCGGCGAAGTGTCGGTTGCGGTCACATCGCATCCGGGCAACTCGTCGGCCACCGCGAGCGCGATCGCGCCGGAGCCGGTGCCCACGTCGAGCACCCGCGCCGGCCGCCGCTCCAGCGCCACTTCGACCAGCAGCTCCGTCTCCGGCCGCGGCACGAGCACCCGCCGGTCCACCTCCAGCTCCAGGTTGCGGAACCCTTTGCGCCCGAGGATGTAGGCGACCGGCTCGCGGCGAAGCCGCCGCCGCACCAGCTCGCCGAAGCGGCGCCCCGCCGCCGGGTCGAGCGCCGCCTCGCGGTCGGCGACAAGGGCCGCGCGGTCGCGGCCGCTGGCCTCCGCCAACAGCAGTTCCGCGTCCAGGCGAGGGTCTTCGACACCGGCCGCAGCCAGGGCGTCGACCGCCGCAGCCAAGGCGTCAATCGAAGGGACGGACATGACCGAGCAGGTCAAGGACGCAAGGAGCGTGGCGTGCTCCGCACGCGAGCGGCTGGGGACGCCGATATGCGCCGGTCATGTACGTCACCCTACGGCGGCAGCTTCAAGCCGCTGTCGCTTCTCCTCGGCCGAGAGCGCGTCGGTGAACTCGGCCAGGTCGCCGGCCAGCACCCCTTCGAGGTTGTGCGAGGTCAGCTTGATCCGGTGGTCGGTCACCCGCCCCTGGGGGAAGTTGTAGGTGCGGACCTTCTCCGAGCGCTCGCCGCTGCCGACCTGGGCCTTGCGCTCGGAGGCGATCTTCGCCTGCTGCTCGGCGATCTCGCGCTCCAGCAGGCGCGCCCGCAGCACCCGCATCGCCTTGTCCTTGTTCTGCAGCTGGGACTTCTCGTCCTGCATCGAGACGACGATCCCGGTCGGCTTGTGGGTGATCCGCACCGCCGAGTCGGTCGTGTTGACCGACTGCCCACCCGGCCCCGAGGAGCGGTAGACGTCGACCTGCAGGTCGTTCGGGTCGACCTCCACCTCCACCTCCTCGGCCTCCGGCAGCACGGCGATCGTCGCCGTCGAGGTGTGGATGCGGCCCTGGGACTCGGTCGTCGGCACGCGCTGGACGCGGTGCGTCCCCCCCTCGAACTTGAACACCGAGTAGGCCCCGTCGCCCTTGACGGCGAAGGTCACCTCCTTGAAACCGCCGGCATCCGATGCGGACTGCGAGATCGCCTCGGTCGCGAAGCCGCGGGTCTCGGCGTAGCGGCCGAGCATCTTGTAGAGGTCGCCGGCGAACAGCGCCGCCTCGTCCCCCCCGGTCCCCGCGCGAATCTCGACAATCACGTTCTTGGCGTCGTTGGGGTCGCGCTCGACCATCGCCAAACGGATCTCCTCTTCCAGCCGCTCGAGCCGCGCCGGCGCCTCCTCGACGACCCTGCGCAGCTCCGGATCCTCGCCCTCCTCGAGCAGCTCGCGGGCGCCCTCGAGGTCATCCTTCAGCGTCGCGTACTCGGCCGCCAGCTCGCGGGCCGGCTGCAGCTCGCGGTATTCGCGCCCCACCTCGGCATACCGCTCCCGGTCCCCGATCACCGCCGGGTCCGACATCAGCCCCTCGAGCTCGGCGGACCGGCTCTCGATCTGCTCAACCAGCTGCTCGATCATGCGACAAACATAAGGGAGCCGCACAGCCCCGAGCCGATCGCCAGGAGCGTGGAGGGCAAACCGGTCCCAGAGGGAACGCGCCGTGCAGAACCGGCCCCCGCTTTGCTTGAGCCCGTCCCGATAGGGGTGGAGCGTCTTGTACTTCTTCGCCAACCACCTTCTCGGACAGCCGGCGCTCGCCTCTCGAAAAAGTTAAGCGGAACCCCTATCGGGACGGGCTCCCACCGCGCGGGGGAGTCGGGTTAGGCGACGATCTCGATCTGCTGCTGCTTGGCAGCCTCCGCGGGATCCTCACGAGCCAGCACCGTGTTCAGCGAGGCGATCGCGACCGCGAGCTGCTCTTCGTCGGGCTCGCGCGTGGTCAGGTTCTGCAGCATCAGCCCCGGCCACATGACGGCCCGCACCCAGGCTTTGCGGCGGTGCTTGCCCGCCCACTTGATCACCTCGTAGGAGAGGCCGGCGATCAGCGGAATCCCGAGGATCCGCGAGAGCACCAGCCAGTACCAGGCCGGAAGGCCGATCGGGGCGAAGACGAAGATCGCCAGCACCATCACGATCAGCAGGAAGCTGGTGCCGCAGCGGGGGTGCAGCCGCGAGTAGAGCTTGGCCCGCGAGGGGACCAGCTCGTCTTCGGCCTCGTAGCAGGAGATCGTCTTGTGCTCGGCGCCGTGGTACTCGAAGACCCGCCGCAGGTCGGGCATTTTGCTGATCGCGACCAGGTAGCCGATGAACAGGCCGGTCCGCACGAGGCCCTCGACCAGCCAGAAGAGGAGGGGCGAGCCGAGCTGGTCCTTGATCAGGCTGGTCAGGCCGACCGGGACGACGAAGAAGAGGCCGATCGCCAGGGCCAGCGAGAGGAAGATCGTCAGGCCCCAGATCCAGCCGCCGATTTCTTCCTTCTCGCCCTCCTCGTCCTCCTCCATCTGCGCGTTGGCGGAGATCGCCAGGGCGCGGAAGCCGATCTTCATCGACTCGGCGAGGGCGACGACGCCGCGAATCACCGGCAGCCGCCAGGCCCGGTGGCGCTGGGCCCAGGGGGCGATCTTCTCCGACTCGACCTCGATCTGCCCGGTCGGTGTGCGCACGGCGACCGCCCAGACGGAGATCCCGCGCATCATCACGCCCTCGAGCACCGCCTGGCCGCCCACCGGCGCGTCGCGCTTGGCGACCAGGGCGCCGTCCGGCATGCGCAGCGGGTCCCCGCCGTTGGCGGAGGGGACGTTGGCTGCCTGTGCGGAGCCCGCCGGCGGGCTCACGGCCTACTTCCCTGCCGCCCGGTGCTTGGCGGCGCGGCGCTGGAAGCGCTCAACCCGGCCGCCGGTGTCGACCAGCTTCTGCTTGCCGGTGTAGAAGGGATGGCACTCGGAGCAGAGCTCGACGTGCAGGTCGCTCTTCGTCGACCGCGTGTAGAACTGGTTGCCGCACGAGCAGTGCACGTTGGCAAGCGTGTACTCGGGGTGGATTCCCGCTTTCATCTGGGATAAGTCTAGAGGAGTGCGCAAGCCTGGCCGATACACCCACGTGGCCGCCACCACCGTGAAACGACAGATCGCGGTCAGGGACGCACCTCGGGTTGCGGTCGCGGCCGTGCTCTTCGGCGGCGCCGCCCTGGTCACCGTGCATGACTGGCTCCATGTCGGCGGCTCGGGCCTCGACGGGTTCCTCAACAACGAACTCTACGACGCGGTCGTGGTGGCGGCCGGCCTGGCCTGCCTGCTGAAGGCGTACTCGCCCGGCGCCGCCCGCGCGGCCTGGCTGGCGATCGCCGCGGCGGTTCTCTGCTGGGCGGCGGGTGAGATCTACTGGACCGCGCGGATCACCGGCAATCCCTCGGCGCCGTTCCCCTCCCCCGCCGACATCGGCTACCTGGCCTTCTACCCGCTGGCCGGGCTCGGGCTGTACCTGCTGCTCCGCGTCCGCGCCCGCGAGCTGGACTGGCGGCTCTGGATGGATGCCCTGATCGCCGCCCTGGGCACGGCGGCCCTCGGATCGGCCCTGATCATCGAGTTCGTCGCCGACCACGCCACCGGGACCACCGTCGAAGTGGTGACCTTGCTCGCCTACCCGATCGGCGACGTCCTGCTGCTGGGGGCGGTGATGGGGGTGGTCGCCCTGACCCGCTGGCGGCCGGGCCGCACCTGGACGCTGCTGCTCGCCGGGATGGCGACGATGGCGGTCGCCGACGTGGCCTACACGCTGCAGACCACCGACTCGGTGCTTCCAGCGGGCGACTGGATCGAACCGATCTACCTGATCTCGGCCGTCTGCCTTGGCGCCGCCGCCTGGCTGCCCCCGGCCGAAGAGATCGAGGCGTCGCCCCGCTTCGACGGCTTCCGCGAACTCGCCGTGCCGGGCGTCTTCGCGGTGATCGTCGGCATCCTGTTCGTCATGCAGGCCGTCGGCCGCGGCACCGTGCTGACGTCCGGCCTGCTGGGGGCGACCCTGTTCGCGGTCCTCGCCCGGCTGGCGCTCAGCGTGCGCGAGAACCAGCGCCTGCTGGAGCAGGTGCGGACCGATTCGCTGACCGGGCTGGGGAACCAGGGGCGGATGCACTACGACCTCGAGGCCCGCTTCGCCCACGGCGAGCCGCGGCCCTTCATGCTCGCCCTCTTCGACCTCAACGGCTTCAAGCGCTTCAACGACACCTTCGGCCACCCCGCCGGCGACGAGATGCTGCGGCGCTTCGGTGGCCAGCTGATCGAAGCGGTCGCCGCGGATGGCGCCGGCTACCGGATCGGCGGCGACGAGTTCGCGGTCTTCCTCGACTGCGAGACGGAGGGCCGCGAGACCGCGCTGAAGCGGGCTTCCGAAGCGCTCAGCGCGCGGGGCAAGGGGTACGAGGTCAGCGCCGCCTGGGGTGCGGTCGCGGTTCCCGAGGAGGCGGACACGGCGGCGGCCGCGCTGCGGCTGGCCGACGTGCGGATGTACGCCCAGAAGGAGTCGCGGCGCCTCGCCCACGACGAGACGATGGCGATCGAGGGCGCCGACGTGGTGGTCGAAGGTCCCGCCGAGGAGGCGGGACGCCTACAGCGGCGGAGCGGCGAGGCTCTCGAGCACGGCGACTAGGGCCGCGGTGACCTCGGCCCGCCTCGCCGGGTCTTCGGAGCGGGCGACCAGCATCGCGGCCTCGTCGAGGGCGCCCAGCAGCACGTGCGCCATCGGTTTGACCGGGACCCGGCGGATCTCGCCCGCCTCGATCGCCGCGGCGAGACTGGCTTCGATCAGGCCGAGCCCGTTGGCGGCGGCGATCTCCCGCCAGCGGTCCCAGCCGAGGACCGCCGGGGCGTCGTGGAGTCCGATCCGTTGCAGCTCGGGCTCGGCGCACTCGTCGAGAAAAGCCTCGATCCCCGCGCGCATCGCCTCCAGGGGGCTCTCCAGCTCCGAGCCCAGGACGACCCGGGCGACCCGCTCGGTCGACTCCGCCTCGAGGCGCTCGTAGACCGCCTCCAACAGCTCCGCCTTGCCGCCGAAATGGTGGTAGAGGGCGCCGCGAGTCACTCCGGCCGCGCGCACGATCTCCTCCGTGCCGACATCGTCGTAGCCGCGCTCGGTGAAGAGCCGGCGGGCGGCCTGGATCAAGGCGTTGCGGGTCGCTTCCGTGCGCTCGCGCTGGCTGCGCCTTGGCGCCGCCGCGCCTCCCTTCCCCTCGCTGGGCCTTCCAACATTCATACTGCCTGTATGTTATAAGAAGAAGCGATGGTCGACGAATGGACAGATCCAGCGGGACTCTCACGCACCCCGCTGGCCGCGGCTGACTGGAGGCGACACGATGGCGACTGAGACGAGCGAGCGCAAGCAGATCGAGCTGCCGGTGGGGACGGTCCGCTACCGCGAGGCGGGCAGCGGGCCGCCGTTGGTCTTCGTCCACGGCTACCTGGTCGACGGCCGGCTCTGGGACGGCGTGGTCGACTGCCTCGCCGACCGCTTCCGCTGCCTGGCGCCCGACTGGCCGCTCGGCGCCCACGCGATCGCGATGGACCCGGGGGCCGACCTCTCCCCGCCCGGGCTCGCCGACGCGATCGACGATTTCCTCTCCGCCCTCGACCTGCGCGAGGTGACGATCGTCGGCAACGACTCCGGCGGCGCGATCTCGCAGGTGCTGGTGACCCGCCACCCGGAGCGGATCGGCCGCCTCGTGCTGACCAACTGCGACACCCACGAGAACTTCCCGCCGGGGATCTTCAAGGCGATGCCGCCGCTGGCCAAGCTGCCCGGCGGCATGACCGCGCTCTCCCTTCCCTTCCGCTCCGCGGCGCTGTCCCGCCGCGCCTTCAAGCCCTTCGCCCGCGGCCGCATCCCCGACGAGCTCGTCGCCTCCTGGATGGCGCCGGGCCTGCACGACCCCGGCGTGCGCCGCGACCTCAAAAAGGTGACGATCGGGCTTCACAAGCGCCACACCCTGGCGGCGGCCGAGAGGCTGCGCGGCTCGCGGCTGCCGATCCTCCTCGCCTGGGCGCCCGGTGACCGCTACTTCCCGATCTCCTACGCCGAACGCCTGGCCGGCGAAGCGGGGAATGCCCGGATCGTCCAGATCCCCGACGCGAAGACCTTCGTCCCCCTCGACCAGCCGCAGCGGCTTGCCGAGCAGATTGCCGAGTTTGCGGCGGCCTCCTGACGGGGTCCCGAACATTCGTTCCCAAAATCCGCAAACTGCAACTTTTTCGTCCGACGGGACCGGGACCCTTGTCGGGTTCCCTACCAGTAGGACGGAGAGCCATGGCCAAGCAGATCTTCGACCAGGAGCGGCCGCGCAGCACGATGGCCCAGCGCCTCGACGAAGCCTTCGCCGGTTGCGATCAGTGGACCGTGGTGGCGGCACCGCCGCGGCGCAGCAGTCTCGACCTGAACCCCCGCCCCCCGAGGTCCTCGAGGATCGCCGGCAGCGCCGCGGCGGTGCGCTTCCAGGAGCCCGAAGCGCTGTAGTAGTCGGCATCGTGCAGCAGCAGCACGTCGCCGGCGCGGGCGCCCTCAGTCGCCCGTCGGGCGATTGACGCCGCGCTGGCGCTGCGCTTCCAGTCCTCTCCCCACAGCGACCACAGCACCGGCCGCCAGCCCCGTGCCCGTACCGCGCGCAGGCCGGCGGCGCTGAAGATCCCGTAGGGCGGACGGTAGTCGGCGATCGCCTGACCGCCCGCCTCCTCGATCGCCGCCCGGGCGCGTTCGGCGTCCTCGATCAGCATCCGCGGCGTCAGCCGCAGCTGGTTGCGGTGTCGGTGGCAGTGCAGCTCGACCCGGTGACCGGCGGCGACGATCTCGCCGACCAGCGAGGGGCGCCGCTCGACCTGCTCGCCGGCGAGGAAGAAGGTCGCGACGGCGCCGGCCTCGCGCAGCGCCTCCAGGATGGCCGGCGTCCCCCGCGGGTGGGGGCCGTCGTCGAAGGTGATCGCCACGCCCTCCTCCCCCTCCTCGCGCAGGACGACGCCGAGCGCCCTCCCCAGCGACGGCACCACCGGCGCCGGGGCGGGGGCGGCGTGCAGCACCGTGGCGGCGGCGGCGAGTGCGCCGCCCGCAGCCGCGGCGCCAGCGGCCGGCCTCAAGGATTGGAGCCCGAAGCGGCGGCCGCGCCGGAGCCGAGCGCCTTCGCCGCCGGTTTCAAACTTGGCTGCTGGTCGTTGTCGGTGCCGATGTGGATGCGGCTGGTCACTGGCCGGGCAACCTTCAGCGGGCTCTCCTTCTTGACCAGCGCAAGCATCAGCACCAGCGCCACCGCAAACATCGTCGCGGCCGCCGCCATGCGCTCGACCCGCAGGCGCCAGACCGGCTGCGGCTTGACCCGCGGCCGCACGGTGAGCGCCCGCGAAGCGATCGAGGGCAGCGAGGCAAAGGAGGAGTCCGGCGAGCGCCGCTCTTTGGTCACGTGGCGCAGGACCGACTCCAGCTCGTGCTCGCTGCGCGCCACCTCGGCCAGGCCGAAGCGCTCGAAGGCGGCGTTGTTGGCGCGCAGGTGACCGGCGTTGAAACCGTAGGAGACGACCGGGCAACCGCGGATGTGGGCCTCCAGCACGGTGAGGCCCGCGGTCGCGTGGATCATCGCGTCCGAGGCGGCCATCCAGTCGCTCATCTGCTCGGTGAAGCCGAGGATCCGCACCTGCGGGTCCTCGCCGAAACGGTTTTCGAGCCGCTCCCGCACCCACTCGTTGCGGCCGGTGATGCAGGCGACCAGGGTGTCTTCGTCGGCCAGCGCGGAGCGGATCGCCCCCTCGAGATCGCCGATCCCCCAGCCGCCCCCGGAGACGAGGACGATCCGCGCGTGCGCCGGCAGGCCGAGCGCCTCGCGGGCGTCGCGCCGGGTGCGCGGCATCAGGAAGTCGCGCGAGATCGGCGGCCGCATCCACTCGACGCTGCCCGGGCCGGCCAGCTTCTCGACTTCCTCGATCGACTCCGGGTGGGTGACGAAGTGCATGTCGACCCCGGGATGGACCCAGTAGCGCAGGCCCGCGAGGTCGGTGATCGCCGACTGCACCGGCGTCGCCAGGCGACGGTTCTCGCGCAGCATTCCGAGCACCGCGGTGACGCCGGGATAGGTGGAGACGATCACGTCGGGCTCGTGGGCGGCGATCTGCCGCATCAGGCCGCGGGCGCCGAGCCAGTAGGAGAGGTGGTGGGCGAGCCAGCGGGTCGGCGCGAACTTGGTGATCAGCCAGTACTGGACGTCGAACATCCACGGCATCCAGCGGAAGCTGACCCGCGAGCCGCCGCGCACCACCGCCGAGCAGAGCCTGCCCATCGCTTCCAGGCCATTGGCGATCTCGACCTCCGTGCCCGGCACCTCCTCTTCCAGGTCGGCCTTGATCATCCGCGCTGGCAGGTCGTGTCCCTCGCCGATGTCGGCACTGAGGATCAGCGCCTTCGCCGGCCGGGCCTCGGAGCCGACGGCCCCGGCGAGCAACGCCCCCGCGGCGTGTTCGTTGCCGTTCAGGGAGGGCCGCTTGCCCGGCACCGGATCGGGAGGGCGAGTCGTGCAGCGGACCCATTCGACGTACTTGCGGACGCCTTCCCTGAAGCTCGTCTCGGCTTTCCAGCCGAGCTCCCGCAGCGCCCGCTCGTTGGAGATCGTCTTGCCCGGGAAGTCGCCGGGGCGAGGCGGCGTATGGACGATTTCGCAGTCGTCGGTGTTTTCCTGCACCCGCTCGGCGATTTCGAGGATCGTCACCACTTCGTCGCCGGAGAGGTTGTAGGTGCGGCCGCCCGCCTCGGGCGCCAGGGCGGCGACGATCCCGTCGGCGAGGTCCTCGACGTAGATGAAGCTGCGGGTGGTGCTGCCGTCGCCGGCGATCGTCAGCGGCTTGCCTTCGAAGGCGAGGTCGGTGAACTTGGCGACGACCCCGGCGGCGCGGGCGCGCGGGCCGTAGGGAATGCCGAACCGCAGGACCGTGCTCTCCAGCTCGTAGAGCTCGGCGTAGCCGGCGCAGTAGGTCTCGCCGGCCAGCTTGGTCGCGGTGTAGAGATGGCGCGGCGCCGGGATCGCCGTTTCCTCGTCGACCTCCCGCTCGGGGCAGTCGCTGTAGACCCAGGTGGTCGAGCCGTAGACGACGCGACCGACCTTCGCCCGGCAGGCAGCCTCCAGCACGTTCAGCGTGCCGCGGGTGTTCACCTCCTCGGCGAGGACCGGGTCGGCGAGCACGTGACCGACGTCGGCGACGGCAGCCAGGTGGATCACCGCGTCGCAGTCGCGCATCGCCAGGTCGAGGTTGGCGGCGTCGGTGATGCTGCCGGTGAAGGTCTCGACTTCCAGCGGCGAGTGGTAGGGCGAGGCGCTGAGATCGAAGATCCGCGGCGTGATTCCGCGGTCCAGCAGGCGGTCGACGACGTGGGAGCCGATGAAACCCCCGCCTCCGGTCACCAGGACCCTCATCCTCCATCCTCCTTGCCCAGAGCCGCCGCGCGACTCTCCGGCCGGTAGTACAGCGGCACGCACCAGTGGCTCTCGGCCACCCAGTCGGTGTTCGGCAGCTTCTCGGAGCGGCCCATGATCCGGTGGCAGGGCACCTCGTAGACCCTGCCCGTGCTCTTCTCCAGCTCTTCGAAGACGACGTACTTGTACAGGCCCGAGGTCATCCCCTCGGGCAGCTCGAGCCGCGCCGGGTGCAGCGGATCGAGGTGCTCGCGCGCGTACTCGTTCTTCCAGGCGACGATCTCCTCCATCCGTTCCGCCTGGACGAGGGCGAGGGCGGCAGTGAACTCGCTCATCCGGAAGTTGAGGCCGTCGACGTCGTGCTCGAACTTGCCGTAATTGCGGAACTTCTTCGCGAACTCGATCAGCTCCGCATCGCCGGAGACGAGGACGCCGCCCTCGCCGCTGGAGACCGTCTTGGTCGCGTAGAGCGAGTAGACGCCGGCGTCGCCGTAGCCGCCCGGCTTGGCGCCGTTCCACGCGGCGCCGTGGGCGTGGGCGCAGTCCTCGAGCAGGAAGATCCCGTTGTCGCGGCAGTAGGCGGCGATCCGCTCGGAGTCGAAGGCGATGTGGCCGCCGACGTGGACGAGGATCGCCGCCCGCGGCCTGTGCCGCTCGGCCTGGCGCTCGAAGTCCTCGAAGGACATGCAGAGATCGCGGCGGTTGCAGTCGACGAACTCGACCGCGGCGCCGGCGCCGAGCGCCGCCAGCGGCGTCGCCATGAAGGTGTTGGAGGGGCAGAGGACCGTCCCGCCCTTGACGCCGGCGAACTCGAGCGCCGCCAGCGCGCCACCGGCCCAGCTGGAGAGGCCGAGGCTGGGCAGGCCGTTCCACTCCGACCAGCGCTGCTCGAAGGCGGCGAGCTTCGCCCCCTCCGACCACTGCTCGGAATCGAGCACCTCGGTCCAGAGCTCGAACAGCCTGGCACGGTCGCGGTGGTCGAACCCGATCGCGAATTTGCTCGCGTCGGGCCGGGTTTTCTCTGCGGACCCTACGATGGCTCCTTGGTGGCGGTGACTGGCGTCCTTCGCGGGGACGAGGTGCTCGCTGCGGAAGGCGGCGGAAGAGTACCAGCGCAAGCGGCGTCAGGGCCGCTCTCGGTGAGCGGACTCGAGAACGATCCCAACCGCCCTCGACCCTGCCAAGAGCACCGTCCCCGCGATGGCCAGCGCCATCGAGGCGAGCAGGACGAGGCCGCCGAGCGGCGTGTTGGACCAGGACTCGCCGAAGATCAGCGGCGCGAGGGCGACCGGGACGAGGACCTGGACGGCGAACATGATCGGGGCGACGTGGGTGGCGGCGCGGCGCTGCAGGGCGCTCATCTCGCTCAGCAGCGCCAGGCCCTCGGAGGCGGCCGCGGTGGCCAGCCAGGCGGCCGCGACGATCGCGCTGCCGCCGGCGAGCTGGTCGGCCAGGAGCTTGCTGGCGATCGCCGTCCAGGCATAACCGAAACCGGCGCCGATCACCGCCAGGAGACCCGCCGCCGCCCGCCGGCGCAGCGCGTAGGGCGCCAGCACCGGCAGGGCGACCAGCGCCAGGGCCAGGGCGATCGAGCCGGCGCCGGCATGCTCGGTGGTCCGCTCGGGCGCTGCCAGCGCCACCCCGGCGACCCCGGCGACGATCGCCGCCACGGCCACCCGCTCACGTCGCCCCGGTCTCTCCCCCAGCCGCCTCGCCCCCAAGCAGAGCAGCAGCACCAGCCCGCTGGCCAGGCACGGCTGCACGACGGTCAGCGGCGCCAGCAGCAGGGCGGCGATCTCGAACGGCCAGCCGGCCAGCCCGATGCCGGTGGCGAGCAGCCAGCGCCGGTTGCGGATCAGCCTTCCTAGCAGCGACGGCCGCAGCGAGTGCTCCGCCGGCTCCTGCCGCGCCTCCAGCGCCTGCAGCGCGATCGAGGTGTTGTAGAGGCAGGAGGCCGCGACCGCCGCGACTATGCCGAGCGCCAACACGGCCGCGACGATATCCGCCGCGGGGGCGACTCAGTCGCGCTCTTTATCCGAGTAGCGCCTCTCGACACGAACCGCAGCGTCAGCCCCGAGCCAAAGGGTCACCACAAAGGCGATCGCCATCCACGCACCGTTCGCATGCACGGCGGCGAGAACGGCGAAAGCGATCACCATGACGACCATTGCTATGGCCATCGTCAACATGACTGCCTGGAATTCAGTCATCTTCTCCTCAGACAATACATTACAGAAGCACTCCCACCATCAAGGTCACAGCCACAGCCACTAATCCATAGAGACCGCCGATCGCGGTCAACCGCCGCAAGTCCTCCTCTGAGCCACCGGTCATCGCCTCCCGAGCATGAGCGAGGAAGCCGCCGACGGCGATCGCCGCGGCCATGAAGCCGGTTACCGCGGCGACCTGAACGACCACTGGGGTCAGGAGCATCGCCTGACCCTAGGCGGCCGATCCGCGCGCGTGGCGCGCGGATCGTGCCAATCATGAAACGCCTCTCCTACGTCTCCTGGTACAGCGGGCCGTCGCCACCCTCGGGGAGGGTGAGGCGGCCGCCCTTGGCGGTGATCGCGCCGCACTGCACGCAGTTGGAGGCGGTGACGTGGACGTCGACCGTCGAGGTGCCGTTCTCCAGCTGCTCCTCGGGGATCTCGTAGACCTGCGCCGGGCACATCGAGACCCAGGTCTGGGCGATCTCGCGCGGCACCTTGGACTGGACGCGAACGTGGTTCGGCGCGTCGTCGCGGGTCGCGTTGCCGGAGAGGAAGACCGAGTCGAGCTTGTTGAAGGTCACCTCGTTGTCGGGTTTCGGGTACATGTCGCCCGCCCTGCCGACCTCGACCTCGATCTCGGAGTCGTGCTCCTGCTTCCAGTGGCCGCCGGGGAAGGCGCCTTTGGTGACCGTCATCGCCGAGGCGATCGCGCCGCCGAGGAAGAACCCCTTGGAGAAGGGCTGGCGCATGTTGCGCGATTCTTTGAGGTCCTTCTCGATCATCGAGTTGCGGACCTTCTCATCGTAGCTTTCGAAGTTGACCGAGTTGGGGTCCTGCTTCAGCGAGTCGACGATCGTCTCCGCCGCGTACATGCCGGCGTGCATCGCGTAATGGACGCCCTTCAGGGTCGGGATGTTGACCATGCTCGCGGCGTCGCCGGCGACCAGCATGCCCGGCACCGTGAGCCGCTTCGGCATCGCGAAGTAGCCGCCGGAGGGGATCGTCTTCGCGCCCCAGGCGACCCGCTTGCCGCCCTCGATCAGCTTCGCGATGAAGGGGTGGGTCTTGATCAGCTGCAGCGCGTCGTGGCAGCTGAAGGTGGCGTCGGTGTAGTCGAGGCCGACGACCAGGCCGATGCAGATCTTGTCCTCGCCCATCGGGTAGATGAAGGTGCCGCCGAACTCGTTGTATTTCGGCGACTTGCGCAGCGGCCAGCCCATCGTGTGGATCACCCGGTCGAGCGGCTCGGCGACCTCCCAGACCTCTTTCACGCCGAGCTCCCAGCGCATCGGGTCGGCACCGTGCATGTCGAAGTAGTCGTAGGCGGCGTAGGTGAGGTGGCCGACGGTGCCCTCGGCGAGCACCGTCGCCTTGGCGACGACGTCGGAGCCGGGCTCGAAGTTGGCCAGCTCTTCGCCCTCCTTGCCGCGACCGCGGTCGCCGGAGCGCACCCCCTTGACGATCCGGTCCTCGACCAGCAGCTTGGTCGCCGCCGTCTCGCTGAGGATGTAGACGCCGGCTGCTTCGGCTTTGTCGGCCAGGAAGCGCCCCAGCTTGGCAACCGAGGTGACGTAGTTGCCGTGATTGCGGAAGCCGGGCGGGGGCGGCTTCATCGGGATCGCTTTGCTCTTCGTCAGCACGTAGACGGCGTCCTTGGTGACCTCCTGGTACACCGGCCACTCCGACTTGTCGAGGTCGGGGAACAGCTCTTCCATCGCCGAGGGCTTCATGTTCGCCCCGGAGAGCAGGTGCGCCCCGGCGACTTTGCCCTTCTCGATCACCGCGACCGGGACTTCGCCGAGCTTCTCGGTCAGCTCCGGCTCGTTCTCGAGCAGCTGCATCAGCTTGTTGGCACAAGCCAGCCCAGCGGGGCCGCCGCCGACAATCGCGACCCCCACCTCGATCCGGTCCTCGGGCGCGTCGGTCGGTGGGCCGATCACGTCCTTGGACTCGAACGGGGGCGGGAACTCGGAGGGTGCGACGGCGGCCATCGGTTCAGCTGCCTTTCTTGGCCTTGATCGCCTCGGTCAGCTTGGGGACGATCTTGTGCAGGTCGCCCACCACGCCGAGGTCGGAGAACTCGAAGATCGGCGCGTTCGGGTCCTTGTTGATCGCCAGGATGTTCTCCGAGTTCTGCATCCCGACCTTGTGCTGGATCGCGCCGGAGATCCCGGCCGCCAGGTACAGCTTCGGCGCCACGGTCTTCCCGGTCTGCCCGATTTGGGCGGCGTAGGGGTACCAGCCGGCGTCGACGACGGCGCGGGTCGCGGCGACGGCCCCACCCATCGCCTCCGCGAGTTCCTCGCACTGCTTGAAGCCGTCGGCGGCGCCGAGGCCGCGGCCGCCGCCGACCAGGATGTCGGCATCCTCGATGTTGACGTCGGCGCCGCGCTGCTCGCCACGCTGCACCATCGTCGCCTTGGTCGACCAGGCCGAGAGCTCGACGTCGACGTCGACGACCTCGGCGCTGCCGCCGCTTTCGCGGGCGTCGAAGGCGTTGAGCCGGCCGATGATGATCCCCGGCTCACCGACGTAGCCGACGTCGGCCACCTGCGAGTCCTGGAGGATCGGCCGCTCGGCCACCAGCTTGCCGTCCTGGACCTTGACCGCCGTGACCTCCATCGTCACGCCGGCGCCGAGCCGGGCGGTCAGGCCGGCCCCGATCTCGAACCCGAGCAGGCCGCCGCCGAAGAGGGCGTAGGAGAAGCCCTGGTCCTCGATCACCTTCGCCATCGCGTCGACGATCGGCTGGGCCAGGCCCTCGGGCACGCTCTTTGCCCGGTAGACCCTGGCGGCGCCGTAGTTGCCGAGTGAGGCGCAGGCGTCGTCAGCGACGTCGCCGACCACCAGGGCGGCCGCTTCGCCGCCCACCTCGCCGGCCAGCTTGGCCGCCTCGGAGATCGCCCCGAGCGAGTTCTTGTTGAAGCTGCCCTCGTCGTCGTGGAGGGCGTAAACGAGTATCCCGGGCATCTAGATCAGCTTCCTCTCGTCAAGCCAGGCGACGATCTTTTCGACCGTCTCGTTGGTGTC
>DATAEW010000058.1:0-33444 GCA_036257815.1 Solirubrobacterales bacterium
CCCATTGGGACTGAAACCTCTGCCACGCTGGGGGACTGATCTAGGGTTCGCCCGTGCCCTGGATCTGGAAGGTCGGGATGGCGGTGCTGGTGGCCTGCCTGCTCGCCTCGATGGCGATCGGGATCGTCCGCTTGGCGACCACTCCGACGGAAATCCTCGGCGACGGCTTTCGCGGTCTGCCGCCGCGTTACGCCGCCGAACATGACCTTAATCGCTAACCAGTCCATGCCTGTATGGAGCGCGTTAGTATCGGCGCGTCCAGCGACCGAGCAGAGGAGGCGCGGGTGTTCACTCGTATCGTGGTTGGAACCGACGGCTCCGACACCGCTGCCGAGGCGGTGCGCCAGGCGATCGACCTGGCGAAGCTGACCGGCGCCACGCTGAGCCTCGTCAGCGCCTTCGAGCCGGTGCCCGAGCGCCGGGTCCGCGGCGAGCAGCGCGAGGCGCCGCCCGACGTGCAGCACGAGATCGGCCCGCGGGAGGACGTCAACCTGATCCTCGATGCCGCCGCCGCCGAGGCCCGCAAACAGGGCCTGGAGGTGCAGACGCATCCAATCGAGGCCGACCCGGCCGACGCGATCATCGACGTTGCCGAACAGACGAAAGCCGACCTGATCGTGGTCGGGAACAAGGGGATGACGGGGGCTCGCCGCTTCCTGCTCGGCAGCGTCCCCAACAACGTCTCCCACCACGCGCCCTGCTCGGTCCTGGTTATTAGAACGACCTGAACCTCAGGAGAGCGGGTTGGTGGCCGCGGCGGCGTCGATCAGGCCGGCGCCCTGCTGGGTCTTCGGCAGGCCGAGGTCACGGGCGGTGGCGCGCAGGCGGCGGGTGACGCCGGCGACCCGGGCCTGCGGGCTGGGCGGGCTGCCGAGGACGCCGCTGGCGAGGATCAGGGCGGCGACGCCGGAGACGTGGGCGGCGGCCATCGAGGTGCCGACGTAGCTGCCGGGGATGCCGAAGATGTCCGGCACGCCGCCTTTCAGCGTCACCTGGTAGATCGGCCGGGAGGAGATCGAGGGGCAGCCCGGCCCCGGCGAGCCACCGCCGGGGGCGACGACGTCGACCGCCGAGCCGGCAAGCGAGTAGTTGCCGAGGCACCCGCCCTCGGTGGTGCCGCCGACTGCGATCACCCGCGGCCCCGTCGCCGGCTCCGAGACGCAGGCCTCCGAGCCGAGGTTGCCGGCGGAGGCGACCGTGACGACCCCGCGCTCGTAGGCCTCGCGGAGCGCTTCGTCGACCACCGGCACCTTCTTGCCGCAGCCGAAGTTGAAGCTCATGTTGATCACCTGGGCGTGGTGGTCGACCGCGAAGAGGATGCCCTTGGCGATCTGGGTCGCGTCGCCGCGTCCGTGCCGGTCGAGCACCCGTACCGGCATCAGCTTCGCCCGGTAGGCGATCCCGGTGAGGCCGATCCCGTTGTCGGTCTTCTCGCCGATCGTGCCGGCGACGTGGGTGCCGTGGCCGTTTTCGTCCAGCGGCAGGCGGTCGTTCTGGGCGAAGTCGTGGCCCTTGACGAACTGCCCAGCGGCGAAGTCCGGGCTGCGCTTGAAGTGCGGCGGCTGGCTGCGGTACGCGATGCCGGTGTCGAGGACGGCGACCACGACGCCTTCGCCCCCCGGCCTGCCGAGCTCGTCGAGGTTCCGCCAGGCGTCGACCGCGTCGATGCCACCTGGGGAGAGGGGGACTCGCCCCGCCAGGCCTTCCGAAACGGGCAGGAAGTTCCACTGCTTCAGGGTCCAGTCGCCGGCGCCGGTCGCCGCTTCGGAGGCGCCGCCGAGCGTCCCCGGATCGTTGGGCAGCGAGAAGGGGACGGGGACGGCGGAGGCGGTGGCGAGGTAGTTCGGTTGGGCATAGGCGACGCGCGGGTTGCGGCGCAGCGCCCGCGCCGTCTCGCTCACCCCGACGCCCGGTGGCAGGCGCAGGGCGCGACCCCGGCCCTCGCCGTGGAACTTGACGACGACCTGGCGGGGGGTGAACCCGTGGGCCGCGCCGAGGCCGACTCGCGCCTGCGCGGGCGCGGCCGGGCCGGCGAGCGCGGCGAGCAGGGCAAGGGGGATGAGGAGCAGCGGAAGTCGTTTCATGGTTGGCGTCGAACTCGCCGGACCCCAGCGCGGCGCGAGCTAAAGAGCTAACACGGCGACCCCGCCGAAGTTGTAGGGGACATACTGCCGGATCAATGGGTGGAGCTGACGAATTCGCCAGCGAGGGCAAGCCTGCGATCGCCGGGGAGGAGGAGGCGATGGCGGTCGCGCTCGAGCAGGCCCGCCGGGCCGAGGGACACGGCGACGTGCCGATCGGGGCGGCGATCTTTCGCCGCGGCGAGCTGCTCGCCGCGGCCGGCAACGAGCGCGAGCTGCGTCGCGACCCGACCGCCCACGCCGAGATCCTCGCGATCCGCGCCGCGGCCGAGGCGCTGGGGGGTTGGCGGCTGCCGGAGACGACGCTGTATGTGACCCTGGAGCCATGCGCGATGTGCGCCGGGGCGATCGTCCTCGCCCGCATCCCGACCGTGGTCATCGGCGCCCCCGACCCCAAGGCGGGCGCCGCCGGCAGCGTCCTCGACGTGCTCGGCGAGCCCGCCCTCAACCACCGCCCCGAGGTGCGCCGCGGCGTGCGCGCCGAGGAGGCGGCCGCCCTGCTCCGCCACTTCTTCAACGCCCGGCGGTCGCCCGGCGCAGGCGGCGGCTGAGCTGCTGCAGGTGCGCGACCAGCTCCGGCGGCTCGTGCACCTCGAAGTCGACGCCCAGCATCGCGACCCGCGTCGCCAGCCAGCCGAGGTCGTCGTCGCGGGTTCGGTAGCGGCAGCGGTCGGCGTCGATCGGCTCGAAGCGGCCCCAGTAGACGGGCATCCGGCTGTTCATCTCCTCCGCGGAGGCGTGGACGGTGACCAGCGCCTCGTAGCGGCTCGGAACGTCGCGGACGCTGCGCTCGACGTAGGCGGACGCGTCGCTGGCCGGCAGCTTCCGGGGCAGGAAGCCCACACCGGTCGCCGTCGGCCGCTGCAGGCGATCGACCCGGAACGTCCGCCAGTCCTCGCGCCGCCGGTCCCAGGCCAGCAGGTACCAGCGGCGGCCGAGGTTGACCAGCGAATGCGGCTCGACCTCCCGGCGCGAATCGGTACCGCCGCGGTTGGTGTAGAGGAAGCGCAGGCATTCCGAATCGCGGCACGCCGCGGCGATCGCGGTCAGGTGCTGTGGATCGACCATCGGCCCGGCGACGGGGGCGGAGACCGTTGCCGCGCCGATCGCGGCGACCCGCCGGCGCAACTGCGCGGGCAGCACCTGCTCCAGCTTGACCAGCGCTCGCAGGGAGGTCTCCTCGATGCCGGTCACGAACGCCCGCGCCGCGGTCCGGAGCCCGACGGCGATCGCGATCGCCTCCTCCTCGTCGAGCAGCAGCGGCGGCATCGCCGTCCCCGCCCGCAGGCTGTACCCGCCGAGCGGACCGCTCAGCGACTCGACCGGGTAGCCGAGATCGCGCAGGCGCCCGACGTCGCGGCGGATCGTCCGTCTCGTCACTCCGAGCCGCTCGGCGAGCTCGGATCCCTGCCAGTCGCGACGTGCCTGCAATAGGGCGAGGAGCTCGAGGAGCCGGCTGGACGTCCCGTTCATCGGCGTGGCGATCCTCGCATAGATCGAGGACAGATCCTGACCTAAATCGCTTCTAGGGTCGAGCCATCGGAAGCTACGAAAGGAGCAGCGCATGAACGGTCGGGACAGGTACATCCCCGGAGTCCCCTGCTGGGTGGACACGACGCAGCCGGACCCCGGGGCGGCGGTGGAGTTCTACGCCGGGCTCTTCGGCTGGGAGCTGGAGGACACGATGCCCCCGGACGCGCCGGGCAGCTATTTCATCGCCCGGCTCGGCGGCGGCGACGTCGGCGCGATCAGCTCGCCGATGGGGGAGGCGCCGACGAATGCGACCTGGAACACCTACGTCTGGGTTGACAGCGCCGACGAGGCGGCGGCGAAGGTCGGCTCCGCCGGGGGAACCGTGATGGCGGAGCCATTCGACGTCATGGAGGCTGGACGGATGGCCGTCTGCGCCGATCGCGAGGGCGCCGCGTTCTGCCTCTGGCAGCCGAACCGGCACCGGGGCGCGACGGTCGTCAACGAGGCTGGCTCGGTGAACTTCAACAACCTGAACACCCGCGACCTCGAGGCGGCGAGGGAGTTCTACGGCGCCGTGTTCGGCTGGGAGCTGCTCACGCTCGACAACGGCGGACGGATGTGGAGGCTGCCCGGCTACGGGGAGTTCCTCGACGAGCTGAACCCCGGCACGGTCGAACGGATGGCGGAAATGGGCGCGCCGCGAGGTTTCGAGGACGTCGTCGCCGGCATCAACCCGATCCCCGAGGAACTGACGGACACCCCGCCGCAGTGGGGCGTCACCTTCGCGGTCGAGGACGCCGACGCGATCGCCGCCAGGGCCAGGGAGCTGGGCGGCGCCGTGCTCGCCGAGCCGTTCGACGCTCCCTGGGTGCGGATGGCCGTGATCGCCGACCCCCAGGGCGCCACCTTCATCGCCAGCAAGTTCGTCCCCGAGAACAGGGACCTGTAGCGGAGAGGGTGGGATTCGAACCCACGAGGCGGGTTAACCCCGCCCACGCGATTTCCAATCGCGCTCCTTAAGCCACTCGGACACCTCTCCGGGATACCCCAGAGCGTAGCTGTCGCCCGCCGGTCTTGGCGGGGCGCTTTTGTCAACCCATGGTTTGCAAAGGCGCCCCGTCAGGCCTGTTCCAGCGCCGGCACTGGGGCGGCGCCGGCGGTGACTTCGCGGTAGTCGTCGAGGGAGACGACGATCGCCTCCGACTCGGGGGTGGGGGCGCTGGGGCGGCGCCCGCGCAGGCGCTCGTGGTTGCAGACGACGTAGCACCACTCCATCAGCCGCAGGCGCGCCTGCGGGTCGATCGCGGCGATCACGGCGCCGACCAGGTGCTTGCCGTCGGCCTCGCGGCAGCTCCGCACCTCGACCTGGGCCGTCACCTCGTGCGGCACGCCGGCCGCGTCGTCGAGCTCGAGCAGGACCGTCGGCCGGGCGCCGACCTCCAGCGGAGCCTCGGCAACCAGGCCGAGGCCGGCGGCGCTGGCGTCGACCAGGCGGGCGCCGACCTGGCCGCTGGGCAGGAAGCAGTGGGCCTCGGCATCCCCCTCGAAGCGGTAGACGAGCCGCCGCTGCCGCCGCCTGCCGACCGCCCAGGTGGTGTGCAGCAGCCGCCGCAGCTCGATCAGGCCGAGCAGCGGCACGATCACCGCGGCGATCCCCGGCAGGTCGGGAAGCACGCCGACCCCGGCCAGGTCGAGCAGGCGCATGACCGTCCCCGCCCCGACCAGCACGATGCAGAGCAGGACCAGGTGGAGCCTGCGGACGGCGGCGAGGCCGCCGACGTCGGCGCCCTGCTTCGGCGTCACCTTGAACGCCGCCTTGCCCGGTCGCAGGGCGCAGCGCAGGGCCCTGGTGTAGATCTCCATCGTCAGCAGCTCGTAATGCGCCGTCTCGGGGATCCGCATGTAGCCGCGAGCCAGCGCCGCGCCGGCCGCCAGGTTGAGACTGACCGCCGGCACCCAGAGCGCCGCCAGGGCGAGGTCGCTGACCTTCATCGGCAGCTCGCCGGTCCACAGCACCAGGCCCAGGGTCAGCAGCAGGAGCAGGCGCATCGGCGGCGCCAGGTAGGCGGCGAGGCTGGCGAGGTAGGAGAGGCGCTGCAGCGGGCTCAGCGTCTTCGCGCGCAGCGGCGACTCCGGCAGCGTGAAGACGGCGAGGTTGCCACGTGCCCAGCGGTCGCGCTGCAGCAGGTAGCCGTCGAGGTCGTGCGGCGCCAGGCCCTGAACCAGGACCTCGTCGTGGTAGCGGCTGCGCCAGCCGTGGCGCAGCAGGCGGATCGTCGTGTGGAAATCCTCGGCGATCGTCTCGGTGGCGACGCCGCCGATCTCCAGCAGCGCCTCGCGGCTGATCAGTGCTGCCGAGCCGCACCAGTAGGCGGCGCCGTGGCGGTTCTTGCCGGGACAGACGACGCGGTAGAAGAGCGACTGCTCGTGGCGGCCGACGACGTAGTGCTGGACCGAGTCGTGGTTGAAGAAGTCGTGTGGCGTCTGCACCACCGCCATCCGCTCGTCGTCGAAGTAGCCGACCAGGGCGTCGAGCGCGTCGGGCATCGGCACGTGGTCGGCGTCGAGGACGAGGATCAGCTCGCCGTCGGTGCGCGGTAGCGCCGCGTTCAGGTTGCCCGCCTTGGCGTGCGAGTTGTCCGGGCGGGTCAGGTAGCGAGCGCCGGCCAGCTCGGCGATCTCCTTCATCTCCACCCGCCGGCCGTCGTCGAGCAGGTAGGTGGTGTGCGGATAGGTGAGCGCGCGGCAGCCGGCCAGCGTCGCCATCACCACCTCGACCGGCTCGTCGTAAGTGCAGACGTAGACGTCGACGGTTCGACCCGGCGTCGTCGCCGGTCGCACCGCCGCCGGCCGCGACCAGGAAAACCAGGTGAGGACGCCGAGCGCCCAGAGGCCGTAGATCTCGGTCACCAGCAGCATCCCGAAGGCCAGCGGGTTGGCCCCCTGCCCGCTCCAGCCGATCCGCCATATCAGGTAGCCGACGCCCCAGGCCAGGGCCGCGACGGCGAGGCCGCGCAGAAGCAGCGGGTGACGATCGAAAAAGCGTCCGACAGGAGTTTGGGCGCCTTCCACCACACCGATTCATCGGCTCAGCGGCGAATCGCTTTAGGAAGGGGATCCCGCGACCGCCGCGAGCCGGCGTCGCGTCGCTAGGATGGCTTGCCCGAACCCTGGAGGGGTGCCGGAGTGGTTGAACGGGGCGGTCTCGAAAACCGTTGGCCCTCGTAAGGGGGCTCGTGGGTTCGAATCCCACCCCCTCCGCTCGCGGCCCGGCACCTGCGCCTGGCGGCGTCATCGCTCGCTTGTGTGCGGAGCACACGGCGCTCGCTGCTTCCTTGCCAGGCTTGGTTCCAGGCCGCGAGAGTCACCCGACTCGCTGCCTCCTCGCACCGTCCTGCTCTACGCCGTGGAGGGACGTGCGGGCGCACCCACCGCCCAGATCGCGAGCAGCGGGGCGAGCAGGAGGAGGGTTAGGGAGACGATCTCGGCGACGCCGTCAGCGGTGCTGAAGCCCTCCAGGTGGGTGGCGTGGAAGATCAGGTGGAGTGCCTCCATCAGCAGCCAGCCGGCGCAGGCGGCGCGGACCAGGGTGACGTCGAGGGTCCACAGCGCCCAGGCGAAGAGCACCGCGAAGCCGAGGTAGAGGCCGCCGACGTCAGTCACGAGATGATGGTTGTAGGGCGGCAGCAGGTCGACCCAGTGGGCGAGAAACGGGAAGTCGTCATAGAAGGTCCGCGGGAAGAGCGCCGCCGGCAGGCCGGTCGACGCCGCCGCGACGAACAGCAGGCCGAGGGCCGCACGCGCGCTGCCGGGCGATCTCACCGTCATCGCGGCCTGACCTTACCGCGGCGTCGCCGGCGAACCGCTCAGGCGGCGTCGCTGGCCAGCTCTTCGCTGGCCGCCTCGTGTCCCTCGTAGGGGAGCACGACGAAATACATCAGCGAGGGCAGGAGGGCCTGCAGGTCGTCCACCTCTCCCTTGCAGAGCCGCGAGTAGAGAATCGCTTCGACGCCGCCGACGACCCCCGAGGCGGTCATCTGCGAGTGGCCGGCGCCCCCCGGCAGCAGCTCCTCGGCCTGGGTGTGGAGGCAGCTGGCGTAGTGGTCGAGCATCTGGACCCGGCGCATCACCGCCTCGGCGCTCGCCGCCCGCGCCTCGACGATCAGGGTGCGGGCGGTGTCCGGCTCGCTGCTGGCGAATTCCAGCACCGCTTCGAGCCCGTAACGCAGGCGGTCCCGCCAGACGTCCCCGCCCTCCCGCGCCGCGTCATCGACCTTCGCTCGCAGCCGGGCGGCGCTAGTATCGAAGGCAGCCAGGAAGCAGTCTTCTTTGTTGGCGAAGTGCTCGTAGAAGGTCGGGCGCGAGACACCCGCTCGCTCGATCACGTCTTGGACGTTCGTTTCCCGGTAGCCGAGCTCGGCCGCTGCCCTCAGCATGGCGGCGATCAGCCGCTCCCGCTGGACGGCTTTGACGAGGTCGGCGGGCAGCTTGCGGACGCCGGATGGGAACTTGCCATCGCTGCTGGAAAGCAGCTCGAGAGCCGCGTCGACCTGATCGGATGGCCACCCATCTCCGATCGCGGCGACGAGGACCTCCTGACTGAGCTGAATGCGATCGAGAGTCACCCGAGAGACCATTTTGTTCCCTAAAAAAACAACCCGAGTTTTCTCACGGTACCAGAAGAGATGGTGCCGTGCGCGATTATTTGGAGACCGCGGGTATTCTTTATCCATGCTCCCACCTCACCCCGGGGAGCCCAGATGAAGCCGACTCGGCCCGAGCTTCCAAGAGAGTTCGTCGCGGTGCACAAGCGCCGTCGGATGATCGATGCGATGGCGGCCCTGTGCGCCGATCAGGGCTATGAGGCGACCAAGATCGCCGACATCGTTCGCCGCGCCGGCGTCGCCCGCAAAACGCTCTACGACAACTTCGACGGCAAGGAAGACCTCTTCCTCGCCGCCTTCGATGCCACCGTGACCGAAGCGATGCAGGCGGTGGAGTCGGCCTGCGAGGACACGGGCGGCGCCTGGCCGCAGCGAATCGAATCCGGGATGGCGGCCTTCCTGCGCTTCGTCGCCGAGCATCCGGCGGCGGCCCGCATGTGCCTGGTCGAGGCGATGTCGGCGACGCCGGCCGCGTCCGCCCGCTACGACGGCGCGCTGCGTCAGTTCGTTGAGCTGCTGAAGCAGAACACGCCCGCCGAAGCGGACCTGCCGGGCACGATCGAGGAAACGCTGGTCGGCGGTGTCGCCTGGATCCTCAATCAGCAGATTCGGCGCGGGGAGACGGAGCGAGCGGCTGACCTGCTCTCGGAATTGTCGGAGTTCGTGCTTTCTCCGTACCAGCATGTAGCCGACCAACAGTTCGGAACCGCGCGGCGAAAGTGACAGTACGGTGGCAGACTCCATTAGTTAATGGAGCGTCTGCCAAGAGGCCGTCACGGCCTTTCCCCCGAGTTCGTCGCCCGGAATCAGCGGGAAAGGTTGATCGCCGGCCTGACCGCCGTGCTCTATGAAGTCGGCTATCAGAGGACGACCGTTTCATTGATCGGTCAGCGGGCCTCGGTCTCCAAGAGTGATTTCTACAAACACTTCGAAAGTAAGGACGACTGCTTCTACGCCGCCTACGACGTGGCGATCGACCGGATCCGCGAGCGCGTCAACTCCGCCTGTGCCAAGCACGAGGCCGCGGAATGGGGACCGCGGGTGCGCGACGGGATCGTCGCCCTGCTGACCCTGCTGGAGGCCGAACCGCCGCTGGCCAAGCTCGCTCTGGTGGAGGGGCTGCGCGCCGGCCGCGGCATCTACGACCGCTACCAGGCGGCGGTCGAGAGCTTCGTCCCCCCGCTCCAGGCGGGGGCGCCGGAAGCCCCCGGTGGCGGCCCGGTCCCCGAGGCGACCGGGGAGGCGGTCGTCGGCGGCATCGCCTCGCTGCTGGGACGGCGGGTGCTGGCGGGCGACACCGAGCACCTGCGCGAGCTGCGGCCCGACGTGCTGCGGTTCGCGCTGACGCCTTACCTCGGCGCGGCCGAGGCGGGGCGAATAATCTCTGCCGGATGATCGAGCCGGCAAGCGCGGGCGAGGGAACCGGCGGCGGGCGGGGCGCGACGACGACGGCCGGCGTGCTGCCCTCGCAGGAGTTGAGCGCGGCGATCGACGCCGAGTGGATCGGCTCCGGCGACTTCCGCATCCGCCCCGAGGCGATCCAGCCGGCGAGCATCGATCTGCGGCTCGGGGATTTTGCCTGGGCGCTGCGCTGCTCGTTCCTCCCCGACGTCGACTCGACGGTCGAGGAGAAGATCGAGGGGCTTGCCTTCCAGCGGATCGACCTGCGCGACGGGGCGGTGCTGGAGCGCGACCGCCCGTACCTGGTGCCGCTGATCGAGGAGCTCGCCCTGCCGGAGGAGGTGCGCGGCAAGGCCAACCCGAAGAGCTCGACCGGCCGCCTCGACGTCTTCACCCGCGTGATCACCGACCGCCACCACCGCTTCGACGACATCCGGGCCGGCTACCGGGGGCGGCTCTACCTGGAGGTGGTGCCGCGTTCCTTCGCGATCCAGGTGCGGACCGGCCTCTCGCTCAACCAGCTGCGGCTGGCCCGCGGCGACGTCCGCCTCGACGACGCCGAAATCCGCGCCCTGCAGGACGAGTTCCCCCTGCTCTACCTCGACTCGCACGCCCTGCGGCAGGCCGAGCTGGCGGTCGCCGACGGCCTCTTCCTCAGCGTCGACCTCTCGGGACCGGCCGACCGCGTCGTCGGCTACCGGGCGAAGAAGAACAGCCTCCCGGTCGACCTCTCGCGGATCCGCGCCTACCGCTGGACCGACTACTGGGACCCGGTGTTCCCCGAGCCGGGCGGGAGGGTCGTCCTGGAGCCGGAGATCTTCTACCTGCTGCTCTCGGCCGAGGGCGTCTGCATCCCGCCCCAGATCGCCGCCGAGATGATGGCCTACGACCCCACCGCGGGCGAGCTGCGGACCCACTACGCCGGCTTCTTCGACCCCGGTTTCGGCTATGACCCCGAGGGCGGCCGGCACGGCAGCCGGGCGGCGCTCGAGGTGCGCGCGCGCGACGTCTCGTTCATGGTCGAGCACCGCCAGCCGGTCTGCAAGCTGGGCTTGGAGCACATGGCGGCCCCGGCCGAGCGCCTCTACGGCGCCACCCTGGGCTCCAACTATCAGGGCCAGGTAACGATGCTCAGCAAGCACTTCGAGGAGCAGACGGCCAACCGCTAGCCGGTCTCCTCCTAGGATGCGGGCATGGAGCGGAACTGGAGCGTGTATCTGTCTGGGGAGATCCACTCCGATTGGCGTGAGCGGATCGAGGCGGGGGTGCGGGAGGCCGGCCTGCCGGTCGCCTTCTCGGCCCCGGTCACCGATCACGCCGCCTCCGACGACGCCGGATCCGGCACGCTGGGGGAGGAGGCCGAGCCCTTCTGGCGCGACCACAAGGGGGCGGGCGTCAACTCGATCCGCACCCAGACGCTGATCCGCGCCGCCGATCTCGTCGTCGTCCGCTTCGGCGACAAGTACCGGCAGTGGAACGCGGCCTTCGACGCCGGCTTCGCGGCGGCCCTCGGCAAGCCGATCGTCACCCTCCACGATCCCGAGTTGGATCACGCGCTGAAGGAGGTCGACCGGGCGGCCGCGGCAACCGCCCGCAGCGCCGAGCAGGTCGTCGACGTGCTGCGCTACGTGATTGCCGGCAAGCTGCCCGGATAGCTTTGCCGTCCTCCACGCATGCGAACATGTGTTCGTATGAGATGGGATGAGCAAAGGGTCGAGAACGATCTCCGCCTGCCCGGCATCGGCGACGGCACGGTGCTGCGCACCTTCGACGTGCCCGAGGCGATGGGCATCAACTTCCACGAGGTGAAAGCGCGCTCGGCTCTTAACCACGTGCCCGGCGCCCGCTTCGGCTTCAACTGGACGATCAACCCCTATCGGGGCTGCAGCCACGCCTGCGTCTACTGCCTCGCGGGCGACACCCGGATCCTGATGGCCGACGGGACGACCAAGCCGCTGTGCGAGATCGGAGTTGGCGACGCGATCTACGGCACCGCGGAGCAGGGAGCGGAGCGCCGCTACGAGAGGACGCGGGTGCTGGCTCACTGGAGGACGGTCAGGCCGGCCTACCGGCTGACCCTCGAGGACGGCACCGAGCTGATCGCCAGCGGCGACCATCGCTTCCTTGGCGAGCGGGGCTGGCGCTACGTGCACGGAGCACCGGCCGAATCGCCGCCGCGTCCGCGCCTCGCCGAGCGCGAACAGCTGCTCGGACCGGGGCGCGCCGCCGCCGCTCCGCGGCCGTCGCGCGAGTACCGGCGCGGCTATCTCTCGGGGATGATCCGCCGCGACGAGGACCTCGCCGGCGCCACCCGTCGCGGGCCGGGCCGCGACGGTGGCCGCCTCCGCCTGGCCCTCGCCGACCCCGAGTCGCTGGGCCGCGCGCGCGACTACCTGGCCGAGGCGGGCGTGCGCACCTGCCGCCTCGGCTCCGGCACGCGGGGCGGCGGTCAGGCGGTGGCGATCCGCACCGCCTCGCGGCGCGGGGCGGCGACCGTGCGCGAGCTGATGCGACGGCCGCGCTCGCCCAGCGGCGACTGGGTCCGTGGCTACCTCGACGCGACGAACGGCGGCCACCGTGCGCTCGCGGGGACCGCGGTCGGGGGAGCGCCTGGCCTGCGGGTCGCCTCGGTCGAGCCGCTCGGCATCGCGATGGAGATGTACGACATCACGACCGGGACCGGCGACTTCATCGCCAATGGCGTGGTCAGCCACAACTGCTTCGCCCGGCGCACCCACACCTACCTGGACCTGAACGCCGGCCGCGACTTCGAGCGCGAGATCGTCGTCAAGGTCAACCTGCCGGAGTTGCTGCGCCGGGAGCTGGCGCGCCCGACCTGGCGGCGGGAACTGGTGGCGCTGGGGACCAACACCGATCCCTACCAGTGGGTCGAGAGCCGCTACCGGATGATGCCCGAGATACTCGCGGCGCTGGAGGCGGCGGGGACGCCGGTCTCGGTGCTGACCAAGTCGCCACTGGCGATGCGCGACGTCGAGCTCTTCGAACGGATGGCCAAGCGATTGCCGGTCTCGGTCAACCTCTCGGTGCCAACGCTGGACGAGGACGCCTGGCGGGCGACCGAGCCGCACACGCCGAGCCCGGCGGCGCGGCTCGACGCGGTCGCCGAGCTGCGGCGGCGGGGAATCGACTCCGGCGTCCTGATCGCGCCGCTGATGCCGGGCATCAACGACGACCCCGAGCAGGTGCGGCCGATCGTCGAACGGGCGAAGAAGGCCGGCGCGAGCTTCCTCGGCGGCGTCGCCCTCCACCTCCGCGGCGAGGTCAAGGACGTCTTCTTCGGCTGGCTGGCCGCCAAACGCCCCGACCTCCTGCCCGACTACGAAAAGCTCTACAGGGACCGCGCCTACATGCGCCCGGAGCAGCGAAAACGCGCCACGAGAGCAGTCCGCGGCTGGGGCAAGAGCAGGCTCCGGAGAGCGAAACCACGGTCGAGCAGCCCATCGCTGCAAGGAGAGTCTTCCCAGGGAGCCCTGTTCTGATCGCGTCGCGCGGCCGGTCCGCACCCCGTTCGGCAGGTAGGGGTGCGGGCCGGCCGCGCTCGGCTGGGCGGCGCGTCGTGAGTCTCCCCCGCCGCTCCACCCGCCGAACACGGCTGCCCTGCGCCCCTACCTGCCCACGAAGGGGTGCGGGGCAGTCGTGTTCGGCGCCCTAACCCCCTTCGTCGAGCTGCTCGAACCGGCACTCGCTTGGCGCTTTGTCGTCGCGGAAGCGGTGAAAGCGTGCCCCGTGCCGTATCCGGCCGGCCGCGGCGTGGTCATAGCCGACCTCGATCACCAGCTCCGGGCGTAGGGCGACCCACTCCAGGTCGCGACCGCCGGTCCAGCGGCTGGGCTCGGCGCTGCCGGACTCGCCGGTCTCGAGGGGGGCGAGCATCGCGCGCAGGGAGCGTTTCGCCGCCGCCGAGAAGCCGGAGATGTGGCCGACCGAGCGCAGTTTCCCGCCGTCGTAGAGCCCGAGGATCAGCGAGCCGACCGTGCCCTCCTCTTTGCCCGGTCGCCAGCCCATCACCACGCAGTCGATCGTTCGCTCGCGCTTCACCTTCGCCATCCCCTTGCGCTTGCCGGGCACGTAGGGCGCGTCGAGCTGCTTCGCCATCACACCCTCGATGCTGGCCAGCCAGCGCTCGGCCTGCGCCTCGTCGGCACTCAGCGGCGTCAGCTCCAGCCCGGCCCGCTCGGCGATCGCCTCCAGCCGTCCCCGCCGCTCCGCGAGCGGCGCCCCGAGCAGCGGCTCCTCGCCCTCGGCCAGCAGGTCGAAGACGACGTAGGCGGCCGGGATCTCCTTCGAGAGCAGTTCGATCCGCGACTGGGCCGGGTGAATCCGTTCCTGCAGGGCGTCGAATTCGAGATTGCCGTCGCCGTCGCGGATCACCAGCTCGCCGTCGAGGATCCAGCGCCCGGGCGCAAAGGAGACCTCGGGGAAGTAGCGGCCCAGGGCTTTGCCGCCGCGCGACTGGATGTAGGGGTCCTCGCCGTCGACGAAGACGATCGCCCGGAACCCGTCGAGCTTCGGCTCATAGGCCCACTCCTCGCCCCGCGGCAGCTCTTTCCGCGTCAGCGCCAGCTGCGGCTTGATCGGCGGCTTCAGAGGAAGCGTCACAGGTCAACCAGGCTACGTGACGACGACGAGCCGGTAGGTCGGCGGGTGGCGCCGTAGGGAGCCCACCCCCGAGGAAGCTCTAGCTACCGCAGGGGGTGGGGGGTCCCCTGCGGCGACGGGACCCGCTGAGCCACCCCGTCCGTCTCGCCTACCCGCTCGCCCGCCGCTCCCTCGCCTCCCGCGGGTCGGGGATCGGCACCGCCTCGAGCAGCTTCTTCGTGTAGGGGTCGCTCGGCCGCTCGCAGACCTGGTCGGCGGTCCCCTGCTCGACGATCTTGCCGTCGTGCATCACCGCGATCCGGTCGGAGATGTGGCGGACGACGCCGATGTCGTGGGCGACGAATAGATAGGTGAGGCCGAACTCGTCCTGGAGGTCGTCGAGCAGGTTGATGATCTGCGCCTGGATCGAGACGTCGAGCGCGGAGACCGGCTCGTCGGCGATCACCAGCTTGGGCTGCAGGGCGAGAGCCCGGGCGATCCCGATCCGCTGCCGCTGGCCGCCGGAGAACTCGTGCGGGAACCGGTTGTAGTGCTCGTTGGCCAGGCCGACCCGCTGCAGCAGCTCCCGCACGCGCCGGCGCAGCTCGGCGCCGGAGGCGACGCCCTGCCGGCGCAGCGGGTCGCCGACGATCTGGCCGATTCGCTTGCGCGGGTTCAGGGAGGCGTAGGGGTCCTGGAAGACCATCTGCATCTCCCGCCGCAGCGGCCGCAGCTGCCGCCGCGAGAGCCCGGCGATCTCGCGACCCTCGAACCTCACCGAGCCCGAGGTCGGGCGGACCAGCTGCAGGACCGCCCGGCAGGTGGTCGACTTGCCGCTGCCCGACTCACCGACCAGGCCCAGCGTCTGGCCGCGCGGGATGCTGAAGCTGACCCCGTCGACCGCCCGCACCTGGGCGATCTCCCGGTCGACCAGGATTCCGCGCTTGACCGGGAAGTGCTTGACGAGGTCGGTGACCTCGAGCAGCGGCTCCTCGCTCACGGGCGCGGCGCCTCCAGGCCGATCTGGCCCCCGACCTGGCGCATGGAGCGCTTCTGCTCCCGCGTCAGCCAGCAGCGGTCGCGGTGTTCGGGAGCCTCCGCGGGCCCCGCCTCGAGCCCCGGCGGCTGGGAGCACCTGGCGAACTCATGCGGGCAGCGGGGACGGAACGAGCAGCCCTTGGGCAGCTCGAGCAGCGACGGCGGCGCCCCGGCGATCTGTGGCAGGCGGCGCGGGCGCGTCCGGTCGATCCGGGTCAGCGAGCCCATCAAGCCCCAGGTGTAGGGGTGCTGGGGGTCGTAGAAGATCTCGTCGAGGCTTCCCGCCTCGACGATCTTCCCCGCGTACATGACCAGCACCCGGTCGGCGACCTCGGCGACCACCCCGAGATCGTGGGTGATCAGAATCGTCGCCAGGCCGCGCTCGCGGTTCAGCCGCTCGAGCAGGGCCAGGATCTGCGCCTGGATCGTCACGTCGAGCGCCGTCGTCGGCTCATCGGCGATCAGCACCTCCGGTTCGAGCGCCAGCGCCATCGCGATCATCGCCCGCTGTCGCATTCCGCCGGAGAAGGCGTGCGGGTAGTCGGCGACCCGCTGCTCGGCGTTCGGGATCCCGACCGAGTCCAGCAGCTCCACCGCCCGCCCCCGCGCGGCCTTCATCGAGACCTCGCCGCGGTGGGCACGGATCGCCTCGGCGATCTGGTCGCCGAGGCGGTAGACCGGGTTGAACGAGGTCATCGGGTCCTGGAAGATCATCGCGATCCGCTCGCCGCGAACCCGGCGCAGCTCGCTGTCGTCGGCGCTCGTCAGCTCCTCGCCGTCGAGCTTCACCGAGCCCTCGATCCGGGAGTTCGGTGATCGCGTCAACCCCATGATCGTCTGCGCGGTGACGCTCTTTCCCGAGCCGGACTCGCCGACGATCGCCAGCACCTCGCCGGTGCGCAGCTCGAAGTCGACGCCGTCGACCGCCTGCAGCAACCCGCCTTCGGTGGCGAAGCCGACCCGCAGGCGGCTGACCGAGAGCAGTGGCGAGGCGGTCATCGCGCCTCCTGGCCGAGGCGGACGCGGGGGTCGAGGTAGGCGTAGGCGACGTCGACCAGGGCGTTGACGAGGACGACGAAGAAGGCGCCGTAGAGGGTGACGCCGATGATCGGCGGCAGATCCTCGTTGGTCAGGGCCTGTGCCGCGTAGTAGCCGACGCCCTGGATGCCGAAGATCGTTTCGGTGATGATCGCGGTGCCGGCGATCGTCGCCCCGAAGTCGAGCCCGAACAGGGTGACGATCGGGATCAGCGAGTTGCGCAGGACGTGCCGGGTCATCACCCGGTGCTCGCTGAGGCCCTTGGCGCGCGCGGTGCGAACGTAGTCCTCGCCCATCGCGTCGAGCATGCTCGCGCGCAGGACGCGGCTGTAGAACCCGATCGAGAGCACGGCGATCGTGAACCAGGGGAGGATCAGGTGCGTGAGCCATTCCCAGGGGTCTTCGCTCAACGCGACGTAGCCGCCATTGGGGAGGACCTGCAGCTTGTCGGCGAGGATGTAGATCAGCACCGGGCCGAGCAGGAAGACCGGGATCGAGATGCCGACGATCGAGGCCCCGGTGAGCAGGCGGTCGAGCCAGGCTCCGGCATTGATCGCCGAGAGGTAGCCGAGCAGGACCCCGAGGCAGAGCCAGATCAGCGCCGCGCCGATGCTGAGCGAGAAGGTCGCCGGGATCCCTTCCTCGATCTGTTCGTTCACCGGCAAGTGAGTGTTGTAGGAGATCAGCTCGCCGGTGAAGACCTGCTTCATCATCGTCGCGTACTGCACCGGCAGCGACTCGTCGAAGCCCCATTCTTCTTCGATGCTCTTGACCAGGGTCGGGGTCGCGTTCTTGCCGGCCAGGCGCTGCGCCGGCGGCGAGTTGGGGATCACGTTGAAGATCAGGAAGACGATCAGCGAGGTCGTGAACAGCACCGCGACCATCCCAACCAGCCGCCTGAGGATGAACCGGACCATCAGACCGGCGCTCCCTCGGGCTCGACCATGCCCGCATGGGCCTCGAGACGGACCTTCGCGCGCGGGTCGAGGGCGTCGCGAAGCCCGTCGGCGACGACGTTGAGCGAGAGCACGGTCAGCATGATCATCGCGCCGGGGATGATCGACAGCAGGGGCGCGGTGGTCAGCAGTTCGACCCCGCTGGAGATCATCGTCCCCCAGGAGGAGTTCGGCGGCTGCACGCCGGCGCCGAGGAACGAGAGCCCCGCCTCGAAGAGCATGTTGTTGGCGACGCTGAGCGCGAAGAAGACAACGATCGTCGAGGCGAGGTTGGGGAGGATCTCGCCGAACATCAGGCGCGGCGGCCCGGCGCCCTGGGCGACCGCGGCCTCGACGAACTCCTTCTCGCTCAGGGCCATCGCTTCGCCGCGGATCGCGCGGCCGATGTAGGGAATGCTGAAGACGCTGATGATCAGGATCGGTGCCCAGATCGAGCCGCTGTGGAGTTCGAGCGGCCCGATCTTGAGGCCGCCGACGGCCATTGAGATTCCGGCGGCGACGCCGATCAGGAAGACCGGCAGCGACCACAGCACGTCCATCGTGCGGGCGATCAGGCCATCGACCCAGCCCTTGTAGAAGCCGGCGAGCAGGCCGAGGATCACCGCGACGAGGGTCGTGATCAGCCCTGAGACGATGCCGATCAACAGGGAGATTCGGCCCCCGTACATCAGCCGCACCATCTCGTCGCGGCCGAGCCGGCTGTCGGCGCCGAGAAAGAACCTGCCGCCGGCTTCGAACCACTGCGGGCCGATCGGTTCGCCCTGCGGGGTGACGACGTCCCGCTGCTGGCCGTTCACGCTCAGCTTCTCGAGCACGTGCGCGGTGTTCGGCCCGGTGTGGGCGACCTGATCGGCCCATAGCGGAGCCGCCAGGACGAAGACGACGATCAGGGCGAACAGGGCGAGGAAGGCGACGGCGAGGCGGTTGCGGAGGAAGCGCCGCAGCGCCAGCGACCAGGGCCCCCGGGTCGCCGCCGCGCTGTCAGCCGACACTCTGTCGCCTACTTGAATTCGAAGCTAGTCAGGTCCTGACCGAAGGTCAGGTTGAAGACCACGTTGTCGAGGTTGATCGCGCTGGAGATGAAGGTCGAGACGGTCCGATTGCCATACGGGGCCCAGGGCGCCTGTTCCATGTACCGTTCGTCGAGTTCCGCGTATTCGGATTCCTGCTTCGGGCCGAGCTGCTGTTCTCCCAGCCGGCGGACTTCCTGATTCAGTTCCGGGTCGTTCATCAGGGCGATGTTGAGGTTGCTGGTCGGCGCGATGTTTTCGCCGATCAGGGGCTGGAAGAAGTCGCTGGGATGGGGGTAGTCCTGGAACCAGTCGGACCAACCGGTGTCGAGGTCGGGGGTGCTCTGGTTACCGATCACCGTGAAGTAATTGTCGGCGTTGATCGCCTTCAACGTCGGTTTCAAGCCGATTTCCTTCAGCACGCCGTCGTAGTATTCGCCCGCTTCCTGGTTTTCGGGTTCGTTGTCGGTCCAGACGGTGACGCTGGTGTCAGACGGGTTCGCTTCCGCGATCATCCGCTTTGCCTTCGCCAGGTTGTAGTGGTAGTGGTCGAACTTCCTGTAGCCCGGCATCCCGGGCGGCAGGATCTGGCTGCTGCCGATCAGCTGACCGGCGTAGATGCGTTCGAGCGCTTCCCGGTTGACCGCGTAGTTGACGGCCTGGCGGACCTTGGGATCGTCGAACGGCGGCTTGGTCGTGTTCATCCAGAAGTAGTAGGTGCTGATCGTGTGCTCGACCCGGAACTGCGTGCCTTCGAACTGCTGCCGGATCCGGTTGTACTGGTCGGGCGGCGGCGGGTTCTCCATCCAGTCGTACTTGCCCTGTTCGACGTCGCTGACCTGGGTCGCCTGGTTGCGCACGACGTCGATCTTGATCTTGTCGACGTGGCCGCTGGGAAGGTCCGGCATCGCTTTCGAATTGGTCTTCGCCCACTGGGGATTGCGTTCGAATTCCCAGCTGCGTTCGGACCGGACGCTGGCGATCAGGTAGGGACCGCTCGCCGCCGGAGGATGCGACGAGAGGTCTTCGATCGGGGTGCTCTCGGGCAGGGGGGCGGCAAAGGGCATCGCCAGCACGTTGAGGAAGGTGCCCTGCGGCCTGACCAGGTCGACGACGATTTCGCCAGTCCGGTCGTTGGCCTTGATCCCCGGGATGCCGCCCTGCTTCGTTTCCTGGAACTCTTCCGCCCCGACGATGTTGGTGTAGAAGGGCGAGCCCAAGGAGTTGAGCCTGATCGTGCGTTCGATCGCGAACCTGAAGTCGGATGGCTTGACCGGTTCGCCGTTGGAGTATTTGAGGCCGGGCCTGAGGAAGAGCGTGTAGGTCTTACCGCCGTTGCTGATCTTCGGCAGCCCCTTCGCCAGGGCGGGGACCACCTGGCTGCCCGCGGAGCCGTTGGCGTGGGCGTAGGTCAGCAGCGGGAGGTAGGTGTTGTACATCGCGATCCAGGCTTCCTGGGTGATCGCGAGACCTGGATCGAGTTCCGGGAACGACGAATAGGTCCCGAGCAGCGTGCCGCCTTCCTTGCCGCCACCACTGTCGCCGCAACCAACCAGTCCGAGAATCGCGACCGCTGCAAGCACAAGCACCGCAAGGATCCCGCGCACCATCTTCAAGATTGGACCTCCGACTCGGGCTGGACGGGCAGACCGCTCGGGAGCGACCGGACAGGTGCGCCTCCCGGCAGCAACTCCAGCACAACGTCGTTGTCCACGTCAAGGAGTCGCGAGCCGCTCCTTGCGGTGTCTTTGGCCCAATTTTTCCCGAGCAGTGGGGCCCCGATGAGGGCGATTCCAAGCACCCCGGCGCCGGCGAGGAAGAAGGTGGCGCGGGGGTTGCTGAGCGCGGCGACCAGGCCGCCGAGCACGAAGCCGACCCCCGGCATCGCGGTGCCGATCGACTCCAGCACGCTCATCACCCGGGCCTGCATCCCCTCGGCGGTCAGCTCCTGCACCGCGCTCACCGCGGCGACCCACTGCACGCCGTTGCCGGCGCCGCCGAGCAGCGAGGCGAGGCAGGCGAGGGCAAGGCTCGGCGCCAGCGCCAGGCCGAGGTAGCCGGCGCCGATCGCCAGGGTGCTGAAGAACAGCAGGCCGGCCAGCGAGCGCCGCCGCAGCAGGGCGAAGAGGAGGCTGCCGAGGACCATCCCGCTGCCCCAGCTGGCCAGCATCAGGCCATAGCCGGAGTCGCCCGCCCCGAGCGTCTGCTTGGCGTAGACGACCTCGATCGGGATAACCGCGGCGAAGAAGATGAAGGCGAGGCCCTGGATCGCCAGCAGGCGGCGCAGCAGCACCCGCTCGCGGATATAGGCGATCCCCGCTCGCACGCGCTCGCGCATCCGCCCCGGTTCGGGCTCTGCCTGGGGCAGCGGGCCGGCCGTGAAGAGGATCCAGGCGACGAGGTAGAAGGAGACGGCGTCGAGCAGCAGCGCCGACTCGACCCCGAGGGCCGCGACCACCAGCCCGGCGAGGCCGGGGCCGATGGCGGCGCCGCCGGTGAAGGCGACGTTGAGCAGGGCGTTGCCGGAGCGCAGCTGGGCGCTGGGGGCGAGCAGGGTGGCGACCACCGCCCGGGTCAGCGAGCGGCTGGCCAGGGCGAGGGCGCCGTCGAAAGCGGCGATCGCGACCACCGCGGCGAGCGAGAAGCGGGACGCGAGCAGGGCCAGGCCGGCGAAGGCCGCGGCCTCGCCGCAGTAGAGGACCGGGAGCACGAACCGCGGTGGCGGCTGCTCGACGCGGGCGACCAGCAGAGGGGCGATCAGAGCCGGCAGGAAGCCGGTGCCGAGGAACAGCAGCGTGGTCGCCAGGGCACTGCCCGTGCGGTCGAAGACCAGCACCGAGAGGGCCACGATCCCCATCCAGTCGCCCAGCTCGTTGACCGTGTAGGAGGCGGCGAGGCGGCGGAAACTGCGCCGTCGCAGGGGCGCGAGGAGGGACGGGCTAGCCATGGCTGGCCGGCTGTCCTACACGATTTCTGCACAAGATTTCCTGCAGATGCACAAGTTTCCGCCAAGCTGTGGTACAAAGTTGACAGGCAATACACGAGTTTTTGGTTGTCCTGCACAGCTTTAGGGCTTCAACAACGGAAGGGGAAAGACCACATGGGCTACCGCAAGTAAGGACTTCAGAGCCGAGCACCAACGCTCGGCAGACCGCGAAAGGGCGTCCGGCAGGGCGCCTTTCGTGTATCTGGGGACTTCGGCGCACGGTCAGCGGCGCCTCCCCCGGGCGGCTGCGAAAACGGTTTGCAAGGAAGCTCTCAACCGGTGGACGAGAGATTGAATCCGCTTGAGCGATGCTGAACTTGCATGTAGCGTAATCGCTGCAAATTGCGCTAGCAGCAATGCCGTCACCAGTCGCAGGGAATCGAGCGTGTTTCCTGAAATCAGGCTGCGCGGGCGGCTTCGACTGAGGATCGGTCCGGCGCTGAACATGGAAAACACGCGACCCACCACGGCAAACCACGTGCTCCTGGCGGTGGCGATGCTGGCCGCGATTGCCACGGGCGTCTGGCGTGCCCCCACCGCCGACTGGGACATGGCGCTGTTCGGGATCCTGCTCGGCTTCTCGATCTTCAGCGACCTGACCGCGATCGAGACCCAGTCGCGGCTGAAGATCTCCGGCAGCTTCCTCGCGATCGTCCTGGCGATCGTCTTCCTCGGCGGCGCGCCGGCGGCGTTGATCGGCGCCGCCTCGATTCTGGTCGGCTGGCTGCGCTGGCGCGACGACGCGCACGACCTGATGGTCAACCTGCTGACCTACGTCACCTTCCCGCTGGTTTCCGGGATCGTCTTCCACGAAATCATCGATCGCAGCGGGATCACCACCAGCGACCTCGCCTTCTACGTCCTCACCTTCGGCGCCTTCCTGGTGGCGCTGGCGATCAATTTCTCGATGATCGCCTCCGACGCCTGCTACCTGGAGCGCAGCTCCTTCGTCGCCAAGGTTCGCATGGCGCTCTTCCCGCTGCTGCCGTCGGAGCTGATGGCGGCCCTGATGACGGTCGGCGTCGCCTACATCTACGTCCAGGTCGGCCTCGCCGGGGTGGCGCTGTTCGGCGTCGTGCTCGTCACCTTCCAGTACCTGCTCGGCGCCCTGCTGGTCTCCCAGCAGCGGGCCGAGGAGCTGGAGCTGCGCAGCAAGCAGCTCGCCAGCTTCCAGGTCGGGATGCTGAGCGCGATGCTGCGCACGCTCGACCTGCGCGACCAGATGACCGCCCGCCACTCGGCCGCCGTCGCCCGCTATTCGCGGGCGATCGCCCAGCGCGCCGGCTACTCGCGCCGCGAGGAGGAGCTGGTCCACATCGCCGCGCTGCTGCACGACATCGGCAAGTTCATCCTTCCCGACCGGATCCTCAAGGCCAACGTGCCGCTCACCGACGATGACTGGATGCTGATCAAGCGCCACCCCCAGCAGGGGGCCCGCGTCGTCTCCTCGCTCGACGGCTACGGCCCGGTGGCGGAGATCATCCTCGCCCACCACGAGCGGATCGACGGCAAGGGCTACCCGCGCGGCCTCGCCGGCGACGAGATCCCCGAGCTGGCGCGGATCATCTCGGTCGCCGACACCTACGACGTGATGACCGCGCGCGACTCCTACCGCACCCCGATGTCGAGCTACGACGCGATCGTCGAGCTGCGCCGGGTGGCCGGCAAACAACTCGACGCCCGCTTCGTCGAGGTGTTCATCGAGCTGCTCGAGGGGAAGGACGTCTCCTTCCAGCACGGTGAGGCCGCCGACTTCGAGAAGGAGCTGGCGCTCGAGTCGCGGATCGAAGAGACCGCCAGCCCGGGCGGCGAAGGCAGCCGCTTCCAGGTCGCCGGCGTCAGCGTCTGACCCTGTCGCAAAGCCCCGCGCACGCCGGGCGGCGAAATGCGACCTTCGTCCACAGAGGCGAAGGCATCTGTCCAGAGGGGGAGGAGGCATCTCCTTCCCGAGGTAGAAAGACAAGTACCTAAATTGCCGGTATGGAACGCAGGTACCAAATCCGCATCTTGCTGGCCGTGTCGGTCGTGCTGATCGCCGCCGCGGTCTGGTTCGGCGGCAAGGCCCAGCGCTCGGCGGGCGACCGCGGCGAGATCCGCGTCCGCGCCGCCCAGTCGATGCTGATCGCGCGCCTCGATCTGGAGACCGGGTTGCGCGGCTTCCTGCTCACCGGGCAGCGGCAGTTCCTGCGGCCCTACCTGAACGGGCTGGGCGACTATCGGGCGGCCCGGGCGAGCCTCGCCGGGGAGCTGGACCCCGACTCCCCCGAAGCCCGCCTGCTGGCGGAGGAGAGCCGCCTCACCCGCGCCTGGCTGCGCCAGGCGAAGGAAGCGATCGCGATGCGGCGGGCCGGGGAACCCGTCTCGCCGGCAAGGCTGCTGCGCCGGAAGTCGGAAATGGACCGCTTCCGGCGCGTCAGCGTCCAGCTGGTCGGGCTCAGCGAAGCCCACCGCCAGAACCTGCAGGAGCGCGCCAACGAGATCCTGCTGGCGATCATCGGGCTGCTGGTCCTGCTCGCCGCTCTCTCCGGCTACGCGCTGATCGAGCGTCCGGCGGCGCGACACAAGCGCGAACGCGCCGAGCGGCAGGAATTCGCCGAGACGCTGCAGTTCGCGCGCGACGAGCGCGAGGCGCAGGGCCTGCTGACCCGCGAGCTGAACCGGGCCGTGGCCGGCGGCTCGGCGGTCGTCTTCAGCCGCAACAACAGCGAGAACCGGCTGGAGACGCCTACCGACCTCTCGGCCTGGCCGGGGCTGGAGGAGCGGATGCGGGCGGCGATGCCGGCGGACTGCCTTGCCGTGCGACGCGGGCGCAGGGTCGAGCGCAGGGCCGACCGGCCGCGGCTGCTCGAATGCGAGCTCTGCGGCACACTCGCCCCCAACTCGGTTTGCCTGCCCTCGCTGGTCGGTGGCGAGGTGATCGGCTCGGTCCTCGTGGCCCGGGAGGCGAAGCCGATCAAGCCGCGGGAGCGGCGGCGCCTGGCGGCGACCGTCGCCTCGGCGGGGCCGGTGCTCGCCAACCTGCGCAACCTGGCGATCGCCGAGACCCGCGCCGTCACCGATTCGCTGACCGGGCTCGCCAACGCTCGCGCCGCCGCCCAGGACCTGGAGCGGATCGCCGCCTTCGCGGGGCGGACCGGCACGCCGCTGGTCGCGATCCTCCTCGACCTCGACCACTTCAAGCGCGTCAACGACAACTTCGGCCACCAGATCGGCGACGAGACGCTGGCCGCGGTCGGCGGCGCCCTCGCCAAGGACACCCGGGCCAGCGACTTCGTCGCCCGCTACGGCGGCGAGGAGTTCCTGATCCTGCTGCAGGCCACCGACCTGCGAAGCGGGGTGGAGCTGGCCGAGAAGCTGCGGCAGAGCATCCGCCGCACTCACGTGCCGGGCCTCGCCGGACGGGTCACGGCCAGCTTCGGGGTCGCCTCGATCCCGGAGCACGCGGGCGACGCCGAGTCGCTGCTGCGCGCGGCCGACCGGGCGCTCTACACGGCGAAGAAAGGCGGCCGGGACCGCGTCTGCACGGCGAGCGACGTCAGCGCCAACGGCGACGCCAGCATGACGGCGAGCGGGAGCGAGCGCGAGGTGCGCGCGGGCGGGTAGGTTCCCGGTGTGCGCGCCGTCACCTTCCAGGCCCCGGAACAGGTTCGGATCGAGGAGAAGCCCGAGCCGCAGCTGCAGGCCGCCGACGACGCGGTGATCCGCGTCGAGGCGAGCGGGATCTGCGGCTCGGACCTCCACATCTACCACGGCCGCGTCGCCGTCGAGCCGGGTTTCACGGTCGGGCACGAGTTCGTCGGCACCGTGCTGGCGGCCGGCGAGGACGTCGACCGGGTCGCGGTCGGCGACCGGGTCCTCGGCTGCTTCCACACCGCCTGCGCGACCTGCGCCTCCTGCCTGCGCGGCGACTACCACCGCTGCCAGAAGGGACGCACCTTCGGCCACGGCGCCCACCTCGGCGACCTGCAGGGCGCCCAGGCAGAGCAGCTCCTGGTGCCGCGCGCGAACCTGACCCTGCGCCGAGTGCCCGAAAGGATGTCCTCCGAGGTGGCGCTGTTCGCCGGCGACGTGATGGGCACCGGTTACCACGCGGTCGCCAACGCCGGGATGCGCTCCGGCGACAGCGTCGCGGTGCTCGGCCTCGGCCCGGTCGGTCTCTGCGCGGTGCAGGCGGCCCTGGCCGGCGGCGCGGTCAGGGTCTTCGCGATCGACTCGGTGCCGCAGCGGTTGGAGATGGCCGGCCGGTTCGGGGCCACGCCCGTGCACCTCACCGAGCAGGACCCGAAGGCGGAGGTGCGCGGCGCGACCGGCGGCCTCGGCGCCGACGTCGTCGTCGACGCGGTGGGCGACCCGGCACCCCTGGCGCTGGCGATCAGCCTCGCCCGCGACGCCGGCACGATCTCCGGCATCGGCGCCTACTCCCAGCGCTTCGAGGTCCCCGTCGGCCTCGCCTGGCTGAAGTCGCTCGACCTGCGGCTCGGCCTGGCGAACGTGATCGCCCATGTCGACCGCGTGCTCGCCCTGCTCGCCGCCGGCCGCCTGGACCCCGCGCCACTGGTCACCCACCACATGGCCCTGGACGAGGCGAGCGAGGCCTACGCGATCTACGATCGCCGCGAAGCGCTGAAGATCGTGCTTACACCGTAGTTTGCAACTGTCCCAATTGACTAGGACAGCAGGCCCCGATACTGTGCCGCTTGATGGCACAGCAGGGAGCCGCTGCCGTGGGAAAGAGCGTCGGGCCTGTCGGCGCGGTGTTCGTCGAAGTGGGGAACATGGCGATCCTCACCGCGCGGACGATCGTCTCGGCGGTGCGGCCGCCGTATCCCTACGGGGAGGAGCTGGTCTGGCAGTTCGTCTTCGTGCTCCGGCTCTCCTGGTTCCCGATGATGATCTCGACCTTCGCCCTCTGCCTGGGGGCGCCGGGCCTGCAGGCGGCCGGCATCCTCAACCTGTTCGGCGGCCTCGACCGCCTCGGCGGCTTCTTCGTGGTCACGGCGGTGCGATTCATCGGCCCGATCGTCACCGCGGCGGTCGTCGCCGGCGTCGCCGGCACCTCGATCACCGCCGACCTCGGCGCTCGTAAGATCCGCGAGGAGCTCGACGCCCTGCAGGTGCTCGGCGTCGACCCGATCAAGAACCTCGTCGTGCCGCGGTTCATCGCCCTGATGGTGATCACCGGGGCGCTCGACATCTTCGCGATCGTCTTCGGGCTGACGGCCGGGATCGCCGCGGAGCTCGTCTACCACCAGTCGCTGGGCGGTTTCTTCGCCACCCTCTTCAGCAACGCCTCGATCACCGACGTCTGGGGCTCGGTGCTGATGTGCACGCTCTTCGGCGCGATCATCGCCGTGGTCTGCTGTTACAAGGGGATGACCGCCTCGGGCGGGCCGGCGGGGGTGGGGCGGGCGGTCAACCAGGCGGTCGTGATCTCGTTCATGGGCGTCTTCGCCTTCCTCTACGTCTTCTCCACCGTCCTGCTCGCCACCCACCCCGAATTGCAGGCGATCCGGTGAACGCCTGGCTGGAGGTGCCGCGGGCCTGGCTGGACGGCTTCGGGGAGATCGCCGGCTTCGGGGCGCGGGTGGCCGGTCTGGTGTACTCGGGCCGCGCCCTGCGCTTCTTCGGCGAGGTGATCCGCCAGGCCGGGATCCTGATCCTCGGCTCGGCCCTGATCATCTGGGCCTTCGTCTTCATCCTCGGCCTCAACTGCGGCGTGATCGGCGCCTATTTCGTGCGCTCGCAGGGCGCCCCGGCGCTGTCGGGGATCTTCTCGGCCTACTGCGACCTGCGCGAGGGTCTGCCCTACGCCTTCGGTTACATCCTCTCGGCCAAGGTGGGGACCGGAATCGTCGCCGAGCTGGGGGCGATGCGGATCTCCGACGAGATCGACGCGCTGGAAGTGATGGGCGTGCCGCCGATCACCTTCCTCTGCGCCTCGCGGCTGCTGGCGGCCTGGATCGCCCTGCCGGTGATCTACATGGTCGCGATCGGGGTCGCCTACTTCGCCAGCTACCTGGCTGTGGTCAAACAGGTCGGCGACGTCTCCGCCGGCGGCTACCTGCTGATCTTCTGGATGTTCCAGGACCCCGTCGACGTGGTCTTCAGCATGGTCAAGGCGATGGTGATGGCGACCGCGATCGTGCTGGTCGGCTGCTACTACGGCTACACCGCCTCCGGCGGGCCGGTCGGCGTCGGCACCGCGACCGCGAAGTCGATGGTCGTCAACATCATCGTCGTCCACATCATCGGCATGGTCGGCACGCTGATCTTCTGGGGGCCGAACCCGCGGGCGCCGATCGGCGGCTGAGCGGACCGTCTCCGACCGGGTTCGCCTCTCGCTTTCGTCAGCCCTCTGCGGCCGCCGTCAGCGGCGCGCGAGCCGGGCGCCGGTGACGGCGGAACATCTCCTTGACCCAGCGAACGCCAGGCCGCTCGGCGAGGCTGGCGCGGAAGGCCGCGATCGCGGCCGGCGTCGGCGTGCCCGGCGGCAGCGGCCCCTCGTCCGGGTCGACGACCGGGTAGAAGAGGGCGGCCGCGGTGAGATCGGCGACGCTGAAGCGGTCCCCGACCAGGTAGTCGCCATCGGCGGCGGCGAGCTCGGCCTCCAGCCGCTCCAGCGCGGCGAGCACCTTGACGCGGGCGGCAGCGGCCGCGTCGTCGCGCTGCGCTCCGTAGCGGAGGCTGGTGAAGATGCGGGCGTAGGCGCCGGTCAGCGACTTCACCTGGCTGAGCGGGCCCGGCACCGTGCGCGAGGCCAGCTCGGCGAAGACGTCGGGCTCGTCGATCAGCTCGTGGAAGACGAGCAGGCGCGCGTGGGGTCCCAGCTCCTCGTCGAAGAACTCCTCCAGCGCCAGCGCGCGGGCGCGCTCGTCCGGGTCGGCGGGGTACAGCGGTGGCTCGGGGCGCAGCTCCTCCAGCGCGGCGACGATCGCCGTCGAATCGCCGAGCGCCCGGCCGTCCACCTGCAGCACCGGGAAGGTCATCGAGGCGCCGTGGGTCAGCCACAGCGCGATCGGAATGTGGGTGCCGGGGATCGGCGCCCGGCGGACGTGGTCGACGCGCTTGTGGTCAAGCGCCCAGCGGACCTTCTCGCTGTAGTGCGAGACCGGGATGTGCCAGAGGGTTGGTTTGGTTGCGCTCATCTGGGTATTCCGCCCCTGTCAGGATAGGTGCGATGGCGCGATTGAGCGAGTCGGAGATCGAAGAGGCGCTGACCCGGGCGACCGGCTGGGCGCGCGAGGGCGAGGCGATCGTCAAGGAGTTCGAGCGCGGCGACTTCGTCGGCTCGGTCGAGTTCGTCTCCAGCCTGGTCGAGCCGGCGGAGGCGATGAACCACCACCCCGACCTCGAGATCTCCTGGGACACGGTGAAGGTGACGATCTCGACCCACTCCGAGGGTGGGCTCACCGCCGCCGATTTCGAGCTGGCGGCGAAAATCGACGACCTCGCCTAGTGGTCAGGGCCGCGACCAGGGAGCGGCCGCAGCGCCCGCCGGGGTCCTTGTCCGGGTTGTAGCAGCCGATTGAGACCCCGACCAGCGCCGGGGCGGCGAGCAGGGGCGCCAGGACGGCGCGGGCCTCGTCCCAGTCGAGGCCGCCCGGCATCAGGTAGTCGGTGGCGGGGAAGACCGCCTGGTCGAGGACGTCGACGTCGAGGTGGAGCCAGAGGGGGCCGCCGTCGCCGAGCCGCTCGGCGAGCTCCGAGCCGACGGCTGCCGGACCGCGGCGGCGCAGCTCCTCGACCGGTCGCAGGATCGGCACCGGCCGCAGCGCCTCCGGCTGACGCATCCCGTCGGCGATCGACTCCTCGCGGTCGCGATAGCCGACCAGCGCGGTGCGCTCGCCGCTCACCGAGGCGCCGCCCGCCGCCTCCACCCAGGCGGCGGGGCCGAGCCCGAGCGCCACCGAGACCGGCATGTCGGCGGCCTCGCCGGCGGTCGAAGTTTCGCCGTCGTAGAGGTCGGCGTGGCCGTCGAGGTGGATGAGACCGACCGTGCCGAGGACGTCGCGCACCCCGCCCAGCGCGCCGGGCAGCTCGGCGCAGCAGCCGCCGGCGAGGAGGAGCCGCTCGCCGGCCGCCAGCCGCTCGGCAACCGCGGCGCGGATCGCGGCGGTGCTTCGCAGCACGTCGGGACTGGCGAGGATCCCGGTCACCGGGTCGCGCTCCTCGCCCCGGATGCGCACCGGGAGGTCCCCCGCATCGCTGCCGCCCAGTGCCGCCGGCAGGCCGAGCTCGCGCAGCGCCGCCGGACCGCGCTCGGCGCCGCCGTCGCGGCCGACCGAATCGATCGGAACGCCGATCAAGGTCAGTGGCTGCATCGCCGCCGACTTTAACCACCCCCTGGTGGTGTCAAACTCGGCGGCGATGGCGAAGCGCAGGAAGCAGCGCCGGCCGCGGCAGCGGGTGCCGACGGTCGACTACACCGACGGCGAGGGCAACGTGCTGACCCTGCGCGAGACGCTCAGCGCGGGGACGGTCGCGAAGATCGGCGAGCCGCCGGCCGGCGAGGCGACGACGATGGAGGACGCCTGGCGGCGCCGCTCGGAGCTGCTCTTCGAGCGCCTGGCGGTGCGCTGGGAGATCGCCGGCCTGCCGCTCGAGGATCAGAAGCTGCTGCTCGGCCGCTACCGGATGGCCGACGCCGACACCCAGCGCTGGGTCCGGCAGACGATCGCCGACCATCTCGAGCGCTACATCCCCGAGCTGGCTGGGTGAGTTGACCGAGGAGCTGAGGATCGAGCCGGGCCTCTCGATTCCGCTGTCGGAGATCGAGCTGCGCGCCAGCCGCTCCTCGGGGCCCGGCGGGCAGCACGCCAACGTCACCGCCTCGCGGGTCGAAGCGGTCTTCGACGTCGCCGCCTCGCGCGCCCTCGACGACGCCCGGCGCACCCGTTTGCTGGAGCGCCTCGGCCCCGTGGTCACCGCCGTCGCCCAGGACGCCCGCGGACAGGCCCGCAACCGCGAGCTCGCCCTGGGCCGCCTGGCCGAGAAGCTGGCGGCGGGATTGCGCGCGCCGCGCCGGCGACGCCCCACCCGGCCGACGCCCGCCGCGCGCCGGCGGCGGTTGGAGGAGAAGCGCCGCACCGGCGAGCGCAAGCGCGCCCGCCGCCCGCCTGCCGAAGGCGACTAGATGTCCCGCCCACACACGTTGTGAACAGCTGAGAGGCCATCCGGGCCCGCCAAGAGGCTGTGGGTGTCTAACGCCCAACCTCAAGGAGGACCCGGATGAAGGTTCACGCTAACGCTGCTCTCGGACCAGCGCGCCGGCTCGCTCTGGTGGAAGCGATCGAGTCGGGGATGACGTTGAGGGCGGCAGCTGCCGCCCTCAACGTGGCGCCGGCCACAGCCCACCGCTGGTGGCACCGCTGGCGCAGCGCAAGCGAGGAGGATCGCCGGCGGGGCAGCTGGCTTTGCGACCGCTCCTCGCGCCCCCATCGCCAGCCCCGCCGGCTCTCGGCCGCCGAGGAGGGGCCGATCCTGCACGCCCGGCGAGAGACCGGCCTGGGCCCCGGACGCCTGGCCGGGGTCTGCCGCCGCCCGCGCTCGACGGTCTGGAAGGTGCTGCACCGCCACGGCCTCTCCCGTCGGTGCAAAGGCGCAAAGGAGAGCTACCGCCGCGAGGAGTGGTCGCGGCCCGGCGCCCTGCTGCATGTCGACGTCGCCCGCCTGGCGCGCTTTAAGCGGCCCGGCCACGCGGTGACCGGCGACCGCACCAAGACGGGTGCCGACAAGCGCGCCGCCCGCGGCTATGCCTACCTGCATTGCGTGATAGACGACCACAGCCGCTACGCCTACGTCGAGCAGCACCCCGACCAGGGCGGCGCCACCGCCGCGGCGGTGCTGGAGCGGGCGATCGGGCACCTCGCAGGGCTCGGTCTGAAGCCGCCCGAGGCGGTGATGAGCGATAACGCCTTCGCCTATCGCCGCTCCAACGCCTTCCAGGGGGTGATCGCCCCGCACGGCGCGCGCCACATCCTCATCCCGCCCTACACGCCACGCTGGAACGGGAAGGTGGAGAGATTCATCCAGACCCTGAAGCGGGAGTGGGCCTACGCCCACACCTGGCCCGACTCGGCCGAGCGAGCACGGTCGATGTCATCCTTCCTCCGCTATTACAACCGGCGTCCCCCCCACAGCTCACTCGGAGACCGGCCGCCGATCAGCCGTGTTCACAACGTCCGTGGGCGGGACAACTAGACGCGGAGTGCATTTCCGTCGCCATGCGACGGAAATGCACTCCGCGTAGCGGACGAGACGTCGCCTCAAGCCAGGTCGGCCGGCAACGGCACCTCCTGCGGCGGGCGACCCTCGCCTTCTTCCTCCCAGCTTTCGTAGGCGCGGCCGTCGCGACCTTCGTGCTCCCCGTAGCCGCCGAGCGCCAGCAGGACCAGGCGCTCCTCACCGGTGTTGACGAGCTGGCGCCGCAGCTCGGGGGCGACCCGCGCAAGCTGCCAGCGGCCGAGCACCCGCTCCTCACCCTCGACCAGCAGCGTCAGCTCGCCCTCGAGCACCAGGTAGACCTCCTCCTGGCGCTCATGGCGGTGGATGCGCCCGCGCTGCTTGGGCAGCAGGGTAACCGCGTTGAGCCCGAAGCTGGTAACGCCGAGCTCCGCACGCAAGCGCTGGAAGCGGTCCTCGCCGGGGTCGAGCGTGGCGATCTGAATGGCGGGCTCGGTCATCTCACTGCCTCCTCTGCGTGGACAGGGCATGTTATGGGTGCCGCGTGCTGACCGGGTGGCGTGAGGTCACCCAGCCGCGAGGCCCGGCGTGACGAAAGCCCCGGCTTCCCGGTCGGCCTCGGCGCCCGACACGCTCGACCGCGAGACCTGGATCGTCGCCGGCGTCGTCCTCCTCGGAGCGATCATGTCGATCCTCGACACGACCGTGATCAACGTCGCGATCGTCCGGCTGGCGATCGACTTCAACACCTCGCTGACGACGATCCAGTGGGTCGCGCCCTGGTGCTGCTGGCGCTGGCCTTCGTGCCGGCCCTGGGGATGGCGATCCGGGGCCGTGGCGAGGGCGCTCCGGCCGCCGCCGCGCCGGTCGCGGCGGAGTGATCGTTCTCCGGCAGCCGCATCGGGAGCGCTGAATCGACGCTGGCGGAGCCGGCCTCCCGCCCCCAGGACGGGAGGCCGGCGGACTCAACTAGCGTGCGAGTGGCTCAGCCGGACTTCGTGATCGACACAGCTGGAATCGCATGCGTTGCCTCGCTGATCTTCACCTGCATCACCCCCTTCTCCCTAGCTGGATACGCAGGGACTCCGACCGCTCATTACTGAAAGTGGTTCCAGTAATGGAGCCCAATCGCGCAAAAATCCTGCTAAAAGGGAGAAGCTTGCGAATGCTCAAAAAGACAGAAACGCACGAAGTTGTATGAATGAGCAGGTAAAAATAGGCATTCCGACGGTCGATCACCGGCTGATGAAGATCCTCGGGCACCCGGTCCGCGTCCAGGCCCTGACGATTCTCAACGAACGGGTCGCCAGTCCCAACGAAATCGCCCGCGACCTCGAGGTCGAAGTGGGGACCGCCGCCTACCACGTGCGCGCGCTGGAGAAGAACGACTACATAGAGCTGGTCAGCACCCGCCCGGTGCGCGGCGCGACCGAGCACTTCTATCGCGCGACCAAACGCGCCTACATCGACACCGGGGACTGGACCCAGCTGCCGGACAGCCTGCGTTCGAGCATCTCCGCCACGGTCTTCCAGTCGATCGTCGACGACGGCGCCGACGCGATCGGCGCCGGCACCTTCGACCGCCGCGGCGACCGGCACCTGAGCTGGACGACGATGGTGCTCGATGAGCAGGGCTGGGAGGAGGTCTCGCGCGAGATGGCCGATACGCTCGGCCGCATCCTGAAGATCCAGGGCGAGGCCGCCAGCCGGATCGCCGACTCCGACGAGCTCGGCTGCTCGTTCACCGTCTCGATGCTCGGCTACGAGGCCCCGGCCAAGCCTCGCAAGGTCGGCCCACCCAAGGAGGTCTGAGCCACGTCGTTCGTGCTCTGAGGGTCGCCTTGCGGACGAGTGGGCGGTCTTTAGCCCCCTGAGGCCACCGGCACGCCAGCTCGGGTTCGGTCTGGAGCGGAGATGGGCGCGGCTGGTTTCGAACCAGCGACCTCTCGCGTGTGA
>DATAEW010000066.1:0-46328 GCA_036257815.1 Solirubrobacterales bacterium
CCTGCGGGGCGACGTCCGCGGAGCGATGAACATCTACTTCCTCGAGGACGAGGACGGGGTGGTCCAGTTCGATGCCGGCACCAAGCGGATGCGCAAGGCGGCCGCTGCCGCGGCGGAGCAGCTCGGCGGTCTCAAGCGCGTCGTCCTCGGCCATGCCCACGCCGACCACCGCGGCACCGCCCCCTACCTGGGGGCGCCGGTCTACTGCCACCCCGATGAGGTCGCCGACGCCGAAAGCGACACCGCCCTCGCCCCCTACTTCGACCTATCGCAGCTGCCGGTCGCCTGGGTGCGGCGCATCTATCCGTTCCTGCTGCGGCGCTGGGACGGAGGCGCGGTGCGGATCGCCGGCACGGTGATCGAGGGAGACGAGGTGGCGGGCTTCAAGGTACTCCACTTCCCCGGTCACGCGCCCGGCCTGATCGGGCTCTGGCGGGAGAGCGACCGGGTGGCGCTGGTCTCCGACGTCGTCTACCTCGTCGACTCGGCGCGGCTGAAACCGCTGCCGGAGGGCGAGGCGAGCGTGCCGCACCCCGCCTGGGCCTGGGACCACGAGCAGGCCAAGAAGTCGCTGCGGCGGCTGGCCGCGCTGGAACCGCAGCTGGTCTGCGCCGGGCACGAGCATCCGCTGCATGGCGAGAACCTGCGCGAGACCCTGGAACGGGCCGCCGAGAGGTACTGATCGCATAGGTTGCCGTCCCTGATGATCGGGACCTACGTCTCGGCGGCGCTGATCTGCGCCGCCTCGCTGCTGGTCGGGCGGGCCACGCTCTCGCTGGCGGGACGGCGCTCGTGGTCGTGGCTGGAGCCGGCGGTCGGCTTTGCCGCGATCCTCACCGTCACCGGCGCCCTCGCCCGGGCGCCGGGCCACGGCACCAGCGCCACGCTCGGCGCCGCGGCGCTGGTGATCGTCGCCGCGGTGCTCGCCTACGGGCGGCGCTATGAGGCGCCGGGGGCGCTGCGGGCGGGCCTGCCGGTGGCGATCGTCCTCCTGCTGGCGCTGGCGATCCCGTTCGCGGTCAGCGGCCGCTGGGGGCTGCTCGGGGTGGGCTTCAACAACGACCTCGGGCTGCACCTCGCCTGGGCCGAGTGGCTGCGCAGCGGCTTCGGGCCGGCGCCGGACGCGGGCTACCCGCTCGGCCCGCACGGCCTGGCGGTCGCCGTCGCCGCGCTCCCCGGCATCGGGCTCGGCCAGGCGTTCAGCGGCGAGATCGTCGCGATCGGCGTCCTCACCGGCCTGACGGCACTCGGCGCCCTGGGCGAGATGGCGCCGTTGCGGCGGACGATCGCCGCGGCCCTGGTCGCGATCCCCTACCTCGCCGCCTCCTACTTCGCCCAGGCCGCTTTCAAGGAGACCGCCGAGGCGCTGCTGGTGCTCGCCTTCGCGATCTACCTGACCACCATCTCAAGAGATCAGAAGATCCCGCCGGTCGGGGCGACGCACGGGCTGGACAGCCAGGACAAGGGGAGTCCCTCCCCAAACGCTCAACATCTCGCGAAGCGAGATGTGTCTGGGGAGGGACTCCCCTTGTCCTGGCTCCTCCCACCCCTGGCACTGACCGGCGGCATCTTCTTCTCCTACAGCTTTGCCGGCCTCGCCTGGCCGGTGGCGACGCTCGTCCTCTGGGGGCTCAGCCAGCCCGCGGTCCGCCGCGCCCTGCGGCCGCGGGCGGTCCTGCGCTTCCTGCTGCGTCCAGCGACCCTGCTGGCGATCGCGATCCTCGCCGGCCTGGCGGTGGGGGTGACGATCGTCGGTCCGTTCGGCTTCGCCAGCAGCTTCAACAAGGTGGCGGCAAGCAACACCTACGGGCCGGTCTCGCCGCTGGAGGCGCTCGGCATCTGGCCGGCCTCCAACTACCGCCTCGACGCCGCCGGCGGCGCCCGGCTGACCGACCTCGACGGGGCCATCGCGATCCTCGCCCTGCTGGTCGGGGTCGCCTGGTGGGTGCGGCGCCGCGAAACGACGATCCCACTCGCCCTCGGCGCCGGCGGCCTCCTCTACCTGGCCTCCCTCCCCTCCAGCGGCGACTACTCGCAGGCCAAGGCGCTGATGATCGTCGCCCCGCTGGCGATGCTGGTCGCCGTCCGACCCCTGCTGAGCGAGTTCCCGGGCGCCCGTCGCCCGGGTTCCGGCAGAGGTTTCAGTCCCAATGGGACTGAAACCTCTGCCACGCGCGGGGGGGTGGGGGTGGGGATTGCGCGGCTGGGCTGGGCGGTGCTGGCGGTGGCCTTCGTCGGCGGCGCCGTCTACTCCAGCTTCCTGGTCCTCCGCGACGCCCCGGTCGGGCCACCCGGCCACGGGGCCGAGCTGAAGGCCTTCCTGCCGATCCTGCGCGGCCAGCCGGTCCTCTACGCCGGCCAGGACCGCTACGCGGCCTACGCGCTGCTGGGCGCCGACACGCACGTGCCGCTGGTCGAGTTCCCCGACCCGCAGGTCTCCCCGAACCCGGAAAAGCCTTTCGACACCGGCGACGCCTACAGCCCGATCGACTTCGACTCCTTCTCGCGCGGCACGCTCGACCGCTTTCCCTACGTGATCACCAGCCGTGGCGCCTGGAACAGCCAGGCCCCACCGAACTTCATGCGGGTCGCGACGACGCCCTCATTCGTCCTCTGGCGGCGGAGCGGTCCGACGCCCGAAAACCGCCACGTGCTGCTGGAGGGAACCGAGGCCGCGGCGTCGGCGGGCTGCGACTCGCCGGAGATTCGGATCCTGCTCGCTCACCGCGGCCGCGCCTCGCTTTTCCCCGACGCCGCGATCGGCCCCAAAGATGCCTGGAGGGAGGGCAGCATCCTCGGCCCCGGCGAGGCGACCTCGCAAACGCTCGACCTGCCGGCCGGGGCTTGGAACCTCTCGATCCAGTACTTCTCCCCCTTCGACCTCATCCTCTCCGCGCCGGGCTTCGGCGAACCTCTCGAGGCCGCCCTGGACGGCCAGCGGCCGAACACGATCAGCCTCGGCAACAACGGTCAGTTCTGGCCCGCCGGCCGCTACCGGAGCAAGGGCGGCCGAACCCGCTTCACGATCACCAGCGCCGACCCGAGCTGGCTGCAGAAGCTGACCGGCTACGACGGCCAGGCCTACATCGGCGAGCTGGTGGCCACTCCGGCCGCGCCCCACCGGATCGTCCCACTCTCCCAAGCCTGCAACGCCTGGATCGACTGGTACGAAGCTGACGAAGCTCCCTGAGGATCGGGCACGGCTGGGAGGGTCCGGTGACCCTCCTCACTCAACTTTCCGGATGGGGCCGCGCCAGCCCGCCCGAGATGGCGTTGGCCGGAAAAGTACAAGCCGTTCGGAGGGTCACCGGACCCTCCCGACCCAGCCTGAGCCACAGGGCAGCCGCGGTTGACGCCAGCCGGCCTCAGACAGCCTTGGCTGCCATCCGGTCGGGGCTGACCCGAACCACGTCCCAGACCAGGTTGACCTTCTCCAGCGCGTCGATGACGACGGCGGAGAGGTCGATCTGCCACCAGCGCAGGCCGTGCGTGGCCGAGGTCGGGAAGGCGTGGTGGCTGTTGTGGTAGGCCTCGCCGAGGGTCGGAATCGCGATCAGGGCGAGGTTGCGGGAATGGTCGGTCGTCTCGAATTCGCGGTCGCCGAAGACGTGACAGAGCGAGTTGATGCTGTAGGTGAAGTGGTGGAGGACGAAGACGCGAACCAGGCCGCCCCAGAGCAGCCCGGTGACCCCGGCGAACAAGCTGCCGCCGATCACCCAGCCGGCGGCGAAGGGGATGAAGAGGCCCACCGTCGCCCAGAGCAGGAAGGTGCGGTCGACCCAGCTGATCACCGGGTCCTTCAGCAGGTCCGGCGCGAAGCGCTCCTTGTTGCCGCGCTGGGTGTGGATGAACAGCCAGCCCATGTGGGCGTGGAAGAGGCCGCGCATGGCGCCGCTCCAGCCGTGCCCATGGTCGACGTGGGGGCTGTGCGGGTCGCCCTCCTGGTCGGAGAAGCTGTGGTGCTTGCGGTGGTCGGCGACCCAGGAGATCACCGGGCCCTCGATCGCCGCCGAGCCGAGGATGCCGAGCAGCCCGCGCAGCCAGCGATGCGTTTTGAAGCTGCGGTGGGTGAGGTAGCGGTGGAACCCGACCGTCACCCCGAGCCCGGTCAGCAGGTACATGCCGACGAAGAGGAAGATGTCGCTCCAGTGCAGGGCGCTGCCCCAGACCTGCCAGCCGGCGAAGCCGAGAGCGAGGAACGGGATCAGGGTCACCAAGCCGGTGATGATGCGGTCGCGAGTCTCGTTCTCGACCGGCTGGATATCGCTTGGGAGGGGGCCGTGGTTACTCATCTGGTGCCTTTCTGGGCGTGTTGGCCGCGATGATACGGGTCGAACCTGAACTTCAGGCTCGACACGCTATGTAGGGTGCCGGGCGATGCCGTTCGCCACCACCGCCCCCCTGCGCCGGGAGATCGAAGATCGCCTCCCCGAGCGTCCGTTCGCGGTCGAGTTCTGGGACGGCACGCGGCTGCCGCCGACCTCCGGCGAGGGTCCCACCTTCAGCGTCCGCTCCCCCCGCGCGGCCGCCCACGTGCTGCTGGCGCCCGGCCAGCTCGGTCTGGGCCGCGCCTACGTCAGCGGCGAGCTCGAGGTCGACGACATCGACGCGGTGATCGCTTTGCTCGACTCCTGGAAGCCGCCGCCGCTCGACGGGGCCGACAAGCGGGCGCTGCTGCTCGGCGCCGCGCGGGCGATGGGCCTGACCCGGCCACCGAAGCGGCCGGCGGCGGAGCTGCGCCCCAGCGGCCGCCGTCACAGCAAGGAGCGCGACGCCCGCGCCGTGCGCCATCACTACGACGTCTCCAACGAGTTCTTCGAGCTCTTCCTCGGGCCGACGATGGTCTACAGCTGCGCGATCTGGCGTGACGGCGAGCGCAAGACGCTGGAGGAAGCGCAGGAGGAGAAGCTCGAGACCGTGGCCCGCAAGCTGGCGCTGCGGGAGGGCGAGCGAGTGCTCGACGTCGGCTGCGGCTGGGGGGGCTTCCCGCTCTGGGCGGCGAAGGAGCACGGCGCTCGAGTGCTCGGAATCACGCTCTCGCCGCCGCAGGCGGAGAGGGCCCGCCAGCGGGCCGAGGAAGCCGGCGTCGCCGACCGGGTCGAGATCCGGGTGATGGACTACCGCGACCTGCCGGAGACGGGTGAGAAGTTCGACGCGATCGCCAGCATCGGCATGGTCGAGCATGTCGGCGCCTCCCAGATCGACGTCTACGCCCGGACGCTGGCGGCGGTGCTGAGGCCGGGCGGGCGCCTGCTCAACCACGGGATCACCCGCCTGCGCCACACCGACGCCGAAGCTGGCCCGTTCTCCGAGCGCTACGTCTTCCCCGACGCGGCGCCCCTGCACCTCTCCCGCAACCTGCTGGCCCTGGAACGAGCCGGCTTCGTCACCCACCACGTCGAGGACTTCGCCCCCGACTACGCGGAGACGCTGCGGCACTGGGCGAAGAACCTGGACGAAAACCTCGACCAGGCGATCCGCCTCGCCGGCGCCGAACGCGTGCGCGTCTGGCGCCTCTACCTGCGGATGGCGCGCAACGGCTTCGAGAGCGGCTTTCTCAACATCTATCAAGCCCGCTGCCAGAAGACCTGACGAACTGCATCAGATTTCCCACCCAGGAGACGGAGAACCTGATGCAGTTCAGACGGGGAAGCCGTTGGCCACGTCGGGGATCGCCCAGTTGGCGCCGGCCTGGCGCAGCTCCTCGACGCTGAAGTTGCCGGTCGCCACGCCGACGACTTCGACCCCGGCGCCGTGGCCGGCGGCGACGTCGCGCGGGGTGTCCCCGACCGAGATCGCGCTGTCGGTCACCAGGACGCCGCCGGAGACGAGGCGGGCGCGGTCGAGGGCGCACCTGGTCAGCTCGGTGCGCTGGTTGGAGTCCGAGCCGTAGCCGCCGAAGGAGAAGAAGCGGTTGAGGCCGGAGCGGGCGAGCTTGATGTGGGCGGCCGCCTCGACGTTGCCGGTGGTGAGGCCGAGCAGGTGACCAGCGTCAACCAGGCGCTCCAGCAGCTCCTCGATGCCCGGCATCACCCGGTAGTCCTGGGACTGGTCGACCGCGTCGGAGAGGTGGCGCAGGTAGTGGGCCATCGCGGTCGCCAGCTCGCGCCGGTCGGGGTCGCGGCCGAGGATGTTCTGCAGGGCCACCCGGCCGACTTCCGGGTCGGTCATCCCCGACTCGGTCACCTCGCGGATGTCGAGCGGGCTGCCGTAGAGCTCGACGAAGGCGCGCTTCCAGGCCTCTCCCCCGGCGCCGCCGGTGGTGATCAGCGTCCCGTCGATGTCGAACAACACCGCCTCGATCAAGAGCCGCAGGCTACCGCTCGCCGGAAAGATCGACGACCGCGGAGGAGACCCGCGGCCGGTGGTACCGCCGTCAGTTGCTCGGCTCGGGAGCGGGGGCCGGGGCGGGATAAACCACCTGCGGCGGTCGGTGTTCTCCCGATGACGGCGCTGAGACCTCGACATAGGTTTGTGTCGCATACGATCATCGACCAACGGGAGGCACAAAATGGCGACCGCAACCGAGCCGAAGGCCGCATCGGGCCCCGGCACGATCGAAAAAGGGACCGAGCTGAGCGAGCAGGTGCTCGAGCAGGTCAAGGAAAGCCAGCGCAGCGCGATCGAGGCGGTGCGGGGCTTCATGGAGTCGGTTGACAGGGCGCTGCCGGACCACGGCGAGGGCCCGTCGAGACGGCAGGAGATCATCGACTCCGCCCTGCAGATGTCGCAGAAGCTGGTCAAGACCGAGTACGAATTCCTCACCAGCGTCGTCCACAGCGCCGGCGAGGCGGTCACGGGGGCCGGCAAGAAGCCATGAGCCTGCTGGAGGTCAAGACGGAGACGCTGCACGGGCGCTCGGTCACCTACGCCGAGGCCGGCAAAGGTCCCGTCCTGCTGTTGATCCACGGCATGGGCGGGACCTTCGAGAACTGGCAGGAGGTGGTCGAGCCGCTCTCGCGCCACCACACGGTGATCGCACCCGACCTGCCCGGCCACGGCGCCTCCGGCCCCGGCGGCGGCGACTACTCGATCGGCGCCTTCGCGGCCGGCCTCCGCGACCTCCTCCTCGCCCTCGGCCACAAGCGGGCCACGGTGGTCGGGCACTCCCTCGGGGGCGGCATCGCGATGCAGTTCGCCTATCAGTTCCCGGAGATGGTCGAACGCCTGGTGCTCGTCTCCAGCGGCGGCCTCGGCCCTGAGGTGAGCCCGCTCCTGCGCGCCGCCACCCTGCCCGGCGCCGACCTCTTCATCTCCGCCACCGCCGCGATCGGCTCGAAGATCGTGCCGACGCTGGCGCGCGGGCTGGCGATGATCGGGCTGCGCCCGAGCGCCGACCTGCACGAGGTGATCCGCGGCTACGGCACCCTCACCGACCCCGTGCGGCGCACCGCCTTCCTCGCCACCGTCCGCGCCGTCCTCGGCACCGGCGGCCAGCGGGTCGACGCCAGCGACCGGCTCTACCTCGCCGAGGCGATGCCGATGCTGATCGTCTGGGGCGCGGAGGACCCGATCATCCCCGCCCACCACGGCGAAGACGCCCACGAGCGCATCCCCGGCAGCCGCCTGGAGATCTTCGACGGCGTCGGCCACATGCCGCAGATCGAGACCCCGCTGCGCTTCGTCACCACGCTCGAGAGCTTCCTCGAGGAGACGGAGCCGGCGGAATTCAGCCTCGACCAGTGGGTCGAGATCTTCAAGCAGGCGGGCGACGCCGCCTAGGACGATGCGCGGCGAACGACTGACGGCCGCCGCGTTTCGCGCCCTCAACGAGCAGATCGACAGCGTCCGCGAGGGCAGTCTCGAGGACCGCGACCCCGATTTCATCCGCCAGAACCTGCCGCTGCTCTGGCTGCTCTCGACCTTCTACTTCCGGGCGGAGGTGCGCGACCTCGCCCGCGTGCCCGCCGAGCGTCCCGTGCTGCTGGTCGGCAACCACTCCGGCGGCAACGTCATCGTCGACACCTTAATCTTCTCGCTCGCCTTCTCGACCCGCTTCGGGGTCGAGCGGCCCTTCCACCAGCTCGCCCACAACCTCGCGGTCGGCTGGCCGCTGGTCGGCGGCCTGCTGCGAAAGTCGGGGACCTTGAGCGCCTCGCACAGGCACGCCGAGAAGGCGCTCGCCGCCGGCGCGCCGGTGCTGGTCTATCCGGGCGGCGACTGGGAGACCCACCGCCCGAGCTGGCACGGCAACGAGATCGACTTCGCCGGGCGCAAGGGGTTCGTCCGCCTGGCGCTCGACGCCGGGGTCCCGATCGTCCCGGTGGTCTCGATCGGCGGCCAGGAGACCGCCCTCTTCCTCACCCGCGGCTCGCGACTGGCGCGGGCGCTGCGGCTCGACAAGGTCGCGCGCCTGAAGGTGCTGCCGATCTCGCTGGCGCTGCCCTGGGGCCTCAACGTCGGCGACTTCGCCGGGCACCTCCCGCTGCCGGCGAAGATCACGATCCAGGTGCTGCCGCCGATCGACCTCACCGAGCGGTTCGGGCCCGACCCCGACCACGATGAGGTCTACGACTTCGTCACCGACCAGATGCAGACGGCGCTCGACGCGCTTGCCCGCGAGCGGCGCCTTCCGGTGCTCGGATGAGGATCGAGGAGTCGATAGAGGTCGCGGTCCCGCCGGAGGAGGTCTGGCACTACCTCGAGGATCCCGAGAACTACCTGCACTTCATGGACGGCCTCACCCACTGGGAGGTGGCCGGCGAGCGCGCAAACGGGCTCGGCGCCCGCTACCGGATCCTGCTCCAGGTCGGCGCCGCCGAGGTCGGCGGCCTGATCGAGATGGTCGAGTGGAACGAGCCGTTCGACATCGCCTGGCACGCGATCACCGGGGTCGAGCACCGCGGCCGCTGGCGCCTGCGCTCCGCTCGCGGAGGCCGCACCCGGATCGAGTTCCGCTGGGCCTATGCCTTCCCGGGCTCCGGCGTCCCCGGCCTCCTCACCGAGCTCGCCGCCTCCCTCCCCGTCCGGCGTCAGATGCGGCGCACGCTGCGGCGGCTGCGGTACAGGCTGGACGAGGTCAATGCTCACCCTCCAGAAGATCACGCTGGGTGAGCGTGTACAGGAGCGCGAGCGACGGCAGCACGAGCACCGCGGCGATGGCGAAGACGATGAAGATGATCGTCATCGTCGGGTCGGGAGCGGCGGCCTGGTCGATGCGCAGGCCGGTCGGCAGCAGGTAGGGGAACTGGGCGACGCCCCAGCCCCAGACCACCGCGACGACGGCCCCGGCGGCAAGCGGGCGCAGGGGACGGCGGCCACCGCGCCGGAGGACGACGAGCAGGGCGGCACCGCAGAGCAGCGAGAGGACCACCAGCGGCAGGCCCTGGCTGGTCAGGCGGTCGAAGACGTAGCGGGCTTCGCCGTGGAGGGCAAAGAGGCCGGCGAGCGCAAGGGCACCGGCGACCACCGCGGCGGCCAGCGCCCGCCGCTCGAAATAACGCTCCATCTCCGCGTCGCCGGCACGGCGGGCGTCTCCGACCAGGAAGACGCCGGCCAGGTAGGCGCCGGTGGCGACGAACATCGCCCCGATCAGCAGCGGCAACGGCTGGATCCAGCTCGAGAAGGCGTCGCCGCTGCCCGCGGCGGGGACGTTGCCGGCGGCGATCGCGCCGACCACGGTGCCCATGAAGAAAGGCGTCAGCAGCGAGGAGATCGCGAAGGTGGCGCCGGCGGCCCGGCGCTCGGCCAGCCCCTCCACCGCTTTGCGGAAGGCGAAGCCGGAGCCGCGCAAAACGATTCCCAGCGCCGCCAGCGCGAGCGGCACGTAGAGGGTGGTGAAGATCGCGCTGAAGGCGCTCGGGAAGGCGGTCCAGAGGACGACGAGGCAGAAGATCAGCCAGACGTGGTTGGCCTCCCAGACCGGGGTCAGCGAGCGCTGGATCAGCGCCCGCGGCCGCTCCCCGCGCTCGGTCCCGCCGGCCAGGAGATCCCAGAAGCCGCCGCCGAAGTCGGCGCCGCCGAACAGCGCGTAGAAGGTCGCCCCGATCCAGAGGATCGCCGCCGCGACGTCGGCCCGGCTCATCGCGCACCCCCTGCCTTTTGTAACCCAGAGGGTGACAAAAGGCAGCTCGGGTGGGTGGACGGGCTCACGCGCGCGCCCCCCGCGGCGAGTAAGGGCCGGGTTCCTGCTCGGTTTCGGCGCCGGTCTCGCGCCAGCGGCGCGACATGCCGCGCAGGACGAGGATCGCGATCGTCCCCACGGCGGCGTAGAGCAGCAGCACGAGGGCGAAGCTGAACCAGATCCCGTCGGCGTTGGTCACCGCTTCGGAGGTCCGCATGTAGCCCTGGACGATCCAGGGCTGGCGGCCGACCTCGGTGACGATCCAGCCGCACCAGAGGGCGAGGACCGCCGCCGCGCCGCTGGCCGCGACGACGCGCAGGAACCAGGGCGTGCGCGGGATGTCGCGCCGTTTCCACCACGACCAGGCGAGCCACAGCCCCAGCAGGAGCAGCGCCGTGCCGATCGCGACCATCGTGTCGAAGGACAGGTGCAGCAGCGTGTTGGCGGGCGGCCGTTCATCGTCCGGGATGTCGTTCAGCCCGGTGATCTTGGTGTCGGCGCTGAAGCCGACGAGGAAGGAGTCGAGGTCGGGGATCGGGATCGCCCCCTTGACCCCGTCGGCGGTGCAGATGCCGCCGAGGTAGTTGGTCTGGTGCGTACCGGTTTCCTGAACGCACTCCATCCCCGCGAACTTCGCCGGCTGATGATCGGCGACCGAGCGGGCGGCGGTGTCGCCGACCAGCAGCTGCACGGGGGTGGCGAGGAGGCCGATCGTCAGCGGGATCAGCAGGCCGAGCCGGTGCAGGCGGTCGCGCCTGCCCTTCAGCATCCCGACCGCGTAGATCGAGGCGACGAGGAACCCGACCACCATGTAGGCGGCGAGGATCATGTGCGGGACCTCGTAGCCGGTCGCCGGGTTGATCAGGACCCTGACCGGTTCGACGTCGACGACCCTGCCGGCGGCGTCGAGGCTGAAGCCCTGCGGCTGGTTCATCCACGAGTTGGCGGCGACGACCGCGAAGGCGCCGCCGATCCCGGTGACGAACATCGGCACCCCGGACCAGAAATGGGCCCAGGGGGATAGCCGCTTCCAGCCGTAGATGTAGATGGCGAGGAAGATCGCCTCGAGGAAGAAGAAGATCCCCTCGATCGCGAAGGCGACCCCGAAGGCGGCGCCGAAGCGGTCCTCGAAGTAGGGCCAGAGCAGGCCGAACTCGAAGGTCAGGACGGTGCCGGTGACGGCGCCGACCGCGAAGGTGACCGCCATCGCTTTCGACCAGCGCCGGGCGAGCTCCAGCGCCGCCTCGTCCCCCCGCTTGAGGCCGATGTAGTTGGCGAGGAGGATCGTCGCCGGCAGGGCGACGCCGAGCGAGGCGAGGACGATGTGGAAGCCGAGGGTGAACGCCATCTGCTCGCGCGCCGCGAGCAGATTGGACGCCGACGCCGCCAGGGGGAGCGGGTCGAGTGGGAACATGTGTTGACTCTATTCCCCGCTGCGGGCGTGTCGGTAGCGGCGGATCAGCGCGTTGGTCGAGCTGTCGTGGCGCAGCCTCGGCTCCTCGGCGGCCCGCAGCTCGGGGATGATCGCCTTCGCCAGCACCTTGCCGAGCTCGACGCCCCACTGGTCGAAGGAGTCGATCCCCCAGATCGCTCCCTGGGTGAAGACGCTGTGCTCGTAGAGGGCGACCAGCGCGCCGAGCGTCTGCGGAGTCAGCCGCTCGGCGAGGATCGTGTTCGAGGGCCGGTTGCCCTCCATCGCCCGGTGCGGAACGACCTCCTCCGGCGTGCCCTCCTCGCGCACCTCGTCCGGGGTTTTCCCGAAGGCCAGCGCCTGCCCCTGGGCGAAGACGTTGGACATCAGCAGGTCGTGGTGGTCGCCGAGCGGGTTGAGCGAGCGCGCGAAGCCGATGAAGTCGCAGGGGATCAGGCGCGTCCCCTGGTGGACCAGCTGGTAGAAGCTGTGCTGCCCGTTCGTCCCCGGCTCGCCCCAGAAGATCGCCCCGGTGTCGTAGTCGACCCGGGCGCCGTCGAGCGTCACGTGCTTGCCGTTGGACTCCATCGTCAGCTGCTGCAGGTAGGCGGGGAAGCGGTGCAGGTACTGGTCGTAGGGGAAGACGCCGCAGGTCTGGGCGCCGAAGAAGTCGCCGTACCAGACGCAGAGCAGGCCCATCAGCGCCGGCAGGTTGGCGGCCAGCGGCGCCTCTCGGAAGTGCTCGTCCATCGCGTGGAAACCGGCCAGCAGCTCGGCGAAGCGGCCGGGGCCGATCGCCAGCATCGTCGAGAGGCCGATCGCCGAGTCCATCGAGTAGCGGCCCCCCACCCACTCCCAGAAGCCGAACATGTTGGCGGTGTCGATGCCGAACTCGGCGACCCCCTCGGCGTTGGTCGAGACGGCTACGAAATGCTTGGCGACCGCCGCCTGATCGCCACCGAGCCCGGCCAGGGCCCACTCGCGGGCGGTGCGGGCGTTGGTCATCGTCTCCAGCGTGGTGAAGGTCTTCGAGGAGATGACGAAGAGCGTCTCCGCCGGGTCGAGGTCCCGCGTGCACTCGGCGAAGTCGGTGCCGTCGACGTTGGAGACGAAGCGAAAGGTCATCTCCCGCTGGGAGTAGTGGCGCAGGGCCTCGTAGGCCATCACCGGGCCGAGGTCGGAGCCACCGATCCCGACGTTGACGACGTTGCGAATCGGCTGACCGGTGTGGCCGCGCCACTCGCCGGAGCGCACCCGCTCGCAGAAGTCCCCCATCCGGTCGAGCGTCTCGTGCACCTGCTTGACCACGTCGACGCCGTCGACGATCAGCGAGCGCCCGCGCGGCATCCGCAGGGCGACGTGGAGCACCGCCCGGTCCTCGGAGACGTTGACGTGCTCGCCGCGGAACATCGCTTCCCGGCGCTCCTCGACCCCCCGCTGCCGGGCCAGCTCGCCGAGCAGCATCAGCGTCTCCTCGGTGATCCGGTTCTTCGAGAAGTCGAGGTAGAGGCCGGCGCCCTCGGCGACCAGGCGCTCGCCGCGCTCCGGGTCGGCGGCGAAGAGGTCGCGCAGGTGCGTGTTGCGGATCGTCTCGTAATGGGCCTGGAGCTGACGCCAGGCCTCAGATTCCCGCAGCGCGCTCAATCGGTGTTCCTTTTCCGCCCTATCGGCGGATAAGTCACATCGCTGCGGTGAGCGGGGCTCACCCGGCGGCAACCCCGCGCTGCGAGGCGATCGACTTCAGCAGGTCGTCCCAGGACTTGGCGAAGCTCTGCTTGCCCTCCTCCTGCAGCCGCGCCGCCAGGGCCTCCACGTCGATCCCGGCCGCGGCGAACTCGCCCAGCACCTGCTCGCAGCTGCCGCCGTCGGCCGGCACCAGGTCGCCGATCTCGCCGTGGTCGGCGAACGCCTTCAGGGTCGGCTCGGGCATCGTGTTGATCGTGAACGGCGAGGCGAAGGCCTCGATGTAGAGCGTGTCGGAGGCGTTCGGGTCCTTCGTCCCGGTGCTCGCCCAGAGCAGCCGCTGCGGCCGCGCGCCCTCGTTCATCAGCCGCTGCATCCGGTTGGAGTCGAGCAGCTCGCGGTAGGCGCGGTAGGCGCGGCCGCCGATCGCGATCCCGAGCCGGTTGCGCAGCTGGTCTGGAACCTGGTCGGCCACCGCGACGTCCCAGCGGCTCATGAAGATCGAGGCGACCGAGGGGACCGCCGGATCGAGGCCGGCCTCGATCCGGCGCTCGATCCCACGCATGTAGGCCTCGGCGGCGCCGAGGTACTGCTGGTGGTCGAACAGCAGGGTGACGTTGATCGGGACGCCGGCGAAGATCGACTCCTCGATCGCCGTCCGCCCCGCCTCGGTGCCGGGGATCTTGATGTAGAGGTTGTCGCGCCCACCCTTGGCGTGCAGCTGCGCCGCCTCCTCGATCGTCGCCTGAGCGTCGTCGGCGATCAGCGGCGAGACCTCGAGCGAGACGAAGCCGTCGACCCCGGCGGTGCGCCGGTGGACGTCGGCGAAGAGATCCGCGGCGTCGCGCAGGTCGCTCAGCGCCAGCTCGAAGAAGACGCGCTCCTCGGCGTTGGCCCCGACGCCCTCGCCGGCCTCGGCGGCGGGCGAGACCTCGGCGATCTGGTCGTCGTAGGCCTCGCCGCCGGAGATCGCCTTGTCGAAGATCGTCGGATTGGAAGTCAGGCCGGTGACCGAGAGCTGCTCGATGTAGCCCTTCAGCACCCCCTCGGCCAGCATCGGCCGGGTGATGTTGTCGAGCCACAGGCTCTGCCCCAGCTCGTGCAGGCGTGCGGTTGGCTTCATGACGAGCCCCCCTCTCTAGGTCGTTGACGGGTTGACGGTCGCGCGCTCGGCGACCACTTCGTGCGCCACCTGGACGACGCGCTCGGGGGTGAACCCGAACTCCTCCTCGACGTCCTTGAAGGGCGCCGACTGCCCGAAGCTGTCCATCGCGAGGACGCGGCCGGCCTCGCCGACGTAGCGCTCCCAGCCCTGCGCCGAGCCCTCCTCGATCGCGATCCGCGCCGTCACCGAGGGCGGCAGGACCTCCTCGCGGTACTCGGCGTCCTGGCGGTCGAAGATCTCCCAGCTCGGCAGGCTGACGACCCGCGAGCGGACCCCTTCGGAGGCGAGCTGCTCGTGGGCGGCAACCGCCAGCTGCACCTCGCTGCCGGTGGCGATCAGGATCAGCTCGGGATCCTCACCCTCGGCGTCGGCGAGCACGTAGCCGCCGCGCCGCACCCCCTCGGCCGAGGCGTAGCGGGAGCGGTCGAAGACCGGCACGTTCTGGCGGGTCAGCACCAGCGCCACCGGGTCGTGGGTGCGGCCGAGAAGGAGGCGCCAGGCCTCGGCGACCTCGTTGGCGTCGGCGGGGCGGATCACGTCGAGCCGCGGCATCGCCCGCAGCGAGGCGAGCTGCTCGATCGGCTGGTGGGTCGGGCCGTCCTCGCCGAGCCCGATCGAGTCGTGGGTGAAGAGGTGGATCACCGGCAGCTCCATCAGCGCCGAGAGCCGGATCCCAGGGCGGCCGTAGTCGGAGAAGGTGAGGTAGGTCGACCACAGCGGGCGCAGCTTGCAGAGCGACATCCCGTTGCAGGCGGTGACCGCGGCGTGTTCGCGGATCCCGTAGTGGATCTGGCGGCCGGCGAAGCTGCCGGGCTCGAGGTTCTCGGCCCCGTCGAAGGTGAGGCGGACCGAGGTCGAGTCGGTGAGGTCGGCCGAGCCGGCGATCAGCCAGGGAACCCGCTCGGCGATCGCGTTCTGGACCTTGTTCGAGGCCTTGCGGGTCGCCAGACCCTTCTCTTCGTCGGCCTCGAAGGAGGGGATCTCAAGGTCCCAGCCGTCGGGCAGGTCGCGCCGCTGAATCAGCTCGATCTCGGTCGCCAGCTCGGGGTTCTCGGCGGCGTAGGCATCGAGGGTGCGCCGCCACTGGGCGCGCAGCTGGGCGCCGCGCCTGCCGATCCCCTCGGCGAAGCGCTCCTTGACCCCGTCGGGGACGAGGAACTGGGCGTCCTCGGGCCAGCCGTAGGCCTGCTTGGTCAGCCGCACCTCCTCCTCGCCCAACGGTTCGCCGTGCGCGGACTCGGTGTCCTGCTTGTTCGGCGAGCCCCAGCCGATGTGGCTGTCGACGACGATCAGCGTCGGCCGGTCGCCCTCGGCCTTGAACTCGTCGAGCGCCCGTTCCAGCAGGCCGGCGTCGTTGGCGTCGCCGACCCGCAGCACGTTCCAGCCGTAGCCCTCGAAGCGGCTCAGCACGTCGTCGCCGTAGGCGAGGCTGGTGGCGCCGTCGATCGTGATGTGGTTGTTGTCGTAGAGCCAGCAGAGATTGTCGAGCTTCAGGTGGCCGGCCAGCGAGGCCGACTCGTGCGAGACGCCCTCCATCAGGCAGCCGTCGCCGGCCATGGCGTAGACGTCGAAGTCGAAGAGAGTCCTGTCGGGGCGGTTGTAGCGCTCTCCCAGCCACTTGGAGGCGATCGCCATCCCGACCGAGGTGGCGATCCCCTGGCCGAGCGGCCCGGTCGTCGTCTCGACGCCGCTGGTCCAGCGGTACTCGGGATGGCCGGGCGTGCGCGAGTGCAGCTGGCGGAAGTTTTCGATCTCCTTCAGCGAGCAGGCCGGTTCGTCGTGGACGACGTAGTCGGCGTCGACCCGGCGCACGCCGGCGAGGAAGAGCATCGAGTAGAGCAGCATCGAGGCGTGGCCGTTGGAGAGCACGAAGCGGTCGCGGTTGGGCCAGACCGGGTCGGCGGGGTCGTAGCGCAGGTAGCGCTGCCAGAGCGTGTAGGCGACCGGCGCCAGCGCCATCGGCGCGCCGGGATGCCCGGAGTTGGCGTTCTGCACCGCGTCCATGGAGAGGGTGCGGATCGTGTTGATGGCGAGCTGGTCGATGTCCTGCGTCATGCGGTCCCGATCCTAACCCTCGGCGGTCGTCGGAGGTCCCTCACGGCCTCAGGGTTCGACCCGGGTCACGGTGCCGTCTCCGTTGTTGACTACCCAGACGGCCTCCCCTCCTACCGCGACGGCCCCCGGCTGGGGCCCGACGTGGATCGGGCCGCCGTGCACCTCGCCGTCGGAGAGGTCGATCCGGGTGACCGTGTCTTCGCCGGAGTTGGCGACCCAGACGCTGCTGGTGCCGGCGTCGATCCCGCCCGGCTGTTCGCCGACTTCGATCGGGTCGCCGAGCAGCTGGTGAATCGAAGGGTCGACCCGCGAGACCGTGGAAGAGCGCGCGTTGGCGACCCAGACGAGGCCGTCGGCGACGGTGACCCCGGCCGGGTTGCGGCCGACCGGGATCGCCTCCCCGACGCCGAACGTGCCGAGGTCGATCCGCCGCACGGTGCCGGTGGCGGCGCTGGAGACCCAGAGACCGCCGGCGCCGGCGGCGAGGCGCAGAGGCGCAGCCTGCGGGGGGAGCCCGCGCCGCTCGACGCGGGCGGCTTCGGCGTCGACCGCGGTGACCCCGGCGCCGTCCTCGTCGGCGACCCAGACGCGGCCGCCGCCGAGGGCGATCGCCCCGGGCGCGCCGCCGACGTGAATCCTCCGCGAGACCTTGCCACTGCCGGGCGCCACCGCCAGCAGGTCGCCGCGGCGCGGGACCGTCACCCAGACCCAGCGGCTGCCGACGGCGACGCCGGCGACGCCCGGCCCGAGCCGGAAGGGTGCCCCGACCACCCCGCCGCTGTCGGGGTCGAGGTGGGTCAGGGTCCCATCGCGTTCGCTGGTCACCCAGACCCCGCTGCCGCCGGCGGCGATCCGCAGCGGCGGGCTGCCGATCGCGAGCGGCGAGGAGACCGAAACGTCACCGCCGCCAAGGAGGGTGAGCGCCAGGGCGAGGAGGCCGGCGGCCACCACGAGCGCGGCGCCCGCCCAGCGCAGGCGGCGACCGCGCAGCGGGCCAACCCCCCACCCCTCGGAGTGGTCGCCATTTGGGACGGTATGCGTCCCAAATGACTGCCACCCGCGGGAGGTGCGGGTGAGGACGCGGGTCGGGCGCAACCCGGAGCCCTCGTCCTGGCGCGCCGCGGCGACCAGGGCGCCGGCGCTCGGGTAGCGACGACGCGGATCCCTGTCGACCGCGCGCTCGATCGCCCGGTCGATGCCTTCGGGCAGCTCTGGCTCGGTGTCCGATTCGCGTCGCGCGTAGGGGACGACCCCGGTCAGCGCCTCGAAGAGGACGCAGCCAAGCGAGTAGACGTCGGCCGCCGGGCCGACGTCCTCGCCCCGCCACTGCTCCGGCGACATGTACTCGGCGGTGCCGACGATCGAGGCGCCCGAGGCGCCGCTCTCGCCCAGCGCCTTGGCCAGGCCGAAGTCGGAGAGGTAGGCCCGGTCCCCTTCGACGAGGACGTTGTGCGGCTTGACGTCGCGGTGGACGATCCCGGCGGCGTGGGCGGCGTCGAGCGCCTCGGCGACCTGGCCGAGCAGCAGCAGCGCCCGCTGTGGATCCAGCGGCCCGTCGCGGTCGATCAGCTTGCGCAGGTCGCCGCCGTCGATCAGCCGCATCGCGACGATCAGCTCGCCGTCGACCTCGCGCGAGTCGTAGACCGGGACGACGGCGGGGTGGTCGAGCCGGGCGGTGAGCCGCGACTCGCGCAGGAAGCGCTCGCGGAAGCCCTCGCGGTCGGCGAGCTCGCGGGCGATCACCTTGAGGGCGACCGGCCGCTCGAGGCCGAGGTGGGTCGCCCGGTAGACGACGCCCATCCCGCCGCGGGCGATCAGCCCGTCGATCCGGTAACCCGCCACCGTGCTGCCCACGCCCAGGTCTGCCACCGCGCGGATTCTGACGGACCGGATGACCGCCAGGCGGTGTCCGCGGTCGCCGAAGCAGCGCTGTTGCTCCGGCTCCCTCGTCTTGCCTGGCGGCCCCCGGGCGGGGTCAGAAATCCACGCGGGCTAGCCGGCGTGTGGCACCGGCTGCCATGCCATCACCGGACCGATCTCGGTCCCCTCTTCGCCTTCGTCGGCGAAGCCTTCGGCGAGATAGCTCTGGTGGCCGCTCGCGACATTGATCGAGACCAGCGTCTGCTCGCCTTCGTGGGCGACGAAGGCGGCGACCCGGCGGCCATCGGAGGAGAAGACGCAGTTGGTCTTCGAGCCGTCGGGCAGCTGGGTCAGCTTGCGCGCCTTGGCCGGCCCGATCCGCTTCACCCAGAGGCCCTGGTCGCGGCGGAAGATCACCGTGTGGCCGTCCGGCGAGACGTCTTCGACGTAGGCCGAGCCGACGCCGGCGACCTGCGCTTTGACCCGGGCGCCGTTGCGGCGCATCGTGTAGACGTCGGCGTAGGCCGCCGGGCCTTCGCTGCTCTCGCCGCGGCTGAAGAGGATGCCGCCGGCGAAGTAGCGCGGGTCGAACTCGTCGATCCGGCCGCTGCTGGTCAGCCGGGCCAGGCCGCCGCCGGCGGTCCGGACCGAATAGAGGTCGTCATTGGGATTCACGGCGGAAGCGGCGGCTCCGGCCGGCGCCACGGCGCGGACGAAGATGACCACCCTGCCATCAGGCGAGAAGGCCGCTTCGCGGTCGTCGCCGCCGCTGGTCAGCGCCCGCAGGCCGCCGCCGTTGATCCCGACGACGTAGAGACTCGAAGCCGCGCCGCCGGCGCCGCGCCGCTCGAAGACGACGAGGCGGCCGTTCGGCGAGACGAGCGGCGAGGAGTCGAGCGCCGAGCCGCTGGTCAGCCGTTTCTCGCCCGAGCCGTCGGGTCGGATCGAGTAGAGATCGCCGCCGCGGGCGAAGGCGATCGTCCGGCCGTCGGGCGCGAAGTCCGGTTCGCCGTCGGCCGGGTTTTCGGTCAGCTGGTTGAGGCGCCCTTCGCGGACCGCGAAGAGGCCGCCTTTGGCGTCTTCGCCGCTGCCGGAGGATTTCGAGAAGACGACGGCGCCAGTCGACGGCGCCGCCGAGGCGGCCGCCGGCAGGGCGAGCGCGAGGACGGCGAGCAGGGCGGTGACGATGCTGTCGAGAATGGCTTTCCTAGTCATCGTGTGCTCCTTTCCGAGCGATCGGTGATTGCGCCACCGATGCTCCGCCGCGCGGGCGTGCGCGCCAACGACAGCCGCGCCCCCCACCGGGCCAGCTTTGGCCCGGCCCGGGCCGGCCAAGCGTCTGCATTTGCGTCCGCATACCGAACCCAAATGCAGACGCGTGGCCGCTGCGGATCAGTGCGGGCGATCGAGGCCGAGCTCGATCACCCGGGCGGCGATCTGGCGCGGGCGATCGCGGCCGGCGTCGCCCGGCACCTCGAGCTTGGCGGCGAGGGCGTCGAGGCGGCGCTGGGCGGTGCGCTCGCTGACGTGCAGCTCAACGGCGATCTCGGCCCGGGTGGCCGGGCGGCCGGCGAAGGCGCCCTCGCTGCGGTACGGGGCGACCAGCGCCGCCGCGGTCCCCCGCTCCTCCTCGCTCAGCTCCACCGCGGCGCCGCTGCTCGGAACCGTGGCGCCGACCGGGGTCACCGAGCCGGTCGAGACTTCCAGCCGGTGGCCGCCGACGATCAGCGTGTCGCCGTCCTGCAGGCGGCGCGGCCGGTCGAGCGGCTGGCCGTTCAGCGCCGTGCCGTTGCGGCTGTCGAGGTCGGTCGCCATCAGCACCTCGCCGCGGCGCTCGATCTCAAGGTGGTTCCAGGAGACCGCGTCGTCCTCGAGGCGGACGTCGGCCTCCGGCGAGCGGCCGATCACCGTGCGCTCGCCGCGCAGCGGCACCGAGCGCGGCGCCTCACGACCGGCGGAGACCCATAGACGCGCGTCCATTTGAGGCGACTATAGGTAGTAGATCCGCGGGTGGCAGTCATCTGGGACGGCTGCCGTCCCAGATGACTGCCACCGCAGGCGGGGGACGGGGCGAATGTCTAGGGTTGCGGCGTGACCGCGGCCGAGAGCGAGAAGCGCGTCGCCGCCGAGGCGGCGGCCGAGCTGGTGGAGAGCGGGATGACGATCGGCCTCGGCACCGGTTCGACCGTCGCCTTCCTGCTGCCGGCGATCGCCCGCCGTGGCCTGAGCGACATCCGCTGCGTCGCCACCTCGTTGGCGACCGAGGAGCAGGCCCGCTCGCTGGGCATCCCGGTGGAGGACTTCGACCGCCTGCCGCGGCTCGATATCGCGATCGACGGGGCCGACGAGGTGACGCCGGAGGGCTGGCTGATCAAGGGCGGCGGCGGCGCCCACCTGCGCGAGAAGATCGTTGCCGCGGCGGCGGAGCGATTCGTCGTCATCGCCGACTCGAGCAAGCCGGTGGCGGCGCTGCGCGGCCCGGTGCCGCTGGAGCTGTTCGGCTACGGCGCCGCTGCGACCCTGGCGCGACTCGGACCGGAGGTCGCCCTGCGCGACGTCCCCGCCAGTCCCGACGGCGGGGCGATCGCCGACTATCGGGGCCCGATCGAAGACCCGGCGGCGCTGGCGGCGCGCCTGGAGGGCGACCCCGGGGTCGCCGCGCACGGCCTCTTCCCGCCGGCGATGGTCAGCGAGGTGCTGGTCGGCAGGGGCGACGAGGTCGAGCGGGCGGCCGTCGGCGCCTGAAGAAGCGAGCGCCAGCGAGATCGCCGGATTCCTCGAGGAGTAGATTTCACCGACGCATGGGGGTCGAGAAGTTCGAGTTGGATGCGCTCCGCGGGCGGCTCCAGGGCGAGCTGCTGGCGGCCGGCGATCCCGGCTGGGATGAGGCGCGCTTCGGCTGGAACATCGGCTATGACCCCCGCCCCGAGCTGATCGCGCTGCCGGCCAGCGCGGAGGACGCGGCGGCCGTCGTCCGCTTCGCCGCCGCCAACGAGCTGCGGGTCGCGCCGCAGAACACCGCCCACAACCCCGGCCCCCTGGGCTCGCTGGAGGGCTCGATCCTGATGCGAACCGGCGGGCTCGACCGGGCGGCGCTCGACGCCGACGCCCGCCGCGCGCGGGCCGGCGGCGGCACCCGCTGGGCGGACCTGGTCCCGCCGGCCTCCGAGCTCGGCCTGGCGGCCCTGCACGGCTCATCGCCGACCGTCGGCGTCGCCGGCTACACCGTCGGCGGCGGCCTCGGCTGGTACGGACGCAAGCACGGCCTGGCCTGCAACCGGGTCACCGCCTTCGAGGTGGTAACCGCGGACGGCGAGCAGCGTCGGATCGACGCCGAGAGCGAGCCCGAGCTGTTCTGGGCGCTGCGCGGGGGCGGCGCCAGTTACGCCCTCGTCACCGCGGTGGAATTCGAGCTGCTGGAAATTCCCGAGCTCTACGCCGGAGCGCTCTTCTTCCCCTTCGAGCGCGGCGCCGAGGTGCTCCACGCCTGGCACGAGTGGACCGCCGGCGTGCCCGAGGAGATGACCTCGGTCGGCCGCCTGCTGCGCTTTCCGCCGCTGGAGCAGATCCCCGAGCCGGTCCGGGGCAAATCGTTCGCCGTCCTCGAGGCGGTGTTCATTGGCTCGGAGGCCGAGGGCGCCGAGCTGACGGCGCCGCTGGTCGGCCTGGGGCCAACGATGAACTCGCTTGCCGCGATGCCGCCCGCCGGCATCGTCCCGCTGCACATGGACCCGCCGGGCCCGGTCAAAGGCATGAACGGCCATCTGATGCTCGATCTCACCGCGCAGGCGATCGACGACCTGGTCGGCGCGGTCGAGTCCGGCGCGCCGCTCAACGGGGCCGAACTGCGCCATTGCGGCGGCGCGCTCGCGCGCTCGGAGTCGGGCTGCGGGGCGCTGCCCAGCCTGCCCGGCGGCTTCCTGATGGCCTCCGGGGCGGCGGCGATGGAGCCGGCGCAGGCGCAACCGGCCCGTGAGGCCCTGGAGGCGCTGCTCTCGACCATGGAGCGCCACCGGACGGGCCTGCTGCTCAACTTCTGCACCGCCCCCACCGACCTCGAGGACGTGCTCCCAGCCGAGACCTGCGAGCGCCTGCGAGCAACCAAGGCGAAGTACGACCCCGACTCCCTCTTCCAGGCCAACCACGAGCCCAGTCGCTAGAGGATCGGCCGGCCGAGCTCAGCCGGCGGCGCTCGGGGATGCGGCGCCAACGGCGTGGACGCCGCCGTCGACGTGGAGGATCTCGCCGGTGGTGCCGCGCGAGAGATCGGAGAGCAGGAAGAGGGCCGCGTCGGCGATCGGCGTCGGGTCGTCGACCCGCCAGCCGAGCGGGGCCTGCTCGGCCCAGGCGGATTCGAGCTCGCCGAAGCCAGGGACGCCGGAGGCGGCGGCGGTGCGGATCGGGCCGGCGGCGAGGAGGTTGACGCGGACGCCGCGCGGACCGAGGTCGCGGGCCAGGTAGCGGCTGACCGACTCCAGCGCGGCCTTGGAGACGCCCATCCAGTCATAGGACGGCCAGGCGACGCTGGCGTCGAAGTCGAGCCCGACCAGGCTCCCCCCGTCGCCCAGCAGCGGCGCCAGCGCTCCGGCGAGGGCCTTGAACGAGTAGGCGCTGGTCTCGAAAGCGCTGGCGGCGCTGGCCCGCGGCGTCGCCAGGAAGTCGCCGCCGAGCGCGTCGGCGGGGGCGAAGGCGATCGCGTGGACGGCGCCGTCGATTCCCCCCCAGCGCTCACCCAGCTCGTCGCGCAGGGCGGCGAGGTCGGCGTCTTGGTTGACGTCGAGCTCCAGCACCTCCGGCGGCTCGGGCAGCCGCTTCGCCGCCCGCTCGGTCAGCCGTCGCACCCGGCCGAAGCTGGTCAGCAGCACCTCGGCCCCCTCTTCCTGAGCCCGGGCGGCAATCGCGAAGGCGATGCTCTGGCGGTTGACGACCCCGGTGACGAGGATCCGCCGGCCGGCGAGGATCACAGGTAGACCTCCGCGCGCGCCTGACCGTCGCTCGCCGGCAGCGGCGGCGGCTGGCGCCGCCAAACGACCCGCACCTTCGCCAGGGCGACGACCTCCTGGCGCTGGTTGACGATCTTCCAGGCGAAGACGACGAGGCCGCTCGCCGCGTCGAGCTCCTGCTTCGACTCGACCTGGCCGTCGACCTGGATCGTGTCGCCGATCCGCACCGGCCGCTTGAAGGCGACCCGCTCGAAGCCCCGCAGGGCGAGGACGTGGTCGGGATCCAGCGGAACGAGGCCGACGCAGTAGGAGAGCAGCAGCATCCCGTGGGCGATGCGGCCGCCGAACTCGCTCGCCCCCGCCCACTCGGCGTCGGTGTGCAGCGGGTGGCGGTCGCCGGTCAGGGCGGAGAAGGAGACGAGGTCGCTCTCGGTGATCGTCCGCCCCCGGGAGCGGAAGCGGGAGCCCGGCTCGAGCCGGTCGAAGTCGCGGGACAGCGGGTCGCCCATCAGGAGCCTCCTTGGAGATCGCCGATCCGGATTCCGAAGTGGGCCCGCAGCGAGAGCGCGATCTCCCGACTCGCTCGTTCGTGGCCCAGGGCCGAGGGGTGCACCCCGTCGGCGGAGAAGTTCCCGCGCTCGCTGAGGCCGGGGTGCCCGGCGACGTCGATGCAGGGGACGCGGTGGCGCCCCGCGACGTCGCGGGTCACCGCGTTGAGCTCGCGGAGCGCCTTGACCAGGCGCGCCTTCGTCCGCGGCCGCAGGTCGATGAAGTGCCAGTTCTCCGGCGCGGTCGCGGTGAGGATCGCCGCCTCGGGGACGGCCGCGCGCAACCGCTCGAGGATCTCGCCGAAGCGGCGCTCGTAGCCGGCGACGTCCGGGCGGGTGCTCATCAGCACGTCGTTGGCGCCGCAGATCACCGTCACCAGGTCCGGGCGCAGCTCCAGCGCCGCCGGCAGCTGCTCGAGCACCGCGGCGCTGCCGGCGCCGTCGACCGCCAGGTTGGCGTAGACCAGGCCAGGGTCGATCGCTCGCAGGCCGGCGGCGAGGCGGTCCGCCCAGCGCTCGCCGGCGGCCGATTCGCGGCCGGCGGTGAAGCTGTCGCCGAGCGCCGCGTAGGCGGAGACGGTCCGGGCGGCGCGGCCGGCGAGGGCCGCAGGGTCGGAGACGCTCATCCGCGTCCCCCGAGCGAGCGCAGCGCCCAGGCCAGGCGGTCGCGGCTGCAGGCCGGCTCGATCACCTCGTCGACCCAGCCGCTGGCGGCGGCCGCGGCGGCAGTCAGGTGCTCGGCCGCGTAGGCGTCGGCGAGCTCCACCCGCCCGGGTCCGTCGGCGGCGGCGAGCGCCCGGCGGTGGACGATCCCGACCGCCTGGCGGGCGGCCATGATCCCGATCTGCGCTCCGGGCCAGGAGAAGACGAGGTCGGCGCCGAGGTCTTTCGAGTTCATCGTGATCGCCGCGCCCCCGAAGGCCTTGCGGAGGACCAGGGTCACCTTCGGCACCCGGGCGGCGGCGAAGGCCCGCAGCAGCTGGGCGCCGTAGCGGATCACCCCGGCCTCCTCCTGCCGGCGGCCGGGGAGGAAGCCGGGCGTGTCCACGAGGACCAGGAGCGGCAGCCCGAAGCGATCGCAGGCGTCGATGAACAGCGCCGCCTTCTCGGAGCCGGCGGCGTCGATCACCCCACCGAGGCGGCGCGGCTGGTTGGCGACGAGACCGATCGGCCGCCCGTCGAGGCGGGCCAGGCCGGTGACCATGTTGGCCGCCCAGCGGGGCGAGATCTCGGCGAGGCTGTCCGGGTCGAGGATCGCCCCGGCGACGTCGCGGACGTCGTAGACCTGGCGCGGCTCGGCCGGCACGAAGGAGCCTGGGTCGGCATCCGCCTGCTCGGCGACGTCCCCGAGCGGCAGCGGCCCGCCGATCCGCTGCGGCAGCAGAGCCAGCAGGCGGCGGGTCGCGGCGACCGCGCCGGCGGCGTCCTCGGCGATCAGGTGGGCGACGCCGTTGCGGCTGTGGACCATGGGGCCGCCCAGCGCCTCCATGCCGATCTCCTCACCCATCGCCTCGGCGACGACCTTGGGGCCGGTGAGGAACATCCGCGACCCGGCGGTCATCACGACGAAATCGGTCAGGGCCGGCGAGTAGGCGCCGCCACCGGCCGAGATCCCGTCGAGGACCGAGATCTGCGGCACCCGGCGCGATAGCTCGACGCTGGCGCGGAAGATCCGCCCGTAGCCGGCGAGCGCCGCGTGTCCCTCCTGCAGGCGGGCGCCGCCGCTGCGCACGAAGCCGACCACCGGCGCGCCGGCGTCGCCGGCCATCCGCAGCAGGCGGACGATCGTCTCGGCATGGACCTCGCCCAGCGAGCCGCCGAGGAAGCTCGGGTCTTGGGCGTAGCAAAAGACCGGCCGGCCGCCGACCTCGCCGCCGCCGGCGACGACCCCGTCTCCGGGCACCGCCCGCTCCCCGAGGCGGGGCGACGACACCCCGCTCCGCAGTGCCCGAAAGCTCCCCGGGTCACAGAGGAGCCGCAACTGCGCTTCGGGCGCCGAGGTCTCTGCCGTGGGTGGCGTCGTAGGGGGGCCCACCCCCGAGGAAGCTCTAGCTACCGCAGGGGGTGGGGGGTCCCCTGCGGCGACAGGAACCGCGGCAGAGACCTCGGCCCTCATGCGGCGAGGCAGAGGACGGCGTTGTGGCCGCCGAAGCCGAATGAGTTCGAGATCGCGACCAGGGGCTCGTCGCCGTTCTCGAGCGGCTTTGCCCGCCCCGGCACGTAGTCGAGGTCGAGGCCCTCATCGGGCTCTTCCCAGCCGACGGTCGGCGGCGCGGTGCGGCGACGCAGCGCCTGCACGGTGGCGATCGCCTCGACCGCCCCCGCGGCGCCCAGCAGGTGACCGATCGCCGACTTGGTCGAGCTGACCGGGACGTCGGCCGCGCGCTCGCCGAGCGCCGCCTTCAGCGCCACGGTCTCCGAGCGGTCGTTGAGCGGGGTCGAGGTGCCGTGGGCGTTGACGTAATCGACGTCGACCGCGGCGAGGCCGGCGTCGGCCAGCGCCAGCCCGATCGCCCGCGCCGCCTCGGTCCCTTCGGGCTGCGGCGCGGTGAGGTGGAAGGCGTCGCAGGTGGCGCCGTAGCCCAGCAGCTCGCCGAGGATCTCGGTTCCGCGCGCTTCCGCCGCCGCCTTCTCCTCGAGGACCAGGACGCCGGCCCCCTCGCCGATCACGAAGCCGTCGCGGCGGGCGTCGAAGGGGCGCGAGATCCCGCTCGGCGAGGTCGCTTCCATCGCCCCGAAGGCGGCCGTTGCGACGCCGGTGATCGCCGCCTCGGCGCCGCCGGCGAAGACCGCGTCGGCGTCCCCGGCGCGGATGATCCGCGAGGCGTCGCCGAGCGCGTGGGCGCCGGCCGCGCAGGCCGAGACGACGCCGTAGCAGTGCCCGCGCAGCTCGTGGCGCATCGCCACCGCGGCGGCCGCTGCGTTGCCCATCATCAGCGGCACCGACAGCGGCGAGACCGCCTTCTCGCCGCGCTCGATCAGCTTGCGCTGGTTCTCCTCCAGCGACGGCAGGCCGCCGATCCCGGTGCCGATCACACAGCCGATGCGGTGCGCCTCGTACGGCAGCCCGTCCTCGCCGCCGGCCTGCGCCATCGCCTCCGCGGCGGCGGCGATTGCCAGCTGGCTGAAGCGGTCGCAGCGGCGAGCCTCCTTCTTCGAGAGGAAGGCGAGCGGGTCGAAGGCGCGGCAGCGGCCGAGGCCGTCCTCGATCCCGCACTCGCCGGCGCTCCAGCGCTCGATCAGCGACGCCGCGCCGACCCCGAGCGGGGTGACCGCGCCGAACCCGGTGATGACCACGCGCCGCCTGTCGGGGTCGCCGCTCATCCCGCCTTCGCGACGACCAGGTCGATCACCTGACCGACCGTCTTCACATCCTTGACGTCGTCGCCGCGCAGCTCGACGCCGAACTCGTCCTCGACGATCTGCGCCAGCTCGACCAGGTCGAGCGAGTCGACGTCAAGGTCCTCCAGGGTCGCCTCACGGGAGAGCTCGTCGCGCTCGGTCCCGAGCTCCACCATGCCGTCGTAGATCACCTTCTCGACGTTCTCCGCACTCACAGCCGTTGCCATTCGTTCTCCTTCTCTGTTGGTTGGTGCCTATGCGCTGAGGCCGCCGTCGACGGTCAGCACGGTTCCGGTCACGTATGAGGCCTCCTCGGAAGCCAGGAAGCGGATGCAGGCGGCGACCTCCTCGGGACTGCCGAGCCGTTTGGCCGGGATCGCCCTGGCGAGCTCGCCGCCGTCCAGGCCCTCGGTCAGGGCGGTCTCGATCAGGCCCGGCGCGACCGCGTTGACGGTGACGCCGCGGCGCGCCACCTCGACCGCCACGGTCCTGGTGAGGCCGATCACCCCAGCCTTCGAGGCGGCGTAGTTGGCCTGGCCGGCGTTGGCCCGCGGGCCGACTATCGAGGCGACGTTGACGATCCGCCCGAAGCGCGCCCGCAGCATCTGCGGCAGCGCCGCCCGGGTGGCGCGGAAGGTGGCGCTGAGGTTGACGTCGATCACCCGCTGCCACTGCTCGTCGTCGAGCTGCGGCGAGAGGCCGTCGCGGCGCAGGCCGGCGTTGTTGACGAGGACGAGGACCGGCCCGTGCTCGCCCGGCTCCAGCAGCTCGGCCAGCGAGCCGGGGTCGGCGACGTCGCCCCGGTGGACGCTGGCGACGCCCCCGGCGGCGGCGACCCGCTCGGCGACCTCGCGCGCGCCCTCCTCGTCGGCTCGGTAGTTGAGCCGCACCGGCCAGCCGTCGCCAGCCAAAGCCAGCGCGGTGGCCGCGCCGATCCCCCGCGAGGAGCCGGTGACCAGGGCGCAGCCCCCGCGTGTCTGCATCCGTGTCCGCATATCGGACACTGCGGCAGACTCGGCGGTCGCCTCAGGCATCCTCGCCCCCTCCCCACTCGACCACGGTGGCGCCCCAGGTGAAGCCGGCGCCGAAGGCGCCGAGCAGGACCCTGGCGCCGGCGACGAGCCGGCCGTCGCGGCGGGCCTCTTCGAGCGCCAGCGGCACCGTCGCCGCCGAGGTGTTGCCGAAGCGGTCGATGCAGTTGACGACCCGCTCCTCCGGCAGGCCGAGCCGCTGGCCGACCGAGCGCAGGATCCGCGCGTTGGCCTGGTGGTAGGCGAAGACGTCGATGTCGGCGATCCGCAGGCCGGCGGCCTCCAGCGCCGCGGTGGTTGCCTCGCACATCCGGTCGACCGCGTGGCGGAAGGTCTCGTGGCCCTGCATCACGGTCTTCGCGGTCTGCCGCGGCGTGCGGATGAGCTCGGCGCCGAGCCCGTCGGCGCCGAGCCAGACCGGCCCGATTCGCCCCGCCGCGGCGCCGCGAATCACCACCGCCCCGGCGCCGTCGGCGAAGACGGCGGCGGTAGCCCGGTCATCGGGATCGGTCAGCCTGTGCATCAGGTCGGCGCCGACGACGAGCACCTCGTCGGCCCGGCCCGACTCGATCTGGCCGCAGGCCAGGGCGAGCGCCGAGACGAAGCCCGTGCAGGCGGCGTTGACGTCGATCGCCCCCGCCCGTCCGGCGCCGATCGCGGTCGCGAGACGCGGCGAGGCCCCGGGCATCAGATCCTCGTTGCTGACCGTGGCGACCAGCACCAGGTCGAGCTTGGAGGCGGCGATCGCGGCGTCCGCCAACGCCCGCTCGGCCGCCTCCGCGGCCAGCTCGTGCAGGCGCGCCTCCGGCGCGGCGACCCGGCGCTCCTCGATCCCGGTCCGCTGCACGATCCAGCTCTCCTCGATCCCCAGCCGGGCGGCGATCGGGGCGTTCGTCACCACGGTCTCCGGGACCGCCACGCCGAGCCCGACGATCTCGGCGCCCCGCTGCACTTTGTAACCCTCTGGGTTACAAAGTGCAGCCGGCGCGGGGACGGCGTCAAGGCGATCCGCCTGCCGGTCGCCGGCCGCCTCTTGGCCGGGAACCGGGACGGCTGCCGTCGCAGCGGTGGCGGTCCCGGTCGGCTCAAGCATGGACGGGCTCCGGGATAGCCAGCGAGCGGACCTCGACCCCGGGCAGGGTGCGGCGGACGAGGCCGGTCAGCACGTCGCCGGGGCCGGCCTCGAGGAAGCTGGCGGCGCCGGCGTCGCGCATCGCCCGCACGGTCCTCCGCCAGAGCACGGGCCGGCTCAACGCCGCGGCGAGACCGTCGCGAAGGTCGGCGAACGGCTCGGCCGCGGTCGAGGAGAAGACCGGCCGGCTCGGGGGGCGGAAATCGACGGCGTCCAGCGCGGCCCGGAAGCGGGTCGCGGCCGCGGCCATGAAGGGCGAGTGGAAGGCCCCGGCGACCGGCAGGCGGATCGCCTTGACGCCGTCGGCGCGCAGCCTGCGGCGCGCCTCGCCGAGTGCCTCGACGGCGCCCGAGAGCACCAGCTGGCCGGGCGCGTTGTCGTTGGCGACCGTCAGCTCGAAGCCGGCGGCGAGCTCGCGGACCGCCTCGTCCTCGCCGCCCAGCACGGCGATCATCCCGCCCGGGCTGGCGGCGGAAGCCTCCTCCATGAAGCGGCCCCGGAGGACCGCCAGTCGCATCCCCTCCTCGTCCGCCAGCGCGCCGCCGGCGACCAGCGCCGCCAGCTCGCCCAGCGAGTGGCCGGCGACCATGTCCCCGGCCGGGCTGCCCGCCTCCTTCCAGTGGGCGAGGCTGGCGCAGAAGATCGCCGGCTGCGCGAAGCCGGTCCCCTCGCCGATCAGCTCGAAGGGATCGGCGCCGAGTTCCGCCCGCGCCTGGGCCAGCAGGTCGGGACGCTGGGCCGCCGTGACCGCGGCCATCCCGGAGGTCTGACTGCCCTGGCCGGGGAAGAGGACAGCGGTGCGTGCGACTGGAGATCCTGGGGATGCCACTGCCGGGATAGTGGTCCCGAGATCAGCGAAGGTGACTGCACCGGCCGGCCGAACCCGCCATTCGGGGGATCGAAGGCGACGCTCGGGGGGTCGGCTCAGACGAGGATCCTCAGCCGCTGCGCCTGGCGGGTCGCCTCCGCCCGGTTGCGGACCCCGAGCTTGCGGTAGATCGCGCTGGTGTGCTCCTTGACCGTGTGGGGGGAGAGATGCAGGCGCGCGGCGATCTCCTTGTTGGTCGAGCCGGTGGCGATCAGCGACAGCACCTCCTGCTCGCGCTCCGAGAGCGGCGAGTCGGCGCCCCCCTGTTCGGCGAAGACCTCGCTGCCGAGGGCGACCATCCGCACCGCCTTGACCACGTCGACCGCCGCCCAGTCCTTGGAGATGAAGCCCGAGGCGCCGGCCGAGCGGGCGACGAGGGGCGAAATCACCCCGGCGCCGGAGATCAGCAGTACCCGCGTGCCGGGGCTGACCGCGCGGATCTCCTCGCAGACCTCGGCCCCCGACTCGTCGCCCAGCAGCATGTCGACCAGCGCCACCTCCGGCCGCAGGCGCCGGCAGGTCTCGACCGCCTCGGCGCTGCTGGAGGCGGCGAGGCAGCGCTCGACCCAGCTCTGGCGCTCGAGCAGCAGGCGGAAGCCCCATTGCACGACGTCGTGGTCGTCGACGACCAGCACCCGCAGCTTGGCGGCCATCAGGGAGCCGCCACGGGGACGACCAGCCGCACCCGCCAGCGACCGCCGGCGACGGCGCCGAACTCGACCAGCCCCTCGTAGCGCAGCGCCTCCAGCGCCGCCAGCCGCAGACCGAGGCCGCCGCCCTTCGTGTCGCGGCCCCCGCCGGCGCCGTCGTTCTCCACCGCGAGCGTGAAGGTGACCCCGTCGGAGGCGACGCCGACCTCGATCTCGCTCGGCTCGGCGTGGCGGTCGGCGTTGCGCAGCGCCTCGGCCAGCACCGACTGCGCCAGCGGCTCGAGGTGACCCGGCACCGCGACGTCCTCCTCCCACTCGACCCGCAGCTCCGGCCGCCGCTGCCCGAGGCGATCGAGGACCTCGCCGAGCGAAGCCTTGGGCGGCCGCCGGGCACCGCCGACCGGCCGGGTCAGGGCGGTGCGCAGGTCGCCGACCACCGAGCGCAGCTCCTCCTGGCAGCGCCGGCGCTCCCGCGCCGAGAGCTCGCGCTCGGAGCCGAGCGCGAGGGCGACTCCGAACAGCCGCTGGATCGCGTTCTCGTGCAGCTCGCGAGTCAGCTCGACGCGTTCGCTCAGGCGCCGCTCGCTTTCGCGCTGCTCGGTCGAGTGCTCGACGCTGGCGGTCAGCGCCGCCAGCCGGCCCAGGGTCAGCATCGTCTCCCGCTCGCCCTCGTCGAGCGCGAACTCCTCACCGCCCCGATCGGCGAAGATCACGCCGAGCCAGCGCCGCGCGGCGGAGATCGGCGTGCAGGTGATGCAGGCCGTGTCGACCAGCTCGGCGTAGCGGTCGGGGACGTGGCCGTGCAGCGGCCCGCTCACCTCGACCACGCGGTCCTCTTCCAGCGCCCGGCGGGCCACCGGGGTCTCGTCGAGCGTCCCCTCGAAGGTCTTCACCAGCGCCGAATCGGCCCCGTAGGAGCCCACCGGGATCACCGTCCGGTAGGCGGGGTCGTGCAGCAACACCGCCGCCCGGGTCATCGAGGTGAGCGTGCAGACCGCCCGGCAGACCCGGTCGTAGAAGACCCCCGATTCGGTGGCGACGTCGAGGTCGGCCAGCAGGCCGACCAGGACCTCGACGGTCCCGGTCCGTGGCGTCGCGATGGCCGAGTTTCCCATTCCACCGGAGAGTACGTCTCCGGCCCCCAGGGGGAACGCCGACTCCGCGAATCCCTTGACGGTCCCCCCAACCGGGGGGTAGCGATCCGCGCGTCACTGGTCGCGCCAGTGCGATTCCTGGTTAGTGGTAATATTTACCCACTATGGCATTCGTCGTTGCCACCAGGCGCGGTGGATTTGAGGTGCGGGAGTCCCACGCAACGCCCGCGGGGCCGCGCAGCCGCACCCTCGCCACCTTCACCGAGTTGACCGAGGAGGTAATCGAGAAGGCGCGATCCCGAGCGGCGAAGCCTCCCAGCCCAGAGGAGCTACGCGCAGCGGCGGCGCGCGCGGGAGCGCCGGTGCCTGGACCGGCTGTGGACGAGGCGGCTCGAGAGACCCTGCGGCTTCTGGCTCATGGCGAGAGGCCCGAGCCGATGTTGAGACGGCTTCTCCTCGACGCCCTGGGCGAGAACGAGCCCGGTCCCCAGGAAACGAGCGAGGGGGAGCGACGTGCCGACGTGGTTTCCAACGCGGCGCGGTCGGCGACCGAGTGGATCGGCGTTGGCATCGACGACCGCGCCAGGGCGCTGCGAGACCTTCTGGAGCTCGCCGACGCCCTGCCAATTCGGCCCCGGCCCGACGAAATCGGCTTCCCACGACTCAGCTCGACCTGAGATGGCCCGCTCAGATCCACTACCCCCAGCGAACTCACCCTCCCTCCCCGAGAAGGTCGTCGCCATCCACGAGGCGCTGGACGCCGCACGGGTCCCGCACGCGATCGGCGGTGCCCTGGCGCTCGCCTACTACGCGGAGCCGCGGGCGACGATCGACGTCGACGTCAACGTCTTCGTAACCACCGAGCAGTGGCGAAAGGTGCGCGACGCGCTGGCGCCGCTCGGCGTCGACGTCGGAGTCGAGCTGAAGGGGCTCGAAAGAGACGGGCAGGTGCGGCTCTGGTGGGAGCGCAATCCGGTCGACCTCTTCTTCTCCTATGACCCCTTCCACGACGAGATGCGCCGCGCCGCACGGCGCGTCCCGTTCGCCGAAACGACGATCCCGATCCTCTCCCCCGAGCACCTTGCTGTCTGCAAGGCGATGTTCGACCGTCCCAAGGACTGGATCGACATCGAGCAGATCCTGGTTGACACCTCGCCGCTGGATATCGAAGAAATCGAAGACTGGTTGGAGCGGATGGTCGGCCGCGCAAACCCGAGGATGGAGCGGCTGGCCGAGATCCTCAGCCGGCTCCGCATCGGGGCGGACGACTGAGGGGCCTAGGTCCCCGCCGCGGCCTCGTCGGTGACCACGACCATCTCCTCGTTGCGTACCCGGCCCGCCGGGACCGAGTCGTCTTCGGCCAGCAGCTTGGCCAGCGGCTCGCGGCTGTCGGCGCCGACGACCAGCCAGACGATGCGGCGGGCGGCTTCCAGGGCCGGGTAGGTGAGGGTCATCCGGCGGTGGCCCTGGTAGGCGCTATCGGTCATCGCGACGCGGCGGTCGCGGACCTCCAGCACCGGGTCGCCGGGGACGAGCGAGGCCGTGTGACCGTCCGGCCCGAGGCCGAGGTGGATCATGTCGAAGCGCTCCGGCAGGGTCGATTCGTACTCGCGGGCGGCGGCGTCGAGGTCGCGCTGGGTGACCGGCATCGGCCGCAGGGCCGACTGGTGGTCCATCGAGAGGCCGAGCACCATGTGGGTCAGGTTGCGGTCATCGCTGCCCGGCGCGGCGACCCGCTCGTCGACCTGGAACAGCTCCGTCCGCTGCCAGGGCATCCGCTCCAGTTCGCCGAGGATCGCCAGCATCCCCCAGGGCGAGCGGCCGCCGCTCATCGCGAAGGCGAAGGAGCCGCGCTCGGCGGCAGCGGCGGCCCCGGCCTCGGCGATCAGCTCGGCGGCCCGGCGGCCGGCGGCCCTCTCGTCGGCCAGCACCTCTAGCTTCGCGGCCATCCCCCGCCCCTCAGCTCGGCTTCTCGACGTGGCCGCCGAACTGCTTGCGCATCGCCGAGAGCACCTTGTCGCCGAAGTCGCCGAGCCCGCGCGAGGAGAAGCGCTCGTACAGCGCCGCGGTGAGGACGGGCGAGGGCACGCCCTCGTCGATCGCCGCGATCGAGGTCCAGCGCCCCTCGCCGGAGTCCGAGACCCGGCCGGCGAAGTCCGAGAGGTCGGGCGATTCCCGCATCGCCGCCGCGGTCAGGTCGAGCAGCCAGGAGCCGATCACGCTGCCGCGCCGCCAAACCTCGGCGATCTCCGGCAGGTCGAGGTCGTACTGGTAGTACTCGGGCTGCTCCAGCGGCGCCGTCTCGGCATCGGCCTCGCGCTTCACCTTGCCGGCGTTGGCGTTCTCGAGGATGTTCAGCCCCTCCGCGTAGGCGGCCATGATCCCGTACTCGATCCCGTTGTGGACCATCTTCACGAAGTGGCCGGCCCCGTTCGGGCCGCAGTGCAGGTAGCCGTTCTCCGCCGGGGAGGGATCGCCGCCCCGCCCCGGGGTCCGCTCGGCCGCATCGACCCCGGGCGCCAGGGAGGCGAAGATCGGGTCGAGCCGCTCGACGGCGCCGTCGGGGCCGCCGATCATCAGGCAGTAGCCGCGCCGCAGGCCGAAGACGCCGCCGCTGGTCCCGCAGTCGACGTAGTCGATCCCCTTCTCGCCCACCTTGGCGGCGCGGCGGATGTCGTCGCGGTAGTAGGAGTTGCCGCCGTCGACTATCGCGTCGCCCCCCTCCAGCACCGCGGCGACGTCCTCGACGGTCCGCTCGGTGATCTCGCCCGCCGGCACCATCACCCAGACCGAGCGGGGAGCGCTCAGCTTCGCCGCCAGGTCCCGCAGAGAGGAGGCTCCCTGCGCTCCCTCACCCTCGAGCTGGGAGACCGCGTCCGGGTTGACGTCATAGGCGACGATCGTGTGCCCGTCCCGCATCAGACGGCGAGCCATGTTGGCCCCCATCCGCCCGAGCCCGACGATTCCAAGTTGCATCAAAGGCCTCCCGAGGTGAGACGCGTCCGCTTTGACTCCAACATACTTGGGGTGGAAGCAGACCCGGACGATCGGGACGGCTTTCAGGGCCGGCGGCGGCTGGGATAGCCTGCACTGCGCATGGCCAAGGGGGCCCACACCGGCGCCGGCGCCGACGTCCTGGCGATCTTCGGGATCAGCGGCGATCTGGCGAAGAAAATGACCTTCCAGGCGCTCTACCGGCTGGAGGCGGCGGGGAAGCTCGACTGCCCGATCGTCGGCGTCGCGATCGACGAATGGGACGACGAGCAGCTGCGCCGGCACGCGCGCGGGGCGATCGAGGGCTCGGTCGAGGAGCCCGACGAGGGAGTCATCTCGGCCCTCGCCGACCGCCTCCGCTACGTCCAGGGCGACTACGCCGACGCCGAGACCTTCGAGCGGGTCGGCGAGGCGCTCGGCGAGGCCGCCTCACCGGTCTTCTACCTGGAGATCCCGCCCTCGCTGTTCGCCACCGTGGTCGAGGGTCTCGGCGCGGCCGGTCTGACCGAGAACGCCCATGTGGTGATCGAGAAGCCCTTCGGCCACGACCTCGAGTCGGCGCGCCGGCTGAACGCGGAGCTCTGCACCGTCCTGAACGAGGACCAGATCCTCCGCATCGACCATTACCTCGGCAAGGAGCCGGTGATGGACATCAGCTACCTGCGCTTCGCCAACTCGGTCCTCGAGCCGGTCTGGAACCGCTCCCACGTCTCCCACGTGCAGATGACGATCGCCGAGAACTTCGGGGTCGAGGACCGCGGCCGCTTCTACGACGCGGTGGGGGCGATGCGCGACGTGATCCAGAACCACGCCATGCAGGTGCTGGCGCTGGTCGGGATGGGGCCGCCGACCGGCAACCACCCGGACTCGATCCGCGACAAGAAGCTCGAATTCTTCAAGGCGATGCGCGCCGCCGATCCGAAGCGCTACGTGCGCGGCCAGTACGAGGGCTTCCTCGAGGTCACCGACGTGGCGCCGGACTCGAGCACCGAGACCTTCGCCGCGGTCGAGCTGGAGGTCGACAACTGGCGCTGGAGCGGCGTCCCCTTCTTCGTCCGCGCCGGCAAGTGCATGCCGGTCAAGGCGAGCGAGGTGACCGTGGTCTTCAAGCGGCCGCCGCCGAACCTGGGGATCGGCCACGGCAAGACGCAGGAGCCGAACAAGATGACGATCCGGATCGAGCCCGAGCCCGGCGCGCGGATGCGCCTGTTCGCCAAGAAGGCTGGCGAGGAGGCGTTCGAGCCGGCCGACCTCGAGGTCCTGTTCGAGAAGGTCCCCGGGGAGGACCCCGAGCCCTACGAGCGGCTGCTCGGCGACGCGATCGCCGGCCGCCACGAACTCTTCACCCGGCAGGACGCGATCGAGGAGACCTGGCGCGTGGTCCAGCCGCTGCTCGACGAACCGGGGCCGGTGCGCCCCTACGAGCCGGGTACCTGGGGCCCGGCGGAGGCCAGGGACCTGACCCGGGGGATCGCCCAGTGGTCGGAGCCCTGGCTGCCGGAAAAGGCCGCCGAAGGCGTGCTCGGGTTCTGAGCAACCGGCAGCCCCAGCCCCCCCATGCCTTTTGTAACCCTCTGGGTTACAAAGGGCATGGGGCCCGGGCGCGCGGACGTAATTCCCAGCGGCGTGCTAGGTTTTCGGAGCGCCTAGTTAGGGCGACCTAACGGGAGCGGCCAGCCGCTCCCGGCCGTTCCCCGCATGACTCCCGCCACCGGAACCGCATGATCCCCACCTTCGTCATCACCCTGCGAGAGGGCGTCGAGGCCGCGCTGATCGTCGGCATCATCGCCGCCTTCCTCGTCAAGGAGGGTCGCCGCGACGCGCTGCGGCAGATGTGGACCGGAGTGGCGATCGCGACGGCGCTCTGCGTCGGGGTAGCGGTCGTCCTCGAAATCGTCGGCTCGGAGCTGCCGCAGCGCCAGCAGGAGGGCCTGGAGACGGTGGTCGGGCTGATCGCGGTGATGGCGGTCACCTACATGATCGTCTGGATGCGCCGCAACGCGCGGGGGATCAAAGCGACGCTGGAAGGCGAGGCGGCCTCGGCGCTGGCGGCCGGCTCGACGCTGGCGCTGGTCGCGATGGCCTTCCTGGCCGTCCTGCGCGAGGGCATGGAGACCTCGGTCTTCCTGCTCGCCGCCTTCCAGAACGCCAGCGACACCGCCGCGGCCGGCTCCGGCGCGGTGCTCGGCCTGCTCGCCGCGGTGGCGATCGGGCTCGGCCTCTACCGCGGCGGCGTCCGCATCAACCTCACCCGCTTCTTCCGCATCACCGGCCTGGTCCTGGTCTTCGTCGCCGCCGGCCTGATGGCGACCGCCGCCCACACCGCCCATGAGGCCGGCTGGGTCAACGGCCTGCAGGGCCAGGCGATCGACTTCTCCTGGCTGGTCCAACCGGGCACGGTGAGCGGCTCGCTGCTGACCGGGATGCTGGGGCTGCAGCCGCAGCCGACGGTGATCGAGGCGATGGTCTACCTGCTATACGCGGTGCCGATGGCGGTCTACGTCCTCTGGCCGCAGGAGATCCGGCCGTGGCGCGGTCGCCGGCGTCGCGGCGTGCGCGCCCGGGTCGGCGCCGCCGAGAACCCCGCCTGAGCATGAGCCCGCTCACCCGGCGCAGGCTGCTGACCTCAGCAGGCCTCGGTGCCGCGGGAGTCGGCCTCGGCGCCGGCGGCTACCTGGCCGGCCAGGAGGCCGCGGAAGCGAATGCCGGCGGGACCGGCACGGTCCCCTTCCACGGTGAGCACCAGGCGGGGATCGACACGCCGGTCCAGGACCGGCTGCATTTCGCCGCCTTCGACCTGCGCACCGAAAGCGCGGCCGAGCTGCGCGAGCTGCTGCGCGAGTGGAGCGTGGCGGCAGCGGAAATGAGCGCGGGGAAGCTGGTCGGCGAGGTCAACGAAGTGCCGCTGGCGCCGCCCGAGGACACCGGCGAGACCGTCGACCTCCTGCCCTCCAGCCTCACCGTCACCTTCGGCTTCGGCCCCAGCCTGTTCAAGAAGCCCGGCCTCGCCCTGGCGACGCGGCGCCCGGCCGCCCTGCGGCCGATCCCGCCGCTGCCCGGCGACGAGCTGAACGAGCTGGAAAGCGGCGGCGACCTCTGCGTCCAGGCCTGCTCCGACGATCCCCAGGTCGCCTTCCACGCGATCCGCAACCTGGCCCGGATCGGGCGCGGAGCGGTGGTCATGCGCTGGTCGCAGCTCGGCTTCGGACGCACCTCTACCACCAGCCGCAAGCAGGACACGCCGCGCAACCTGATGGGGATGAAGGACGGCACCGCCAACATCCGCGCCGAGGACGGCGAGGCGATGCGGCGGTTCGTCTGGGTCGGCGACGAGGGGCCGGGCTGGATGAGGGGCGGCAGCTACCTGGTCACGCGCCGGATCCGGATGCTGCTCGAGATCTGGGACCGCACCTCGCTGCAGGACCAGGAGCGGACGATCGGCCGCCACAAGTACAGCGGGGCGCCGCTCGGCGGCGAGGACGAGTTCGAACCGCTGCCGCTCGCCGAGACGCGAAACGGCCACCCGGTGATCCCGGAGAACGCCCACGTCCGCCTCGCCGCCGCGGTCGAAAACGGCGAGGGCCAGATCCTCCGCCGCAGCTACTCGTTCACCGACGGCGTCGACGAGAGCCTTGGCGAGCTCGAAGCCGGCACCTTCTTCATCTGCTTCCAGCGAGACCCGGAGAAGCAGTTCGCGACAATCCAGCGGCGACTCGGGCAGTTCGACGCGCTGAACGAGTACATCCGGCACGTCGGGAGCGCCGTCTTCGCCGTCCCGCCCGGGACCCGCCCGGGCGGATACGTGGGCGAAGGGCTCCTCGGCTGACCCTCCTCGAGTGGCAGTCATTTCGGATCCCATGTGTCCCAAATGACTGCCACCCGGGGAGGGACCGTATTCCGACCTCATCCGTCGGTTTTTGTTAGGGTGCCCTAACTATGAACAGAAAACTCGTTTTCCCACTTCTCAGCGCCCTTGCCGCCGGCGGCCTGGCGCTCTTCGCTTCCGCCTGCGGGTCCTCCAGCGACGCGGCGCCGGCCGGCGCCAAGACCGTCTCGGTCAAGCTGACCGACGCCGGCTGCGAACCGCATGACCTCACCGTCCCCGCCGGCCCGCTCGAGTTCGAGATCGAAAACGCCGGCAGCGCCAGCGTCACCGAGGCCGAGGTGCTGGACGGCGAAACGATCCTCGGCGAGAAGGAGAACCTCACCGAGGGACTCTCCGGCAGCTTCTCCCTGACCCTCGAAAAGGGCACCTACACGCTGCGCTGCAACGGCGGCGAGGAGGAAGATGGGACGCTGACCGTGACCGGCGAGGCTGCGGCGCAGAGCACGCCGAAGGGCGAAGCGGCCGTCACCGAGTACCGCGGTTACCTGGAGCGGAACACCGCCGAGCTGGTGGCCAGGACGCAGCCCTTCGTCGCCGCGGTCCTCACCGGCGACCTGGCGCGGGCGAAGGCGCTCTACGTCCCGGCCCGGGTCCCCTACGAGCGGATCGAGCCAGTGGCCGAGTCCTTCGGCAACCTGGACCCGCGGATCGACGCGCGCGAGAACGACGTGCCGAAGGGCGAATGGGGCGGCTTCCACCGGATCGAGAAAGCGCTCTGGATCGAGGGCACGACCAAGGGGATGGCCCCCGTCGCCCGTCGACTGCAGGCCGACGTCGAAGAGCTGGCGGAGCAGGTGGAGACGGTCGAACTGCAGGCGACGCAGATCGCCAACGGCGCCAACGAGCTGCTCGGCGAGGTCTCGGCCTCGAAGATCACCGGCGAGGAGGAGCGCTACTCGCACACCGACCTGGTCGACTTCGAGGCCAACGTGGAAGGGGCGCAGGCCGCCTTCAAGGCGGTCGAGCCGCTGCTCAGCGGCTCCGACCCGGAGCTGACCGAGGAGATCGAAGCCGACTTCGCCGCCGCCTACACCGAACTGAAGCCCTACCGCCGCGGCGACGGTTTCGTCCCCTACACGGCGCTGGCCGAGGCGGACACGCGCAAGCTGGCGCAATCGATCGACGTCCTGGCCGAGAAGCTCTCGCAGGCGCCGGCGCAGATCGCGGCGAGCGAATGACATACGCTCGCCGGGGATGAGCGACACCGGAGACAGGGCCGATGCGTTGCTGCGGGAGCTCGGCTACGCCGAGTGGCGGCCGGGGCAGCGCGAGGCGGTCGTCGCCGCCCTGGAGGGCCGCGACTCGTTGATCGTGATGCCGACCGGCGGCGGCAAGAGCCTCTGCTACCAGCTGCCCGGACTCGCCTCGACGGACCTGACGATCGTCGTCAGCCCGCTGATCGCGCTGATGCGCGACCAGTGGCAGCGGCTGACGGCCCGGGGCCAGCCGGTGGCGATGATCTCCTCGGGGATGGATGACGGCGCGGTCCGCGAAGCGCTGGGCCAGGTCCGCGGCGAGGCGCGGATCGTCTATTGCGCGCCGGAGCGCTTCGCCTCCAACCTCTTCCTCGACGCCCTGGCCGAGCGGCGGATCGACCTGATCGCGGTCGACGAGGCGCACTGCGTCTCCGAGTGGGGCCACGACTTCCGCCCCGATTACCTGCGACTGCCGCAGATCGCCGAGCGGCTCGGGCGGCCGACCGTGATGGCCTGCACGGCGACGGCGACGAAACCGGTGGCGGCGGAGATCGCCAGCCGCTTCGGGATGCGCGACCCGCTGCAGGTGCGCTCCGGCTTCGACCGGCCGAACCTCTCCTTCGACGTCGTCTCCCTGGAGGGCAAGGGGTCGAAGGCAAGGCGCCAGGCGCTGCTCGAGGCCGGCCTCGCCGACCCCGCCAACCGGCCGGCGATCGTCTACTGCGGCACCCGCCGCGACACGGACGAGGTGGCCGGGACGCTGCGCGCCACCGGCCTGCGGGTCCTGCCCTACCACGCCGGAATGGAGGCCGAGGAGCGCAGCTCGGTCCAGCACCGCTTCATGAGCGGCGAGGCGGAAGTGATCGTCGCCACCAATGCCTTCGGGATGGGGGTCGACAAAGCCGACGTGCGCTCGGTCTGGCACATGGCGATCCCGACCAGCGTCGAGGCCTACTACCAGGAGGCGGGCCGGGCCGGCCGCGACGGGCTGCCGGCGCGGGCGGTGCTGCTGGCGATGAAAGCCGACCTCGGCCGGCTGGTGCGCTTCAACCAGCAGCGCGCCGGCGACCCGGAGCTGGCGATCGCCCACGAGCGCGGCTGGCGCGCCTACCACGCGATCAAATCCTTCATCTACTCCGACCGCTGCCGCCGCCGCTCCCTGCTCGACCACTTCAGCGACCGCACCGCCGGGGCGCCCCTGGAGCGCTGCTGCGACGTCTGCGACCAGCGGGACTGGTTGCCCGATCCGCAGACGATCGCCGTGCGACCGCGCCGGGGAGCGAGCTCGCCGGCGGGTCCTGTCGCCGCGGGGGACCCCCCACCCCCTGCGGTAGCTAAAGCTTCCTCGGGGGTGGGTCCCCCTACGGCGCCACCCGCCGGAGAACCCGCTCCAGCTGACGCACCATTGTTCGAAGAGTTGAAAACTTGGCGCCTGCGTGCCGCGGCCGGAAAGCCCGCCTTCACCGTGGCCAGCAACCGCACTCTGTCCGGCATTGCCGCTGCCCGGCCGAGGAGCCGGCCCGAGCTGCTGGCGATCCACGGGGTCGGCCCAGCGTTCGTCGGCAAGTACGCCGAAGAGGTGCTGGCGCTGGTCGCCCGGCACGCAGGCTCGGTTGCCGCCTGAGCGCACCGCAAGCGCAACGGTGGTTGCACCGACCGGCCTCGAGCCGAAGCTTCCCCTCGCCGCTTGCGACCATACGCGTCCCCGTGCCGCTTTCTGAGATCCGGGTCGCGATCGCGGCCGCCCTCGCCGTGCTCTTGGCGCTGGCGCCCGCCGCGCCGGCCCACGCCGGGCCGCTCGAACCGCGCGGCAAGAAGGTCTTCTTCGGCGTCTCGGACACCGGCAACCCGGCCCAGTTCGGCGAATTCAGCAAATCGACCCACAAGCACCCGGCGGTGATCGAGTCCTTCCGCACCTGGGGCAGCGAATTCCCCGACTCGATCCGCCGCTGGCAGATCGCCCGCGCGCGCCCGATGCTCCACATCACCACCGCCGATCCCGGCGACGGCCACGAGATCGTCAACCCGCGGCAGATCGCCGAAGGACTGGGCGACGAATACCTGGTCCGCCTCAACAAGCTCTTCTACGCCAAGCGGATGCGCGCCTACCTGCGGCCGCTCGGCGAGCCCAACCGCTGCCTCAACGTCTACGCCTCCTACGACTGCGCCGGCAACCGGCGCGACTCCGCCCACACGCCGCGCTGGTACAGGCTCGCCTTCCGCCGCATCTACGTGATCGTCCACGGCGGCGGCAGGGCGAGGAGGATCAACCAACGGCTGCACGAAGCCGGCCTGCCGCCGCTGACCGTCCAGGTCGCGGGGCTGCCGAAGGCGCCGGTGGCGATCGTCTGGAGCCCGCTTCCGTCCGGCTCCCCAACGGTGCCGCGGAACCGGCCCCGCTTCTACTACCCGGGCGACAAGTGGGTCGACTGGGCGGGCACCGACTTCTACGCCGCCTATCCGGAATGGAAGTCGCTGACCGGCCTCTACCGCCGCTACTCGAACAAGCCCTTCGCGATCACCGAGTGGGGCGTGGAAAGCGGCGACGACCCGAGCTTCGTGCGCAGCCTCTTCACCTGGGTCGAACGCCACCGGGGCTGCAAGATGCTCGTCTACTACCAGGACTTCGGCAGCACCAGCAGCTACCGGATCCAGAACTACTCGGCCAGCCTGGGGGTCCTGCGGGCGCGCCTGCACACCGGCCGCTTCCCCTCCTTCGCGCCCGACCCCCCGCACCTGCCACCGCCGCCGCCGGGCGGGATCGCCTCCCGGTAAGCGGGCGGCGCCGCGGGCGGCCGCGGCGAACCCTCGCAGGGCCTACGTAGTATCTCCGCCCGATGCCGGCGATCCGCCGCCTCGGGCAATCCCCCCACCTCTGGATCCTGGCAGGGATCGTGGCGCTGGGCGCGGTCCTGCGCTTCGCCACCCTCGACCTGCAGAGCTACCGCTACGACGAGGCGGTGACGGTCGGCCGCGTCCTGCACCCGAGCTTCTTCGACACCTTCTCCGAAGTCCCCAACAGCGAGTCGACGCCGCCGCTGTACTACCTGGTCGCCTGGCTCTGGACGCGGCCCTTCGGCACCGGCGAGGTCTGGCTGCGCTCGCTCTCGGCGCTGGCTGGGACCGCCTCGATCGCCGTCGTCTACCTCGGCGCGGTGGCGCTGCCGCTGCCGCGCCGGGCCGGCCTGATCGCCGCCGCAGCGGTAGCCGTCAGCCCGGTCCTGATCTGGTTCTCGCAGGACGCCCGCGCCTACGCGCTGGTCTTCCTGCTGACCGCGCTCTCCTTCCTCTTCTTCGCCCGCGCCCGGCGCGGCGGCGGCGCCAGGCCCGGCGGCGGCGCCAGGCGCGGCAGCGGCGCCAGGCGCGACCTCGCCTGGTGGGCGCTCAGCTCGGCCCTGGCGCTGGCGACCCACTACTTCGCCGGCTTCGTGATCGTGCCCGAGGCGGTGCTGCTGCTGCTAGCCGGCCGGCCTGCCCCCCGCACTTTGTCACCCAGGGGGTTACAAACCGCAGAGGGGTCGGGGGAGCGCGGCGCCGGGATCGCCGGGCCCGACCGCCGCAAGGCCGCTCTGGCCGTGCTGGGCATCCTCGCGATGGCCGCCCTCCTGCTGCCGATCGCCTTGCAGCAGCGCGACCACGCGCATGCCGGCTGGATCGCCGCGCAGCCGATCGGCGAACGGCTCGAACGAGCGACGGCGAAGCTTGTCGGCGGCGACAACGGCGACGAGCATGGGGCGCGGCAGCCCGGTCCGATCCCGCTCGGCGTGCCGCTGCTGCTGGCGCTGGCGGCGCTGGCGCTGCTGCTGTGGCGCGGCGATCCCGAGGAGCGCCGCGGCGCCGGGATCGCGGCCTCGGTCGGCGGGGGGGCCGTGGCCCTGCCGCTGCTGCTCGCCGCCGCCGGCTCGGACTACTTCGACGGCCGCAACATGCTGCCGGCCTTCGCCCCGCTGTCGATCCTGCTCGGCGCCGGCTTCGGCGTCCGCCGCGCTGGCCGGCTCGGGATCGCCCTGGCGAGCGCCTTCTGCATCTGCTCGCTGATCTTCACGCTGGAGATCGACCGACTGCCGCGGCTGCAGCGCGAGGACCTGCGCAACGCGGCGTCTGAAGTCGGGGCGCTCGGCCCGCACGACGCGGTGGTCGCCAACCGCTACGCGGCCAGCCAGCCGCTGCGCTACTACCTCGGGGCCGAAGTCGCCAAGGGGACGCTGCCGGCGCTGCGCCAGATCGACCTCGTCGGCTCGGCGGCGGCGACCGAGCGGGCCGGCCACCTGCTGCCGCCCGCCTTCCACCGGGCCGGCTCGGGGCCGGTCTCCTACGACTTCACCCTGACCCGTTACCGCGCTTCGCGGCCCGTCCGTGTTTCGCGGCGTGCGCTCGAACGTGGCGCCCTCGTCGGTGGCGGTGGGCGCGCCTCCGTGCTGATCGCGCCCTCGCCTTAGCGCGGGCCTTCGCCTTGCGCGGCGCGGCGCGGCGCTTCACGGCCCGCGCCTTCTGCGCCGGCAGCACCTTGATCTTCGGGTGGATCGGCTCCAGGGCGTTGATGCTCGAGTAGCCGGTCAGGTAGATGCGGCGGCCGTCGGAGATCACCGGCGTGTAGGTGCCGGTTTTGTAGTGGAAGATTTCGCGCCCGCTGCGCATGTCGTAGCCGACCGTCGAGGTGTCGGTGAACTCGGCGACGTAGACGATGTTGCCGACCGCCGAGAGCGAGCCGACCACCTGGCCGCCGGTTTCGTGGTACCAGCGGGTTTCGCCGTTGCGCGCGTTGAGCGCGTAGATGTTGCCGTCGAACGAACCGACGTAGACGGTCGGCGGCGCGTGCGCCGTCTCGGCCACGGTCGGCCCGGAGTAGACGTAGCCGCCGGTCGAGTGGCTCCAGGCCAGCGTCCCGTCCCGCTGGTCGTAGCTGTAGACGCGGCCGTCGTTGTTGCCGGCGTAGACGCGGCCGAAGGCCAGCGCCGGCGTCGAGTAGAACTGTCCCGAGGCGGCGAAGCCCGGGCCGAGCGAGCCGCTCTGCCAGACCAGCTCGCCATCCGCGGCCCGCACCGCGTTCATGTACCCGCCGTAGTCGCCGACGTAGAGGACGCCGTGCCGGTAGGCGGGGGCCGACTTCACCGGGCCGCCGAGCCGCGTCGCCCAGCGGATGTTGCCATTGCGCGTGCTGAGCGAGTACAGGTAGCCGTTTTCGCAGCCGAAGTAGACGCTGCGGCCGAGCACCAGCGGCGAGGACTCCGCCCGCCCCGGCAGCAGCCGTTTCCAGATGATCTTGCCGGTCTTCGCGTCCATCTTCACGATGTGGCCGGGGACCAGGTTGACGATGTAGAGGCGGCCCTTGTGGTAGGCGGGCGAGGAGGCGTTGAGCCGCCCGATCCGCCGTTCCCACAGCACCCTGCCGGTGTCGGCGTCCAGGGCGAAGGCAACGCCGCTGTTGTTGACCGCGTAGAGGTGGCCGTGGGCGTAGACCGGCGGGAACTCGAGCAGCGGCTTCTCGGTGTAGTGCCAGAGCAGCCTGAACGGCGGCTTGATCCCCTTTGCCGGCAGGTAGCGGGTGCGCGCCGGGTTGAGCCCGAAGATCGGCCAGTTGACGGTCTGCGGTTTCGGCGGCGGCTGCGGAGCCGGTTCGGGCCTGAAGGGCACCGATTCGTTGTGGACGTCGGCCGGGCGCTTCAGCTGGTCGTAGGCGATCGCCAGGCTGACGATCAGGCCCGCAGTGAGCAGGACGATCGCCGCGGCGCGGTTTCGGTGCAGCTCCAGGCGCGGCACGCGTCAGCTGGCCGCGGCGCGCCGCTCGGACTCCTTGGCGACGCCGCCGATCAGCGATTTGATCGCCAGCTTGACGGCGCCGACGGCGGCGGTCCCGGCCAGCGGCACGGTCGGCGTCGTGCGGACGGCGTAGACCATCCGCGTGCCGTCGCCCTCGGGCGCCAGCTCGACGGTCCCGAGGTGGTCGCGGAACGGCAGCCCTGAGAGCACGGTGTAGGAGAAGCGGCTGGGCCGCTCGTAGGCGACCACTTCCTCGCGCATCGGCGGGCCGACAGCGGTGAGGACGCGGATCGCGCCGACCCCGTTCGGCGCCGGCTCCCCCTCGCGCTCCAGCTCGGCCCGCCGCAGCTGGGTGATCTTGGCGTAGCCGCGGTGATCGGTCAGCACGTCGAACACGGTCTCCGGCGGAGCGGCGATCAGACGCTCATACGTGAAGGTGGCCATCGCGCTGGAAGGCTATCGAGGGGGAGTCGGGTGCCCCTGCCGGCTCAACTTTTTCTTCGAAAAAGTACAAGCCGCCGGCAGGGGCACCCGACTCCCCTAGTGTCCTGAGTCGTAAGTTCCGCACCACCCCGGCGGCGTCTCACCGTCCGTGGCGGCGTCCTCGGATTTGCCTTTGCCAACCGGCAAAGGCTGCATCCTGCGTC
>DATAEW010000071.1:0-2774 GCA_036257815.1 Solirubrobacterales bacterium
AGCAGCAGGGCGCCGAGGAGGACCTCCATCAGCGCCGCGCGGTCAGGCGCGCGAGAGCTCGCGGCCGAGGCGCGCCCCGTAGAGGCTGCTGACGCGGCGGCGGCGCGCCCCCGGTGTCGGCCAGATCGCGATCACGGCGCCCGCGAGGGCGATCAGCGCCCCGATCCACATCCAGGAGACGAGCGGGTTGACGATCACGCGAAAGGTGACCGGGGGCGACTGCTTGAGGTAGAGGCGGGCGACCTTGTCGACGGTGCGGTCGAGCACCTGCTGGGCGAAGCGCGCGGCGCCGGCGGCCTGGCCGGGGTCCTGCCGCACGCGCTGGGCGACCACCGCCATCAGGGCGCGGAACTTCTCGTCCGCCATCGTGGCGCGCCGCTCGACGCCGCTGATGTTGGGCTGCATCGCTGTCCAGAAGTCCTTGCGGAGCCCGGCCTTCAGCCCGACCTCGCTGGTCGCCTCGCCCTCGAAGAAGCTGCGGATCGTGCGGGTCGGGACGCCGGTCGGCCGGAAGTACTGGCGGCTCGGGGTGAGCAGCGCGAAGCGCTTGCCGTCCCGGCGCACGTCGAGCACGGCGCCGAAGGCGATGCGGCGATCGTTCACGTCCACGGTCGGCCGCCGGTAGCTCAGCTCGTAGCCGTTCACCTTCGCGCTCTGCCCGGGACGCAGGCTGATGTCGCGGTTGGTCTGGAAGCTCGAGGAGGCGGCGATCCCGATCAGGAGCACGGCGATCCCCGCGTGAACGATGTAGCCGCCGTAGCGGCGGCGGTTGCGCGCAGCCACCCCCAGCAGAGCCGCCGGGATCGAGCCACCCGAGAGCGAGCGCCGGGCGCTCGCCCCCTGCCAGAACTCCTGCGTGAGGGCGGCGAGGCTGAAGGCCGCGAAGGCGAATAGCCCGAGCGCCCAGAGGTTCTTCGAGGCGTCGGTGAAGAGCACAAGCAGCGCGGCGACGAGGAGTGCGAATGCCCCCGGCCAGAGGAAGACCCGCTTCGCCGACTCCCAGGAGATCCGCCGCCACGCGAGCAGCGGGCCGATCCCGGTGAAGAGCACGAGGACGACCGCAAGCGGGGTTGTGTAGCGGTCGAACCAGGGCGCCGCCAGCGAAGCCTTCTCACCGGTGAAGGCCTCGGAGATGAGCGGGAAGAAGGTGCCCCAAAAGATCACCACGGTGAGCGCCACCAAGAGCAGGTTGTTGACCAGGAAGACCGCCTCGCGGGAGGCGAGCGAGTCGATCCGCTTCCCGGAGCGCAGGTCGTCGAGCCGGGAGACGATCAGCGCCGTCGAGCCGATCAGGACGGCGGCGATCAGCCCGAGGATGTATGGGCCGACGGTGGAGTCGCCGAAGGCGTGAATCGACTGCAGCACGCCGGAGCGCACGAGGAAGGTGCCGAGCAGCGCCAGCGAGAAGGTGGCGACGATCAGGGAGACGTTCCACACCTTCAGCATCCCCCGCTTCTCCTGGACCATGATCGAGTGCAGGAAGGCGGTGGCCATCAGCCAGGGCATCAGCGCCGCGTTCTCGACCGGGTCCCAGGCCCAGTAGCCGCCCCAGCCGAGCTCGGTGTAGCTCCAGCGGGCGCCGAGCAGCAGGCCGAGGCCGAGGAATGTCCAGGCGATCAGCGCGAAGCGCCGGGTGGAGCGGATCCAGGCGGCGTCGAGGCGGCGGGTGATCAGCGCGCCGACGGCGAAGGCGAAGGGGATCGTGAAGGCGACGTACCCCGAGTAGAGCATCGGCGGGTGGATCATCATGCTCGGGTGCTGGAGCAGCGGTGTGAGGCCGACGCCGTCGGCCGGCACCGGGCTCAGCGTCGCGAACGGGTTGACCCCGCCGGCGAACAGCATCAGGCCGACGAAGAAGGCCGCGATCGCGGCCATCACCGCGGTCGCGTAGGGGACGATCTCCCGCAGCTTGTCCCGGGTCGCGTAGAGCGCCGCCGAGGCGGCGATCGAGAGCACCCAGGCCCAGAGAAGCAGCGAGCCCTCCTGGCTCGACCACATCGCGGTCAGCTTGTAGAAGGCCGGCGTTGTGGTCGAGGAATGCTGGGCGACGATGTTGAGCGAGAAGTCGTCGCGCGCGAAGGCGAGCTCGATCGCGACGACGCAGATCGTCAGCAGCCCGCAGAGGGCGTAGACGGCACGCCGCGAGGAGTGCACCCAGCGCCGGTCCCCGTGGCGCCCGGCAAGGGCCGCGAAGACTGCGAAGAGCGCGGTCAGGAAGGCGAGCGCCAGGGCAGCGCTGCCGAGGCTATTGATTCTTTGCCTCCGTGAATTTCGAGGGGCACTTGGTGACCAGCGTGTCGCGGTCCCCGACGAAGGTGCCGTTCTCGACCTGGCCGGTGAGGACGATCTCGCGCCCGCCGCGGAACGGGTCCGGCACAGTGCCGCTGTAGGTGACCGGAATGCTCTGCCTGGGATCGTTGCGGTCGGCGACGCGGAAGCGCAGGCCGCTGCCGCGGTGGGCGACCGTGCCAGGCACCACTCTGCCGGTCAGGTCGTAGCTCTGGCCCGGCGTGGCGGAGAGCAGCTGCGACGGCTGCTTCGCCTCGGTCGAGGCGCTGAAGGAGGTGTAGATGAGGGCCACGGCGAGCAGCACCGCAGCCGAGAGGGCGACGACGAGCCGGATCTTTCGCTTGCGCTGGGGGTCCATCGAGGGGTTCCGGATTATCGCAAGAGCGGCTGGGCAGGCCGGCGTTGGCCGTCTGGGAGAATCACGCCGAGATGGCGGAGAGGCCCGTGATGCTGATCACCGGAGCGAGCAGCGGAATCGGCGCCGC
>DATAEW010000080.1:0-17115 GCA_036257815.1 Solirubrobacterales bacterium
ATCCGGGTCGCGAAGCTCGCCCGCGACGCCGGCCTGCGGCCCTCCCCGCAGCTCAACTTCTCCGAGTCGCCGGTCCACACCGACGACTACTACGCCGACGTGATCTCGCGGATGATCGCTGGCGGCGCCGCCGAGACGATCCTGCTCGGCGACGAGGCCGGGGTGCTCGGGCCCGAGCGCGCCCGCCGCTGGATCCGCCTCTGCCAGCAGCGCGCCTCCGCCGCCGGCCTGCCCCTCGAGATGCACTTCCACAACCGCACCGCGATGGCCAACCTCAACCACATCATCGGCGTCGAGGAGGGCGTGACCATCCTCCACTCGGCCGTCTCCACCCTCGCCAACGGCGTCTCGATGCCCTCGACCGAGGTGACGATCGACAACATGCGCCGGCTCGGCCACGAGGTCGCGCTCGACGACAGCCGCGTCGCCGAGGTGGCCGAGCACTTCGGCGCCCTCGCCGACCAGGAGGGGTTCGCCCGCGGCGCCCCGGTCGAGTACCAGGTGGCGAACATCCAGCAGCAGTTCCCGGGCGGCATGATGGGTACGCTGCGCGAACAGCTGAAGCAGGTGGGGATGACCGAGCGCCTGCCGGAGGTGCTGGAGGAGGCGATCCGGGTCCGCGCCGAGATGGGCTGGCCGATCATGGCGACCCCGTTCTCGCAGCTGGTCGGGATCCAGGCGCTGCTCAACGTCGTCCAGGGCGAGCGCTACGCGACGATCCCCGACGAGAATTTGATGTACGTCGCCGGCTGGTACGGCACGCCGCCGGGCGAGGTCGACCCGGAGCTGACCGAACGCGCGGCGGCGACCGAGCGCGGCAGGCAGATGATGGCCATCGGCCACGCGCCGCAGCCGAGCCTGAAGGAGATCCGCGAGGAGTACGGCGAGAACCTCTCCGACGAGGAGCTGCTGCTGCGCTACCTGATCCCCGGCAACGACGTCGACGCGATGCACGCGGCCGCCAACCCGATCGAGCCGATCCTGCCGCTCGGCGGCCCCGACGGGCTGCCCTGGCTGAAGGACCTGCTGGCCGCCTCGCAGGCCCGCGGGCTGAGCGCCACCCGCGGCGGCGTCAGCGTCACCCTGAGGCGCTGAGCGAGATGGTGCTCGCGCACGAGTTCACCTTCAACGCCCGCCTCGCCCCGGCGGTCGCGGTCGGCGAGGGGCCGTTCGGCAACCGGCGGATCCGCGAGGTGCTGGGCGGCGAGGTTCGCGGCGAGCGGATCAGCGGCAGCGTCGGCAGCGGCGGCGCCGACTGGGTCCTGGTCGGGCCCGACGGCTGGGGCCGCCTCGACGTGCGGCTGACCATCCACACCGACGACGGCGCCGCGATCTACGTCCAGTACCTCGGCCTCATCGAGTACACCGAGGCCGCCCACGCGGCGAACGCCGGCGAGCGCTCCAGCGACTACTCCGAGCACTACTTCCGCACCGCCCCGCGCCTGGAGTGCGGCGACCCCCGCTACGCCTGGGTCAACCGGACGCTGTTCGTCGGCGAGGGCCGGCTGCACCCCGGCCCGGTGGTCGAATACCGCGTCCACAGGGTGCTCTGAGAACCGTCTCAAGCCCGCGTGCGCGGGTGCTTGAGGGAGGTTCCAAGCCGCCTTGCAAGCGGCTTGGTGATTCTCCAACCCCCCCTCGGCAAAGCCCCCCCGCGGCCTCAACGCCGCTCGTACGCTAGCTCACAAGTCCGGCTTTGCTACCCGAGGAGGACAAGTCGATGAAGCAACACGCCCGCGGCATAGCGGGGAACTCAAAGTGGTCCCTCGTGGCCATCTTCGCGCTCGTCGCTTGCGCGCTGTTGTTTGCCGCCTGTGGAGGCGGCGGCTCGTCGAGCGGCCCGTCGGAGGAATCGAGTGGCGGCGAAGCGAGCCAGGAAGAAAAGGTCACCGGTGACCCGATCGTCACCTGGACCTACACCGACGTCAACACCGAAGGCCCGCAGTACAAAAACATCGAAGAAACCGAGCGTGTGTACCAGGAATGGGTCAACACGCACGGGGGCATCGCCGGGCGACCGCTCGAGGCCCACTTCTGCGATGCGCACGGCACCCCGACGGCCGCGGCGGCCTGCGCCCGCGAAGCGGTGGCCGGCGGCGCCGTCGCCGTGGTGGGCAACTTCACCTTCACCGGTGACGCCGTCATCCCGATCCTGGAAAAGGGCAAGGTGGCGCAGTTCGGTAACTGCTGCGCGATCGCGCCGACCGAACTGACCTCGCCGATCAGCTTCCCGATGGGGAACCAGCCGCTGTACTCGGTCGGCCTGGTGAAAAAAGCGGTCGACGACGGCTGCCAGAGCATCAACGGCGTGATCATCGAAGGCGCCGAAGCCTTCGAGCCGCTGATGGAAAACGCGGCCAAATCGCTGAAAACCAAGATCGGCAAGTTCGTCACCCTGCCGGCCACCGCGCAGGACTACAGCCCACAGGTCGCCGAAGCGACCTCGGGCGGCGCTGACTGCCTGGTGATGATCGTCTCCGAAACGCCGTACATCGCCTGGATGCCGGCCTTCGCCCAGTCCGGTTCGGAAGCGAAAATGTACGGCCCCCAGGGCAACTTCAACGAAAACGCCGTCAAGGGCTTCGAGGAAGTCGTCGAAGGGGACGTCAACGCCGGCATGTACCCCGACATCTCCACCGAGGCGTGGGGCGAATACCGGGAAGCGCTGGACACCTACGAAGCCGATCCGTCCCAGGACTACAACAGCCTCGGCGGCATGGGCACCTGGGCCGCCTACGAAGGGTTCAAGCAGGTGGTCGAATCGATCAAGGGTTCGGTCGACAACGAGACCTTCCTGAAAGCGGCCGAAACGGCGAAAATCGACCTGCCGGGCATGGTCCCGCCGGAGAACTTCGCGGAACCGTGGGGTAAGACCGGCGGGCCGGAAGGGTTCGACCGCCTGATGAATCGCTGCGTCGTCTACAGCGAATTCGAGGAAGGCAAGCTGGTCCCCGCCAGCACCGAATTCGAAGACGTCTCCGAGATCGCGGGCGGCAGCAAACCGATGGATTGCGGACCGCCCTTCGGTTCCTAGGCAACCGGCTGCCGGTCCCCGGGCCTCGCGCCCGGGGCCGGCGGCGTCGCCGAGCGAAAGAGAGCACTCGTGGAAGAAGTCATCCGTTTCGCGCTACTGGGGCTGGGGATCGGCGCCACCTACGCGCTCGCCTCCCAGGGTCTGATCATCATCTACCGCGGATCCGGGGTCCTCAACTTCGCCCTCGGCGCGATCGGCATGGCCGGCGCCTACGTCTGGTGGGAGCTGACCACGAACCAGGGCTGGGCGTTCCTGCCCGGCCTCATCGCCGGGGTCGCCTTCGCGACCGTGCTCGGCGCCCTCGTCCACCTGCTGATCATGCGGCCGCTGCGCCACAGCGCGCCGCTGGTCAGGGTGATCGCCACGCTCGGCGTGTTGATCACGATTCAGTCGATCGCCGTCCTGCGTTACACGGCGACCTCGAAGTTCGTGCCCAGCGACCTGCCGACCGACATCGTCCACATCCACAACACGATCGTCATCTCGGCCGACCGCCTGATCCTGCTCGGGATCGCGGTCGTCCTCACCGCCGGCCTCTGGCTGATCTACCGCTACACCCGCTTCGGCCTGGCGACCTCGGCAGTCGCCGAGAGCGAGCGCTCGGCCTCCGCGCTCGGCCTCTCGCCCGACACCATCGCCGCCCTCAACTGGGGCTTCGGCTGCGGCCTCGCCGGCCTCGCCGCGATCCTCATCGTCCCGATCGTCACCCTGCAGCCGGCGGTGCTGACCAACCTCGTGCTCGCCGCCACCGCGGCGGCGCTGGTCGCCGGCTTCCGCTCCTTCCCGATCGCCCTGATCGCCGGCCTGGCGATCGGGATCGCCCAGACCGAGGTCACCCGCTACGTCGAACAGACCGGCGTCGGCACCGCGGTCCCCTTCATCCTCATCGTCATCTGGCTGGTGATCCGCGGCCAGGCGCTGCCGCTGCGCGACTACCTGCTGCAGCGGCTGCCGACGATCGGCACCGGCCGCGTCAACTGGCCGGGGATCGCCTTCGGCGCCCTGGTCGGCGCCGTCCTCCTCGCCACCACGCCGCCGATCTGGATCGACGCCTTCACGGTGACGATCTGCATCGGCGTGATCCTGCTCTCGATCGTCGTCCTCACCGGCTACACCGGGCAGCTCTCGCTGGCCCAGTTCGCCTTCGCCGGCTTCGGCGCCTACGTCGCCGGGCGCCTGCTGGCGACCACCGGCATCCCGTTCCTGCTCGGGATCGCGATCGGGATCGCCGCCACGGTCCCGCTGGGGATCCTCTTCGGGCTGCCGGCGGTGCGAACTCGCGGCATCAACCTGGCGATCGTCACCCTCGGCCTCGGCAGCGCGGTCGAGCTGGTGCTGTTCGGCAACACCGACTACACCGGTGGCTTCGGCGGCACCCAGATCGGCGAACCGGAACTGTTCGGGATGAACATCAACGCCGCCGCCCACCCGACCCGCTACGGGCTGATCGCCCTCGCCTGCCTGGTCGTGGTCAGCGTGATCGTCGCCAACCTGCGGCGCGGCAGAGCCGGGCGCAGGCTGATCGCCGTGCGCACCAACGAGCGCGCGGCGGCGGCGCTGGGGATCAGCGTCGCCGGGGCGAAGCTCTACGCCTTCGCGGTGGCGGCGGCGATCGCCGGCCTCGGCGGCATCCTCTACGCCTTCCGCACCCCGTCGATCAACTTCGCCGAATTCACCTCCTTCAACTCGATCACGATGGTCGCCTACGCGATGATCGGCGGCATCGGCTACCTGTTCGGGCCGGTGATCGGCGCCACCCTGGCGCCCGGCGCCTTCTCCGAACGGCTGCTCAACTCGATCGACGGCGGGATCGGCAAGTACATCCCGCTGATCGGCGGCGTCGCGCTGATCCTCCTCCTGCTGCTGAACCAGAACGGCATCGTCAAGGAGCAGATCGCCCAGGTCGCCTTCCTGCGCCGCAAGCTCGCCGGCCCGCTGCCCTTCCTCGCCCCCAGGGAGCCGCAGCCGCGGGCGCTGCCGAAACCGCGCGGCGAGCGCAGGGTCGAGAGGAGCATGGCGCTCGAGGTGTGCGACCTGACGGTGAAATACGGCGGCACGGTGGCCGTCGACGACGTCTCGCTGACCGTCAGGCCGGGCCAGGTGATCGGGCTGATCGGCCCCAACGGCGCCGGTAAGACCTCGCTGATCGACGCTGTCACCGGCTTCACCAGGATGTCCCCCGGCTCGCGGCTGCTGCTCGACGGCACCGACATCAGCCGCTGGTCGGCGACCCGCCGGGCGCGGGCCGGGATGGGTCGCTCCTTCCAGTCGCTGGAGCTGTTCGAGGACTCGACCGTGCTCGACAACCTGCGCGCCGCCTCGGACCCGCGCGACGTCGGCTCCTACGCTCGCGACCTCGTCTGGCCGAAGAACGTGCCGCTGCCCGACACCGTGCTGAGCACGATCCACGAGTTCGAGCTCGAGCCGGACCTCGACCGGACGGTCGAAGACCTGCCCTACGGGCGCCGTCGCCTGCTCGCCCTGGCCCGGGCGGTGGCGACGCGCTCGAGCGTGCTGCTGCTCGACGAGCCGGCCGCCGGCCTCGGCGACGCCGAGACCGCCGAGCTCGCGCACCTGGTCGGGCGGCTGGCCAGGGAGTGGGGGATCGCCGTGCTGCTGGTCGAGCACGACATGACCTTCGTGATGTCGGTCTGCGACGAGCTGGTGGTGCTCGACTTCGGCCGCCAGATCGCCGCCGGCAAGCCGGCCGAGGTGCGCAACGACCCGGCGGTGATCGCCGCCTACCTCGGCGAGGAGGAGGACGCGCAGACCAGCCCGCCCTCCGCCGCCAAGCCGGCCGCCGCCGCCCCCGGACAGGAGGGATCGTGATCGACAACGGCAGCGCCCCGAGGCCGGTGATCTCGGTCGAGGCGATGAGCACCGGCTACGCCGGCCAGCCCGTCGTCCACGACCTCAGCTTCGACGTCCGCCCCGGCGAGGTCTTCTGCCTGCTGGGCCCGAACGGGGCCGGCAAGACGACGACGATGCTGGCCCTGGCCGGCGAACTGCCGCTGCTCGGCGGCGAGGTCCGGTTCGCCGGGATCAAGCCGAAGGCGCCGCTCTACAAGCGCGCCCGCAACGGGATGTCCTACGTGACCGAGGAGCGCTCGGTCTTCAAGGGACTGAGCCTGAGGGACAACCTGCGGATCGGCGGCGTCGACGTCGAAGAGGCCGTGGCCCTGTTCCCCGAGCTGGGCCGGCGGATGAGCGTCCGCGGCGGCCTGCTCTCCGGCGGCGAGCAGCAGATGCTGACCCTCGCCCGGGCGCTCGGCCGCAGGCCGAAGCTGCTGCTCGCCGACGAGCTCTCGCTCGGCCTCGCCCCCCTCGTCGTCGACCGCCTCCTGCAGGCCGTCCGCCGCGCCGCCGACGAGCAGGGCACCGCCGTGGTCATGGTCGAGCAGCACGCCCACAAGGCCCTCCACTACACCGACCACGCGATCGTCATGCGCCGCGGCATCGTCGCCCTCGACCTCTCCGGCCCCGAGGCCCGCCAGCGCATCGGCGAGGTCGAGCAGGCCTACCTGACCGGCACCGGCGGCAAGGCCGACCGCGGCGAATAGTCCCCGCAGGACGGGCTCCATGAAGACCCGCGAGCTCCGCCCTGCATTTTGGATCCATAGGGGCCAAAATGCAGGGCGCGTCCTGGCGACGATCGAGATCAGGCCGGGTCAGTGCCGACGAGCAGGACCGGGACGACTAATGGGCGTGGCTCGCCTCAGGCCACCGGGACGACGTTCGCCGACTCGGTGTCGAGCTCGCTCCAGTCGTCGTGGCGGCCGTGGTGGTACCGGACGAAGTCCTCGGCCGGCGTCGTGGCCACCGCCTCGCAGGCGCCGATCAGGTCGCACTCGGTGTAGGTGGCGCGGAGGACCGAGCGCACCGGCAGCTCGTCGAGGGGGTCGTGCACGGTGCCGCGCAGGACGACGCTGCCCGCCCCCTCCATCGAGGCGCTCGCGCGGACGTCGAAGTGGGCCCGGGTGAGGATCGCGTCCTCCTCCAGGCCGACCCCGTTGGCCGCCGGGCGGGCCTTGAAGTTGAAGTTGTGGCCCTCGGCGTCGAAGGCGCCCGTGTCCTTGGCCATCTCGCCGTGCAGTTCGATCAGCCGCGCGCCGCCGCGGTCGATCCAGCCGCGGAAGACGTCGCCGCGCCGCAGCAGCTGGCTCTCGGCGATCTTCTTCGGCTCGCCGAAGAGGTCGCGACCGTAGATCGTCGGCACGTCGCCGCTCATGTACATCGCCAGCACGTACTCGCCCTCGATGCCCTCGTGGCGGGCGCTCACATATATGGACCCGCCGTGGAAGTCGCCGACGCAGTTCGACTGCCAGCGGCCGACCATCGCCCGCACCTGCGGCGTCGCGGTCGGTTCCAGCGGCGGCGGCAGCACCTCCGCGACGACGCTCTCGTCGGTGAGGAACTCCACCGACAGCATCTGGCCCCCGACGAAGCGCGGGAAGCTCAGGGCGCGCTCGATACGGGCGATCTCCTCCGGTCGCTTGACGAAGCCCATTTCTCCTCCTCCTGGTGGGGTGAGACCACCGTATTGGGCTCCGCGGTGCCGGTGTAGGAGAGATCGAGGATCTCTTGGTGGAGATCCAAACCGCGCTTCTCCCAGGCCGTCCGCCAGTCGTTGATGTGCCGGCGCATCACCGAGGCGGCGGTGTCGGGATCGCGCACGTCCATCTCGCCGAGGATCCGCCGGTGGTACTTCGTCGCGTGTTCGGCCATCTCGCGCGTGTCCATGAAGCGCAGCAGCGCCGGCAGCAGCAGCTGGCTGATCGGCTGGCGGGCGACGATCAGCGCCGGGTTGGCGCTCATCTCCGCGACCTGGGCGTGGAACTCGACGTCGAGCCGGCTCCACTCGCCGAGGTGGTCGAGGTGGCGTTCCTGCTCCTCGACCAGCTCGTGCAGCGCCTTCAGGTCGCTCTTGTCGGCGCGGATCGCGGCCAGCCGGGCGAGCTCGGGGTCGAGCGTCATCATCGCCTCGTGCAGGTGGTGGAAGGTGACGTTGTGGCGGCGCAGCTCCCGCCGCAGCTCGCGGAAGGCGGGGACGTCGGAGCGGTCGGCGACGACCATGATCCGCGGGCTCGCCCGTTCGACCAGGCCGCTCTGCTCGAGGATCCGCAGCGCCTCGCGCACGGTCGAGCGGCTGACCCCGGCCTGCTTGGCGAGCGCCGTCTCCGACGGCAGGCGGTCGCCCTCGCGCAGATCGCCGGAGGTGATCCGCTCGCGCAGCAGCCCGGCCAGCTGCTCGTACGCGCGGGCGATCTTGATCGGCTGAGCCAGGTGGCTGTCGCCGCCCCTGGTCTCGCTGGTCATGAGGTGCTCCCGCGACCCAACATGTAACCGCAACCCTACCCCTCCGCTTTCAGGCTCTCGGCGGCGCTCGCAACCGCTTTGGAGGTTGGCATCAAACCCCTCTCCAGGTCGGGGCTGAACGGCATCGGCACCGGCGGCGCGCCGATTCGCTTCACCGGCGTCCGCAGCTCGTCGAACATCAGGTCGGCGACGCGGGCGGCGATCTCGGCCCCGGCGCCGAAGTCCCGCACCGCCTCGTGGACGATCAGCAGCCGGCCGGTGCGCCGCGTCGAGTCCAGCACCGTCTCGATGTCGAGCGGGACGAGCGAGCGCAGGTCGACCACCTCCAGCGAGGCCGCGCTCTCTTCGGCGGCGGCGAGGCAGACGCGCAGCATCTGCCCCCAGGTGACCACGGTCACCTCCTCGCCGGGTCGGGCGACCCGCGCCCTGCCGAGCGGCAGCGGCTCCGCCTCGACGTCGCCCTTCATCGAGTAGAGGCGGCGGTTCTCGACGAAGACGACTGGGTTGGGATCGCGGACCGAGGCCAGCAGCAGGTCGCGGGCGTCGGCGACGCTGCCCGGCAGCACCACCTTCAGGCCGGGGACGTGGGCGAACCAGGTCTCGAGGCTCTGCGAGTGCTGGGCGCCGGCCGATTTGCCCGCCCCGGTCTGCATCCGGAAGACGATCGGGATCTCCAGCGCCCCCGCGGTCATGTAGCGAAGCTTCGCCGCCTGGTTGAGGATCGGGTCCATGCAGACGCCGACGAAGTCCATGAACATGATCTCGACGATCGGCCGCAGGCCGGTCATCGCGGCGCCGACCGCGGCGCCGACGAAGCCCATCTCGCTGATCGGGGTGTCGATCACCCGCCGCGGGCCGAAGCGGTCGTAGAGGCCCTTGGTCACCCGGAAGATGCCGCCGCCGGCGCCGACGTCGATCCCGATCAGGACCACCCGCTCGTCCTCTTCGATCGCCGCCGCCAGGCCGGCGTTCAGCGCGTCGATGTAGCGGACCGGCGCGCCGGGTTCGCCGCCACCGCTCGCCGCCCCGCCGCCCCTGGCCTCACTCGCCGTAGACATCCGCGTAGGCCTCCTCGGGGTCGGGGGCCGGCAGCCCGCGGGCCCGCTCGATCGCCGCCTCGACCCGCTCGCCGGCCTCGGCGCGCACCCGCTCGAGCCCCTCCGCGCTCGCCTCGCCGCGCTCGCGGAGCCGCCGCGCGGAGACCTCGAGCGGATCGCGCTCGCGCCAGGCGGTCGCCTCCTCCTCGGGCTTGTAGGGCTGCGCGTCGCCCTCGTAGTGGCCGTGCCAGCGGTAGGTCTCGGCCTCGATCAAGAACGGGCCGAGGCCCTCGCGGCAGCGCGCCGCCGCCGCGGCGGCGAGGCGCGCGACCGCGTCGGCGTCGTTGCCGTCGACCACCTCGGCCTCGACCCCGTAGGAGACGGCGCGCCGGGCGACGCTCGGCACCCGCGCCATCAGCCGGCTGTCGCTGAACTCGGCGTAGACGTTGTTCTCGCAGACCAGCAGCGCCGGCAGGCTCTGGATCGCCGCCAGGTTGACGGCCTCGTGGAAGGCGCCCTGGTTGACCGCGCCCTCGCCGAAGAAGGCGACCGCGACCCGGCCCTGGCCGAGCAGCTTGCTGGAGAGCGCCGCGCCGACCGCCAGCGGCAGGCTGGCGCCGACGATCGCGTTGGCGCCGAGCAGGCCCCTGCTCGGGTCGGCGACGTGCATCGAGCCGCCCTTGCCGTGGCAGACCCCGGCGCCGCGGGCGAACAGCTCGGCGATCATCGCGTCGACGTCCATCCCGCGGGCCAAGCAGTGGCCGTGGCCGCGGTGAGTGGTGGCGACGTAGTCGTCCTCGCGCAGGGCGAGGCCGACGCCGGCCGCGACGCCCTCCTGGCCGAGCGAGGTGTGGACGAAGCCGGGGATCTCGCCGTCGCGGTAGAGCTCGGCGACCCGCGTCTCGAAGGCGCGGATCAGGGCCATCGTCGCGAACAGCTCCGCCTCGGGAACCGGCGCGTTTGCAGGGGCTTTATCGGCGGCCCTCGTGCTCATCGTCGCGAAAGTGTCCCAGATTGTCCGATTATCAAGCGGGAAAAATCCGCTGTTGACTGTAGAAGTCGCAGCCGCTAGGGTCGATTGTCAGACGATAAGGGGAAGGACGTCGTCAGGAGGCGCTGGGAAGAGAGAGGAAAGCGTTTTCGCAATGGACGTCGTCTTGCCCCAGATGGGTCTGGAGGTCTCCGAAGGGACCGTGACCGCGGTGCTGGTGGCGGTCGGCGACACGGTCTCCGCAGGCGACACCGTCGTCGAGGTCGAGACCGACAAGGCGATCGCCGAGGTCGCCGCCCCCGAGTCCGGCGAGATCTCCGCCGTCCTGGTCACGGTCGGCGAGACCGTCTCGGTCGGCGCCCCGATGGTCCGGATCGGCGCCCCCAGCCCCTCCCAAGCCTCTCCGGGTTCAGTCCCCTCCCGCCCGGAGCAGGACGGCGCCGCCACCCCTGCCGCGGCCGGCGAGAGCGCCAACGGCGCCCGCCGGCTGCGGGCGGCGCCGATCGCGCGCCGCGCCGCCGCCAAGCACGGTCTCGCCCTGGAGTCGATCGGCGGCAGCGGTCCGGCCGGCCGCATCACCCTCGGCGACGTCGAGCGGGCGGCGCGCGAGCGCGCCCCGGCCGACCCGGCCGGCCGCCTGGAGTCGCTGAGCGCCACCCGCCAGTCGATCGCCCGCCGCCTCACCGAGAGCCAGCTGATCCCCCAGTACCAGCTCAGCCGCGACATCGACGCGAGCTGGCTGCTGGCCGAGAAGCGGCGGCTCACCGACGCCGGTCCGGCCAAGGTCGGGGTCGTCGACCTGCTGCTGCAGGGGCTGGCCGAGACGCTGGTCCGCCACCCGCTGCTCGCCGCCTCCTTCATCCCCGCCTACGGCGGCGCGCCGCCGCAGCTGCGCCGTCCGGAGTCGATCGACCTGGGCCTCGCCGTCGCCACCGAGCGCGGCCTGCTGGTCCCGGTCCTGCGGGCGGTCGAGGAGATGCGGCTCGCCGATCTCGTCCTCGAGCGGGCGCGGCTGGTCGAGCTGGCCCGCGCCGGCCGCCTCGGGGCCGCCGAGATGGGAGGCTCGGTCGCCACCCTCTCCAGCCTCGGCAGCTTCGGCGTCGACCGCTTCAACGCGATGCTCAACCCCGGCGAGAGCGCGATCCTCGCCGTCGGGCGCACGGTCGAGCGGGCCGTCCCCCGCGAGCGCGGGATCGCCGTCGTGCCGACCCTCTCGCTGACCTTCACCTTCGACCACCGGGTCGTCGACGGCGCCACCGGCGCCGCCGCGCTGTCCGAGCTCGCCGGGCTGCTGGAGGGAGAGATGACGTGGCGCGTCTGATCCAGCGATGTGGGTTATCCGGATATGGGCCGGAAAGTCAACATCGGAAGGGCCGCCGATGAGCGGCGCCGCGCTGATCGTCGGCGGCGCCTCCGGGATCGGCCGCGCCTGCGCCGACGCCCTGCTCGCCGCCGGCTGGTCGACCGTCGTCGCCGACCTCCGTCCCGACCCCGATGACGCCGGCGCGATCTGCGTCGACGTCCGCGACCGCGAGGGGGTCGAGGCCGCGGTCGAGCGCGCCGCCGAGTCTCCCGGCGGCCTCGGCGCCGTCGTCTACGCCGCCGGCACCGCCCGCGTCACGCCGCTGCTCGAGATCGAGCCGGGCGAGTGGGACCTCGTGCTCGGCGTCAACCTCACCGGGGCCTTCAACGTCCTTCGTGCCGCCGGCCGGAGCCTCCAGGCCGGCGGCTCCTTCCTCGCCATCTCCTCGATCGACTCCGCCGCCCCGGTCGCCGGCCTCGGCCACTACTGCGCCAGCAAGGCCGGCCTCGAGGCGCTGGTCCGCTCGGCGGCGCTGGAGCTGGGCCCGCGCGGCATCCGCGCCAACGCGGTCCTGCCCGGCCTCGTGCGCACGCCGCTGATGGAGCCGGCGCTGGCGCGGCCCGGGGTCGCCGAGGCCTTCGTCGCCCAGACCCCGCTGCGCGGGATCGCCGCCGGAGCCGAGGTCGGCGACGTCGTCGCCTTCCTCGTCTCCGAGCGGGCGCGCTGGATCACCGGCGCCTCGATCCCGGTCGACGGCGGCATGGCGCTGACCGAGCACCCGCGACTTCTCGACCCCGCTCCCGAGCGGAGCGATCCCCAGGAGAGCCACCCACAGGAGCAACCGACCTCGTAGCCAGGAAGCCAGGAAAGGAAACACGCCACCCATGCCAACCGAGCAGAAGACCCGCCCGGCGGGGATCACCGAGGAGCGCTGCGAGCGGCTGCTGCGCGAGATCGTCGGCATCCGCAGCGTCGTCGGCGAGGACACCACCGCCCACCTCTGGCTGTCCGAGCGCCTGCGCGAGATCGGCATGAGCGTCGAGACCTACGCGGTCGAGGGCCGCAAGGTGCCGCTCGTGCTCGGCGTAATCGAGGGCGAGGGCGACGGCCCCGGCGTCCTCTTCGACGCCCACTTCGACACCGTCCACGCCGTCCCCGCCGACTGGTCGCGCGACCCCTGGGGCGCCCAGGTCGAGGAGGGCGTCCTCTACGGCCGCGGCGCCGTCGACAGCAAGGGCTCGCTGGTCGCCTTCCTCAGCGCCGCCGCCGCGACGATCGGCTCCGGCCAGCCGCGCGGCGGCCCGATCTACTTCATGTCCGACTCCGACGGCGAGGACGGCTTCCGTGGCGCGACGCTGATGGAGGACCTCGGGGTGATCCCGCGGGTCGGCACGATCTGGTCGGCCGAGGCGACGAGCAACCGGCGGATCGAGATCGCCTACCCCGGCATCTCGACCTGGAAAATCACCGCGATCGGCAGGACCGCGCACCCGACCGAGCCCGAGCAGGGCATCAACGCGGTGACCAAGATGGCGAAGCTGGTCGAGGCCGTGGACGAGGGCCGGCTGGAGCTGCCGCGGGGCGACTCGCGCTGGTTCGAGCCGCGGGTGACGACCAACGCGATCCGCACCCGGCCGGGCGGCGGCTGGGCGATCCCGGCCCGCTGCGACGCCGTGCTCTCGGTCCTCTCGCCCCCCGGCGCGACGCTGAACGAGGTCCGCGACGCGATCGACGCCTTCCTGCGGGCGCTCGAGCGGGAGGACGGCGAGGTCCGCTTCGAGCGCAAGGTGCTGCCGATGGGCGCCGGCCGCCTCTGGCTGCGCCCGGGCGAAGTCGACCCCGAGCACCGCGGCGTCAAGGCACTGGAAGCCGCGGTCACCGAGCTCGGCCAGCACGAGCCCGCGGTCGACAAGTTCAACGGCGGCTGGGTCGACGCGGTCGAGCTGATGCGGACCGGGGCGGACGGCTTCGGCTCGCCGGCGGCGATCGTCTTCGGCCCGGGGGACTTCGAGCTTGCCCACACCGTCGACGAGCACATCGCGATCGCCGACGTCGCCGAAGCGGCGGAGATCCTCGCGATGGCGACCATGGAGCTACTGCGATGAGCCCCGGAAGGAAAGGCACGATGTCCAACAGCCAGATGCAGCGCGCGTTCGAGGCGTTCTCGCGGATCACACCCGCGATCGCCCGGGTGAGCTCGATCGACGACCTGCTGAGTTTGGTCGCCAAGCAGGCCGCGGCGGTGGTCGGCGTCGACCGCTGCAGCGTCTACCTGCGCGAGGACCGCCAGAACCTCTTCCGCGGCTGCGTCGCCTGCTGCGGCGGGGCGGAGATCGGGGACGAGATCAAGCGCTGGATCGCCGGCGTCCCGGCCGACGGGCTGACCAGGGAGATGCTGGAGACGCGGCGGCCGGTCATCGTCGCCAACGCCCGCCGGGACCAGCGGATGGTCAAGGCGACGGTGCGACACTGGAAGATCCGCTCGATCATGGAGGTGCCGATGATCTTCAACGAGGAGATCGTCGGCCTGCTGCTGCTCGACGACGTCGATGCCCAGCACGCCTTCGCCGCCGCCGACGCCGACCTCGCCCGCGCCTTCGCCGACCTCTCCGCGGTCGCCGTGGTGCAGGCGCGGATACGGCTCGAGCTGCACTCCAAGCTCGACGTCGCGAGCCGCCAGCTGCACGCGCTGCGGCGGGCCAGCGCGGTCGACGAGCGCCTGGCCGCGCTGGTCCTCGAGGGCTGCTCGCTCGGCGAGCTGACCCGCAGCCTCGCCGAGCTGCTCGGCAAGCCCTGCGCGCTGTTCCTCCCCGACGGGACCCGCCAGGCCGCCGCCCAGCCCGACGCCGCCGCCGACGGCGCCCTGCCGCGGCTGCTCGAGCCCGGGGTGGCCGCCCATCCCGACCTGCGCCAGGCCTTCGCCGCGAACGACGGCAACCGCGCCTTCGTCGTCGGCCCGACCCCCCGCGCCGGCGTCCTGCACCGCCACCTGGTGGCGCCGATCTCGCTCGCCGATGAGGTCTGGGGCCACCTGGTGGTGATGGAGCACAAGGCTCGCTTCAACGGCGGCGACCTGGTCGCCGTGCGCCGGGCGGCGACCCTGATCGCCCTCCAGGTGAGCTCGGAGCGCAAGGCGGTCGAGGCCGAATGGGACTCGGGATCCTCGCTCGCCGCAGAGCTGCTCGGCGGCTCCGCCGACAACGCGATGGCCCGCCGCCGCGCCGACCGGCTCGGCGTCGACCTCGACTCGCGCCGCGTCGCGATGGTGATCGGCTCGCGTTCGGGGCTGGAGGAGGACGCGCCGGACTTCCGCGCCGTCGCCGCCGTCTTCCGCAAGCGGGCGCCGCGGCTGACGGTCCACGTGACCGCGGTCGGCGGCGACGTGGCGGCGCTGGTCGAGCTGCCCGAGCGCGAGGACTCGGAGACCTTCACCGGCGGGAACCGCGAGCTGTTCGAAGCGGTGCGGGGAGCCCTGCGGCCCTCCGGCCACCTGATCGCCGGCGTCTCCACCGTGCACAGCGGCCGCGAGGGCTGCCGCAACGCGCACCGCGAGGCGCGCCAGGTGGTCGAGTGCATCCGCCGCTTCTCGCCGCCCGACGGGCCGCGGCTGTTCACCGCCGACGAACTCGGGGTCGGCAGCCTGCTGCTCTCCAGCTCCGACGGCGACGCGGTCAGCGCCTTCGCCGAGGAGACGGTCGGGGAGCTGCTCCGCGAGCACTCGAAGGCCGACCTGCTGACCACGCTCTGCTCGTTCTTCGACAACATGGGCTCGATCCGGGGCAGCGCCGCCGCGCTCGGCGTCCACGAGAACACGATCCGCTACCGCCTCTCGCGGATCGAGGAGCTGACCGGCCTGGCGGTGATGCACGACCCCGACGCCCAGCTGCGGGCGCGGCTCTCGCTGCTCGTCCTGCTGCTGCAGGGCCGCCTGCCGGCCGGCCTGCGGACCCCGACCGCGCCGCTCGCGCCGGTGGCCGAGCCCGAGCTGGAGATCGCCGAGCCGGTCGCCTCCTAGTGTCCTCAGTCGTAAGTTGGGTGCCGCATCCGGCGAGTGGGTCGGCGTCCGTGGCAAGGACGCAGGATGCAGCCTTTGCCGGTTGGCAAAGGCAAATCCGAGGACGCCGCCACGGACGGTGAGACGCCGCCGGGGTGGTGCGGAACTTACGACTCAGGACACTAGCCGACCCCCTCGCCACGGGAGGATTTCTCCGCCTCCGTTTGGGGGAATCCCGACGCCCTCGCGGCAGGGTGTCCCGCGCGCCGAAGGGCGCTCATATAGTCGCCAGGTGTCGGGTGTTCACCTGCTGGGAGTCGGAGCGACGTCCTTCTCGCGGCGTCGCCGCGATCCCCGGCCGCTGGCCCGCGAGGCGGTCGGCGCCGCCCTTGCCGACGCGGGACTGACGCCGCGCGCCGTCGACGGGATCGCGATCGCCGGCGCTGAAGCCGGCTTCGAGGCCGGCTGCTTCGACGTGCTGGACGCGCCGCCGGGCCGCTTCCTCTGCCGCTGCGGCCTCGGCGCCAGCGCCCTGCACGCGGCCTGGAAGGCCGTCTCCAGCGGCGCCAGCGACGTCGTCGTCTGCATCGGCCACGACCCTGCCTTTTGTAACCCTGTGGGTGACAAAAGGCAGGGGGGTTCAGGGGCGGGGGGGCCCGCCGGCGGGGCGCCCTCGCTGCAGTCGCTGGCCGTGGCGGCCCGCCTCTACATGCGGGCCTCCGGCGCCACCGAGGAGCACCTGGCGCGGGTGGTGGCGAAGAACCGCGCCCACGGCGCCGCCAACCCGCACGCGCTGCTGCGCGAGTCGGTGGGCGTGGAGGAGGTCCTGGCGAGCGATCTGCTCGACTGGCCGCTGCGGCGGCTGATGGTCGCGACCCCGGCCCAGGGCGCCACCGCCGTCGTCCTCGGCGGCCGCGAGGTCGGCCGCCGCAGCGGGCCGCGGCCGCCGCGGCTGCGCACCTCGATCCTGGTCGACGATGGCCCCGCCGGGGGCGGCGATTCGAGCCTGGGCGAGGTCCCGCCCGCCGAGAGCGCGGCCAGCGCCGCCCGCCTCGGCTACTTCGCCGCCGACCTCGGGCCCGAGGACGTCGACCTGGCCGAGATCGAGGACCCCACCCCGGTCGAGGAGCTGACCGCCTATGAGGCGCTGGAGCTGGCCCCGGCCGGCTGCGGACCGGAGCTGGTCGAGAGCGGCTTCACGGCGCTCGGCGGCGTCGTCCCGGTCAACCCCAGCGGCGGCGCGCTCGCCCAGGGCCGGGTCAGCGGCAACGGCGCCATCCGCCAGCTCTTCGAGCTCTCACTCCAGCTCCGCGACCGCGCCGGCAGCCGCCAGGTCCCCGGCGCCCGCGTCGCCCTGGCCCTCGGCGGCGGCTGGCTCGCCCGCGGCAACCTCGCCTCGCTGACGATCCTCAGCACCTGAGCCGCTCTATATATAGAGCA
>DATAEW010000086.1:0-4413 GCA_036257815.1 Solirubrobacterales bacterium
CACGGTCATAGTGGACGCTCGTCTGCCGGAAGCCCACCCAGGCGAACATTCCTCGCAGATAGCGGTCCGGCTCGCGCATTTCGCGGACGACGTCCGCGACCCGCCGGTCGGCGAGCCGGAAGTCCCCGGTATCGAGCGGGAACTCGACGTCCGAGAGCCGGTGCATCAGCCTGTAGAAGCGACGGGCGGTCCAGAGCTTCAGCACGCTCTCGCCGGCGCGCTCCCTGCGCACGGCATGCACCACCTCGTACCCCTCCCGCCAGAGCGGGATCATCTCGAGCACGACCTCGGGCGGATCCTGGAGGTCACCGTCGATGATCACCACGGCGTCGCCAGAAGCGAAGTCGAGTCCCGCCGAGATCGCCAGCTGGTGCCCGAAGTTGCGTGCCAGGAAGAGCAGCTTCACCCGCTCGTCGCGGCTGCGAAGCTCGCTCATCACCTCGCGGCTGCGGTCGGTGCTGCCGTCGTCGACGAAGATGAACTCGCAATCCCCCTGGATCTCGCGCGAGGTCGCGTCGAGGCGCCGACGGAGCTCGGGCAGGACCTCTTCCTCGTCCTTGATCGGCACCACGAACGAAATCGTCGGCATGGCCTAAGAGTAGTTGCGCTGCGGCGTCATCCCCGGCAGACGCTCACCCGGTGGCTGGTGTCGACCCGCAGCTGCCACGGTCGGCTCGAGCGGTCGGCCGGGATGACCAGGCGCTCATTCCCACGCAACGTTCCGGGGTCGACGGGGAACGAATCGCTGGCGTACCTCCGCAGGCCGAGAGACACCGTTAAACCCGGCGGAGCGCTGACGGCGGCGCCGCCCGGAGGCATGACGACGATCGGGGCTCGCGCGCCGGTCCCCACGACGGTCGCGCAGCCGGTCCTCCCGGGGCCACCCGCCGGTTCGAGGGTGATCGGGAGCGCCGCCGCGACGACCTTGTCGGCGGCGATCCGGGCTCTCTCCGGCGCCGTCGCGAGCTCGGACTGGGAGTAGGCCGGGGAGCCGAACTTCTCCTCTGCGGAGAGGTAGGGCCCTGCCGTCAGCAGGGTGAAGTAGTTGAAGTCCGAGTTCTGCGGTGTGAGGAGGAAGTCGGGGCTGACGCGGTCGGCGGCGATCTCAAGTCCGGCGAGCCCGCCACGCACGATCTGCGAGCTGCGGGCCAGCGCCTGGTAGCCATCGTGAAGGATCACGAGATTGCTGAGCGCGGCGGCGACGCCAACAGCGAGCGTGCCGGCGACACCGCGCCAGCCCGGCCGCCACCCGGCGGCGAGGTCGGCGGCGATCATCAGGACGAAGACGCCGCCGACGTACTGGTACCTCGACGCATACGGCGCCCGCCCGAACGCGAAGTTGGCCGCCGTCAGAGACCAGAAGGCTAGGCCGATCGCCAGGGGGACCAGCGCCCAGAGGAGCCGCGGCGAGCGGGAGCGCAGGACCCAGGCGATCGCGATGACCACGAGCCCGAGGAGCAGCGGCCGTCCCCACTCGAGCCCCGCCGTTCCTCCGAACAGCTCCGGCGCCCCGAGACCGAGCACGGACCCGACGCTGCTTGCGAAGCCGTCGAGGACGTACGGCGGGCTGTTGACGATGTTGTGCAGCGAAAGGCCGCTCGGGCCGAGGTAGGCGCCGCTGTTCCCGAAGGCGGCGTACCAGGCGGCGTAGAGGAGGAGCGGGACGGCGACCACCCAGACGCGCCGCAGCGGCCCGCGCTGCAGCGCGATGACGACGGCGACACCAGCGGCGAAGGCGAGGGCGATCTCCGCGAAGGCGAGCGATGCCACCAGCAGCGCACATGCGATCGCATCCCGGTGCGCGCTGGGCCGCTCGATCACGAGCAGCGCACCGATGCCGAACGCCATCGACCCGAAGTAGCCGATCTGGAAGGCGCTGAGCAGGTCCTCGTAGGCCATCCCCATGACGAGGACGGGGAGGACCGCGGCCAGCGCGACCCAGTCGCCGACCCGCCGCCGGATGTAGACGAAGACGAGCACCACGCTCGTCAGGAACCCGGCAACGGAGACCACGCCGTAGGGCACCTTGCTCTCCATCCCGATCGTCGCCTGGATCGCCTTGTAGATCAGCGCCGGCCCAACGATCAGATGGCGGGCGTGAGGGTCAAACAGGACGTGGGCGTCGAAGCCGCGGCGATGGATCAGCAGATCCCAGTCGTCGAGCAAAAAGGTCGTGCGCCCTTGCCAGACGATCAGCAGCGCACCCGCCGCGGCCACCGCGAGGCCGAGGAGGAGCCGAGCGTTCCTCGGCCTGGTGAGCTCGGCGGCGGTCATGCCGGCTGGGCTCGGCAGGCCGTCACCCGCCCGCCGCCGCGAAGCTGCAGCGACCAGGTCCGAGGCGATCGGTCGGCCGGGATGCGCAGCAGGTCCATCTGCCCGGCGGGCAATCGGCCAAGGTCGACCGGGAACGAGTCCGAGGCATAGCGGCGCAGCCTGGCCTGAGTTCCTCCCGAGCTAGCGCGGAGGATTATCCCCTCCGAAGGAACGCCGACGACGGCGCCGGTGGTCGCCTGCAGTTCGGCGCAGGTGCCTGCCAGCGCCTGACCGCCCGGCTGGAGCCGTACTCCGAGCGCGGCGGCGGAGACCTCGTCGGCGGCCACCCGCCCCGCCTCGGGTGCAGAGGCGAGCTCGGCGGGCGTGTAGGCCGGTGAGCCGTAGGCGTCGACCGCCGAGAAGTAGGAGCCGGCGTCGAGTAGGCCGAGGTAGTCGACGCCGGAGTTCTGCTCGGTGAGCTCGAAGCCGGGGGAGACCTGCCCTCTGGTGAGCTCGAGTGCCGCGAGCCCGCCCCGCTCCTGCTGGGCGATGCCGGCGAGCCCGTTCGCAGCCTGTCGCAGCCGGTCCCCGTTGACGCCGGCAGCCACTACGCCGGCGGCGACTACGGCGATGGTCGCGTAGCGTCGCACACGCAGGCCGTTGGCGAGTTCGGCCGCCACCAATGCCATCAGGACGATGCCCAGATACTGATAGCGACCAGCGGTCGCGGGCGCGAAGGGGTTGGTGTTGAGGGCTGTCAGGAACCAGAAGCCGAGGAGCAGCACGACCGTCCCGGCCAACCGTGGCGATGGGCGGTGGAGCACGTAGAGCCTCCACGCAACCAGCCCGAGCGCGACCACGAGGAGCGGCCGCCCCCAGTCAAGCGGGCTCGCGTCGTACGGGCCCGCGCCGAGCCCCACCCAGGTCGCCAGGCTCGCGGCGAGCCCGTCCACGATGTAGCTCGGCGAGTTTGCGAAGTTGGACAAGGAGATGAAGGTGTGGGCCTCGTGGCCCCAGCCCGCGTACCAGATCAGCCAGAGCGCAGTGGGGACTGCGACGACGAAGGCGCGCCGCCAGCGGTCCCGGCCGAAGGCGATCTCGACGGTGGCGGCCGCGACGAAGGGGATGCCGAGGGCGAAGGAGAAGAGCGCGAGCAGAAGCAGCCCCATCGACGCAACGTCCCAGCGGCGGTCGTGGCGCTCGAGGGCCAGCAGCGCCCCGATCCCGCAGGCGACGCAGGCGAAGAGCGCCATCTGGAACGGGAAGAGGAGGTCGTCCCACGATGGGCCGAGGAAGAGAACGGGCAGGATCCCTGCGAGCGCGAGCCATTCGCCGACGCGCCGTCGAAGATAGATGAACAGCATCACCGCGCTCGCGATGAAAAGGGCCACCGAGACGATCTGGAACGGCAGCGGGGAATCCATCCCGAAGGCGCCGACGAGCAGCCTGTAGATCAGGATGGGGATCGCCAGCAGCTGCTCGACGAACGGGTGAAGGAAGGTGTCGAGCGTCCAGGAGCGCCTGTGCAGCAGGAAGTCCCACTCGTCGCGCCAGAAGGTGAGCCGCCCGAGCCAATGGAGCAGCAGCGCAGCCGAGAGCGCCATCGCCGCGGCGGCGATCAGCGTCGCGGGCCCGCCTAGTGGGATTCGCCGCGGCCTTGAGGCGGTGCCGGCCGCGGCGGGCGAGGATTCGCTCACGGCGAGTACTTCCGCGAGGGCAGCAGGCGCGACCGGTGCAGGAGCAGCCTGGTGGCTGCCCAGAGCGTCTTCAGCCCGTAGACCGTCGAGGCACCGAAGCCGACCGAGGAGGCTTCCTCGAAGTAGCGGGTGCGAGCCGGAACCTCGGTGATCCGGAATCCCAACTCGGCGGCCTGCATGAGCACCTCGGAGTCGAAGCTGAAGTCGAGCGAGTTCCGCAGAAACGGCACGGTGAGCAGGAGCTCTCGGCTGTAGGCCCGATAGCCGGTGTGCAGGTCTGTGAGGTGCGTCCTCAGGACGCGGTTCTCAACCGTGGTGAGGAAGCGGTTGGCGACGCGCTTGTAGAGGGGCATGCCGGCCTCGCGGGCTGCGCCGGGGACGAGCATGCGCGAGCCGAGCACCAGGTCCGCCCTTCCGGACTGGATCGGCTCGATCAGCTTCGGGATCAGCGCGGGCTCGTACT
>DATAEW010000087.1:0-32313 GCA_036257815.1 Solirubrobacterales bacterium
CTGGAGACCGATGGCCCGGTGCTGCTCGACGTGCGGGTCGCCCAGGAGGAGAACTGCTACCCGATGATCCCGCCCGGCAATGCCGCCCGCGACATGGTCGAGGCGCCCGGCCTGAGGACGGTGGGTTGATGGAGGCGGGCACTCCCCAGGCCGTCAAGCTGGAGGACCTGCACGTCCCCGGGCAGCTCAGCGGCCGCAAGCACATTCTCTCGATCCTGGTCGAGAACAAGCCCGGCGTGCTGGCCCGGGTCGCCGGCCTCTTCTCGCGTCGCGGCTTCAACATCGACACCCTGGCGGTCGGCCCGACCGACGACCCGAGCATCTCGCGGATCACCCTGACCCTCGACGGCGCCGTGCACCCGATCGACCAGGTGACCAAGCAGCTGCACAAGCTGGTCAACGTGCTGAAGATCCGCGACATGGAGCCCGAAGACACGGTGGCGCGCGAGATGGCGCTGTTCAAGGTCTCCTCGGCGGTCGAGAACCGGGCCGAGATCATCCAGTTCGCGGAGATCTTCCGAGCCAAAATCGTCGACGTCGCGCGGCGCACGATGACGATCGAGGTCACCGGCTCGGCCGACAAGATCGAGGCCTTCGAGCGGATGGTCCGCCCCCATGGGTTGGTCGAAATGGTCCGCACGGGCGAGATCGCGATCGCCCGCGGCTCAGACTGAAAATGACGGCCCCAGACGCCAGCATGCTGCGTCCTCAGTCGCCTGAATAGCGCTGCTATTCAGGCTCCCTGCGTCCTTGCCTGCTGACCTCTGGAACTCGTCATTTTCTAGCCTGAGACCGGCGGTCGAACGCGCTCTCGCCCTGCAGAAGAGAAGGCTCGTCAGCGTCACTCGCGAGGTCGAGGTCGCCGACCCCTGCGCGACGGTCTTCGCCTCGCGGCTGGCCAGCGATCGGTGGTTCTGCTGGGAGCAGCCCGACCGCGGGTTCGGGCTGGCGGGGCTGGGGGTCGCTCACGAGGCAACCTCGCGGGGCGAGGCGCGGTTTCGCGACGTCGCCGGCGAGGCGCTGCGGGTGGGGCGGGACGCCGTCCTCGACGAGCCGCCCGGGCTGCCCGCGGGTGGCGGGCCGGTTTGGCTCGGCGGCTTCGCCTTCGACGCCGAGGGGGGCTCTTCGCCGACCTGGTCCTCGCTCTCGCCCGCCTCGCTCGTGCTGCCGGAGCTCTCGCTCTGCCGAACCGGCGGCCGGGCCTTCCTCACCGTCAACGCGATCGTCGGGCCGGGTGAGGACGCCGAGCGCCGGGCTGCGGCGCTGCAGGCGCGGGTGGCGGCGCTGCGAACCGAGTCTCCGCTGCCCTTGCTCGATCCACAACCGGTCGCCGCGCCGACGATTCGCAGCGTCCGCACGCCGGGCGAATTCGAGGACGCCGTCGGCGCGGCGACCGGGCGGATCGAAGCGGGGGAGATGAGCAAGGTCGTGCTGGCCCGCGAGGTGCTGGTCACCGCCGCCGTCGGGTATGACCCGGCGGCGATCTTCGGCGCGATGCGGGAGCAGTTCCCGGCTTGCTTCTGCTTCTGCTGCGGCACGCCCGAGGCGGCCTTCCTCGGCGCCAGCCCGGAGCTGCTGGTGCGGCGCTCAGGGGCTGGCGTCTCGACGGTGGCGTTGGCCGGCTCGACCCGCCGCAGCTCCGACCCGGCGGTCGACGACCACCTTGGCGAGCAGCTGCTGCGCAGCGACAAGAACCGCCGCGAGCAGCGGATCGTCGCCGAGCGGATCGTCCGCGCCCTGCGGCCCTACGCGGTCTGGGTGCAGGCCGCGCCGGAGCCGGAGATCGTCAAGGTGGCCAACATCCAGCACCTGGCGACCCCGGTGATCGCGCAGCTCGCCGAGCCGCGCTCGGCGATCGAGCTGGCCGGCCTCCTGCACCCGACGCCGGCGGTCGGCGGCGAGCCCTGGCCCGCCGCCGCGGCGGCGATCGCCGACCTGGAGGAAATGGACCGCGGCTGGTACGCCGCCCCGGTCGGCTGGATGGACGCGACCGAGGACGGCGAGTTCTGCGTCGCCCTGCGCAGCGCCCTGCTGCGCGACCGCCAGGCCCACCTGTACGCCGGCGTCGGCGTCGTCGCCGGCTCCGACCCGGAAGCCGAGCTCGCTGAGACGGAGGTCAAGCTGCAGGCGCTGCTGCCGTTCCTCGCCGAATAGGGGCGTGGTGGCGGGGGAGGGTCGGGTACCCCTCCTCACTCAACTTTCTCGGAGGAGCGGGTGGGTCGTCCGAGATCGGGGTTGGCCGAGAAAGTACAAGCCGTTCGGAGGGGTACCCGACCCTCCCTCTCTACCGCTCCGGCAATTCGGCGAGGGACGACGTCACCGCTTGGGTTAGCTGACGGTGGATTGCGACGTTGGTGGCGCGGTCGGGGGTCTTGACCTCGATCAGGCCGGTGCCTGCCGCTAGTGCCTCGGGGAGCTCGGGGAGGGAGTCGAGGCGGCGGTGGGGGAGGTCGAAAAGGGCCGCCGCGCGGCCGACGTCGACGCCGCGTGGGGTGCCCAGCAGGGCCTCGAACTCCGCGGCCTCCAGCGCCGCCTCCTGGGGCAGGAAGTGGAAGATGCCGCCGCCGTCGTTGTCGATGACGACGATCCGCACCGGGGTGGTGAGCTCGCGCAGGACGGCCAGGCCGCCGAGGTCGTGGAGCAGGCCGAGGTCGCCGGTGACGATCGTCGTCGGGCGGCCGCTGGCCGCCGCGGCGCCGATCCCGGAGGAGATCAGGCCGTCGATGCCGTTGGCGCCGCGGTTGCAGAGGAACAGGGCCTCGGTCGGCTCCGCCGCCAGGAAGGCCTCCTGGTCGCGGATCGGCATGCTGGAGGCGGTGTAGACCAGGTCGCCGTCGCGGTGGGCGCGGCCGAGGGCGAGGTGGAGCGCCGGCTCGGAGAGCGGGCCCTCCCCGGTCAGCATCACCTCGATCGCCCCGCGGGCGGCTCGCTCGGCGGCGAGCCAGCGCTGCGGCTCGCCCCGCGGTTCCTTCTCCAACCGCGCCGCCCAGCCCGAGGCGAGCTCGGTCGGGTCGGCGCGCAGCAGCGCCGCGGCCCGCCGGCTCGGCTCGTTCCAGCCGCCGCGGGGGTCGACGGCGATCTGGTCGGCCCCGCTCGCCTCCAGCCAGGTCCGCAGCGGCTTGCTGGTCGGCATCTCGCCGAACCGCAGCACCAGGTCCGGGGTGACCGCGCGGGCGAAGCGCTCGTCGCGCAGCAGCTGGTCGTAGGTCGTGACGACGTGAGAGCGGTCGTGCGGGCCGCAGCGTAGCTGCGAGGTCGGCTCGGCGAGGATCGGAAAGCCGGCGACCCGTGCGAGGTGGGCGAGCGGCTCGCGCAGCTCGGGATCGAGCTGGCGGCCGGCGACGATCACGCCGGCGATCGCGCCGCCGATGTGGCCGGCGACCTCGTCGAGCAGGAAGGCCGAGGGCTCAACGTCGACCCGCGTCACCGCAATCAGCGGCCGCCGGTTCCTGCCCTCCAGCGCCAGCGGGTCGGTCGCCGTCACCGCGCCCTCGGCCGCGACCGGCGCCAGCGGCTCGCGCCAGGGCAGGTTGAGATGGACGGGGCCGGGGCGGATCTCGCCGCGCGCCACCGCCAGCGCCCGGCCGGCGAGCGAGCGGTAGTGCAGCAGGCCGGCGTCGTCGGCCTCATGGGTGCCGACTTCGCAGAACCAGCGCACCGCGGAGCCGTAGAGCTTGACCTGGTCGACCGTCTGCCCGGCGCCGATCCCCCGCAGCTCGGGCGGCCGGTCGGCGGTGAGGACCAGCAGCGGCAGTGCCGACTCGTCGGCCTCGCAGACCGCCGGGTGGTAGTTGGCCGCAGCGGTCCCGGAGGTGCACAGCAGCGCCACCGGCTCGCCGCTCGCCTGCGCCGCCCCGAGGGCGAAGAAGCCCGCCGAGCGCTCGTCGACGATCACCGTCACCTCGATCTCCGGCTCCCGCCAGAGCGCCAGCGCCAGCGGGGTCGAGCGCGAACCGGGTGAGATCACCGCCCGACGCAGGCCGCCCCGCGCCAGCTCCTCGGAAAACGCCGAGGCGAGAGCGGTGTTTGCGTTGGTCGGGTCCATCCGATGGGGCGCTTTTGTCAACCAGTGGTTTGCAAAGGCGCCCCGGCAGGCTAGAGCCGGTGGGCCCGCAGGGCGTCCTCGTCGATCTCGATGCCGAGCCCGGGCCCGGACGGTGGGTGCAGCATGCCGTCCCGCAGCTCGCATTCGACCGCCCCGACGCGCGCCGCGAAGAGGCGCTGAGTGGCGAGGCCGTGGGCGAACTTCGGCGCGTAGGGGTTTGCCGCTTCCGTGAGAATCGACTGCGCCACCCGCGCTCCGGCGGCGATCCCGACCGGGCCGTCGAGGGCGCTGGAGACGTAGGAGGGGATGAAGCGGGAGATGGTCATCGCCTCCGGCATGCCGCCGACCTTGGACAGCTTGATCCCGGCGAGCCGGAAGGCGCCGAGCATGATCGCGTGTTCGGTGTCCTTGTAGCTGGTGATGCTCTCGTCGCCGGCCAGCGGGATCCTCGTCTGCCAGGCGAGCTCGGCGGCTTCCTCGGTCTCCGCCACAGGCTGCTCGGCGAACTCGATGTCGAATTCCTCCAGCTCGCCAAGGACGCGCCGCGCGGTGTGCAGCGGCCAGGCGCCGTTGGCGTCGATGCGCAGCGCGGCCTCCGGCCCGACGGCCTCGCGCACGGCCCGCACCTGGGCGACGTCGTCCTCACCGGCGCCGAGCTTCAGCTTGAAGGTGGTGAAGCCTCGCTCGGCCCAGTGCAGGGCATCCGCCGCGACATCCTCCGGGGGGCCGGCGGTGAGGGTTGCGTTGCACGGCACCGGCTCGGAGTCATCACCGATGCCAGCGAGGAAGCCGAAGTTCTCCCGCTGTCGTTCGGAGAGGTCGCGCAGGGCCATCAGCGCGGCACAGCGGGCGGGGGACGAGACCTGCTCCTGACCCTCGAACTTCTCGCTCCCGGGTTCGAATTGGTCTGCGGCGGCCAGCTCGCCGATCGCGCGGTCGAGCGCCCCGTTCTCGTCCAGCGCCTCCAGCTCCCGCACCACCTGCTCGGCGCTCGCGCCGCCCCGCAGCGACAGCGGCACCCCTTCGCCAAGCCCGATCGTGCCCTGCTCGTCGCGCAACCGCAGCAGCACCAGCTCGCGCTGCTCGAGGCTGCCGCGCGCGGTCACGTAGGGTTGCTTGAAGGGCAGCGCGTAGGGGATGACTTCGACCGAGGCCAGTCTCATGGCCGCAAGCTTCGCACTACATCGCCGCGGCCCGGGTTCAGGCGGAGATCAGCAAGCCGGCCGTCACCAGCAGGCTGAAGAGCGCGAGCACGCCCCCCGTCGCGGCCAGGACGCCGTTCAGCGCCGGGCCGTCGCTGTGGCTGGCGAGGGTCATCGTTGGGCGGATCGCCAGCGGCGCGGCCAGGAGGCCGATCAGCGGCAGGGCGCTCGCTTCGCCGGCGAGCAGCGCCAGGGGCAGCGCGACGAAGGCCCCGAGCACCAGCAGCCGGTAGAGGTTGATGGCGTTGGCGCGCCCCATCCGCACCGCCAGGGTGAGCTTGCCGGCGCGGCGATCGGTCTCCAGGTCGCGGACGTTGTTGACGACGAGGATCGCGGTGGCGAGGAAACCGATCGAGATCGAGAGGCCGAGCGGCAGGGCGTCCAGCCGCTCGACCTGCACGTAGTAGGAGCCGTTGACCGCGACCAGGCCGAAGAAGAGGAAGACGAAGACCTCGCCGAGGCCGGCGTAGCCGTAGGGTCGCGGTCCGCCGGTGTAGAGGACGCCGGCGGCGATCGAGACGGCGCCGATCAGCAGGATCGCCAGGCCGGCGACCGTCGCCAGGTAGATGCCGCAGGCGACCGCCACCGCGAAGGCGATCCAGGTCGCGGTGAGGACCCGGCGCGGCGTCACCAGCCCGGCCGAGGTGACGCGGACCGGGCCGAGGCGGTCCGCCGTGTCGGCGCCGCGCTTGGCGTCGGAGTAGTCGTTGGCGAGGTTGGTGCCGATCTGGATGAAGATCGAGCCGACGAGAGCGGCGAAGAAGGCCCCCCAGCGCGGCAGCTCGCCGGCCCACTGGACGGCCGCGGCGGTCCCGACGAGCACCGGCGCCACCGCCGCCGGCAGCGTCCGCGGCCGCGCCGCCATCAGCCAGATCCTCATGGGCGGCGGGGGAACTGGGCGAAGTCCGGCTGGCGCTTCTGCTTGAAGGCCTCGCGGCCCTCGCGCGCCTCCTCGCTGCCGTAGAAGAGCAGGTTGGTGTCGTGGGCGAGCTGCTGGATCCCGGCGTAGCCGTCCTCGTGGGCGTTGAAGCTGGCCTTGACCAGCCGCAGGGCGAAGGGGGAGAGCGCGAGCATCTCGCGGCACCAGGCGACGGTCTCGCGTTCCAGGTCGGCGAGCGGGACGACGGCGTTGACCAGGCCCATCTCCAGCGCCTCGCTGGCCTCGTACTGCCGGCAGAGCAGCCAGATCTCCTTCGCCTTCTTGGTCCCGACCAGGTCGCGCAGCAGCGAGGCGCCGAAGCCACCGTCCCAGGAGCCGACCCGCGGCCCGGTCTGCCCGAAGCGGGCGTTGTCGGCGGCGATCGTCAGGTCGCAGCAGATGTGGAGGACGTGGCCGCCGCCGATCGCGTAGCCGGCGACCATCGCCACGATCGGCTTCGGCAGGCGCCGCATCTGCACCTGCAGGTCGGTGACGTGAAAGCGCCCGAGCGATTTCCCCTCCTCGACGTAGCCGCTGTCGCCGCGGACTTTCTGGTCGCCGCCGGAGCAGAACGCCCGCTCGCCCTCGCCGGTGAGGACGATCGCGCCGACCTCGGTGTCCTCGCGGGCCAGCTCCAGCGCGGCCGCGATCTCGATCAGCGTCTGCGGCCGAAAGGCGTTCAGCACCTCCGGCCGGTCGATCGTGATCTTCGCGATCCCCTCGGCGGTCTCGTAGCGGATGTCGTCGTATTCCCCTGCCGCCTGCCACTCGATCGGCGCGTAGAGTGCCTCCTCGGGCAGGGCGTCCTTATGTCGTTTGGGCATGATGGGCACGATATCCGTCCGATGAAACTCGACAACTGGCTCACCCAGCGATCCCAGAGCTGTCCCGACCGCACCGCGCTGCTGGCCGAAGGCGCCGAGGTCACCTACGCCGAGCTGGAGGCCGAGGCGACCTGGGTCGCCCGCCGCCTCGCCGCCCACGGCGTCCGCCGCGGCTCGACCGCGGCGCTGACCATGCACCCGCGGCGCGAGCAGGTCGTGCTCCTGCACGCGCTGATGAAGGCCGGCGCCCGGCTATTGCCGCTGAGCCCGCGCCTGACCGAGGCCGAGCGGGCGGCGATCGTCGCCGCCGAGGAGCCGACCATCGACCTCGACGACCCGGGCGAGCTGACCCAGACCGAGGCCGACCTGCCGCTGCTCGGCGAGCACGACATGGACGCGATCTGCGCCCGGGTGCTGACCAGCGGCAGCAGCGGCACGCCGAAGCCGATCGGCCTCACCTACGGCAACTTCCTCTGGAGCGCCGTCGGCTCGGCCTTCAACATCGGCGTCGACCCGGCCGACCGCTGGCTCTGCTGCGTGCCGCTCAGCCATGTCGCCGGCCTCTCGATCTTCATGCGCTCGGCGATCTACGGCACCACCGCCGTGCTCCACGACGGCTTCGACGTCGACCGGGTCGCCGCCTCGCTGGAGGCCGACGGGATAACCCTCGTCTCGCTGGTGACCACGATGCTGACCCGGCTGCTGGAGGCCGGCGCCGACCTCTCCGGGCCGCGGGCGATCCTGGTCGGCGGCGGGCCGGTTCCCGAGGAGCCGCTGGAGGAGGCGCTGGGCAGGGGGGCGACGGTCGTCCAGTCCTACGGCCTGACCGAGACCTGCTCGCAGGTGACCACGCTCTCCCCGGCGGACGCCCGTCGCAAGCTGGGATCGGCCGGGCGGCCGCTGCTGACCACCCACCTGCGGATCCAGGAGGGCGAGATCCTGGTCCAGGGCCCGACCGTCGCGCCCGGGCGGGCCGACCCCGACGGCTGGCTGCACACCGGCGACCTCGGCCACATCGACGAGGAAGGCTTCCTCTACGTCCAGGACCGGATCGACGACCTGATCGTCAGCGGCGGCGAGAACGTCGTCCCGGCCGAGGTCGAGGAAGTGCTGCTGCGCCATCCCGAGGTCGCCGACGCCGCGGTGGTCGGCCGCGAGGACCCCGAGTGGCAGCAGGCGGTGACGGCCGTGGTCGTGCTGGAGAACGGCTCCGCGGCGACCCCGGACGAGCTGCGCCGCCACTGCGCCGAGTCGCTGGCGGGCTTCAAGGTGCCGAAGCTGGTCGAGCTCGTCGCGGCCCTGCCCCGCACGCCATCCGGCAAGCTGATGCGGCGGGCGCTCAGGTAGCCTGCCCGGCCATGCGCACCGACGACATCTTCTACGACAAGGACGCGGACCTCGGCAAGCTGGCGGGCAAGACCGTGGCCATTCTCGGCTACGGCTCCCAGGGTCACGCCCACGCCCTCAACCTGAAGGACTCCGGCGTCCAGGTCGTGGTGGGGTTGCGGCCGGGATCGTCGAGCCGCGCCAGGGCCGAAGAGGCAGGGCTGGAGGTGCTCGACGTCGCCGAGGCGGCGGCGCGCGGCGAGGTGGTGATGATCCTCCTGCCCGACGAGAAACAGGGACAGGTCTGGCGCGATGAGATCGCCCCCGGGATCGAACCCGGCAACCTGCTGCTCTTCGCCCACGGCTTCGCGATCCACTTCGGCGTGATCGAGCCGCCGCCGGGAATCGACGTCGGCATGGTCGCCCCCAAGGGCCCCGGCCACCTGGTGCGCCGCCAGTACGAGGAAGGCAACGGCGTCCCCTGCCTGATGGCGGTCCAGCAGGACGCCAGCGGCGAGGCCCACGACCTGGTCCTCGCCTACGCCTCGGGGATCGGCGGCGGCCGCGCCGCGGTGATCGAGACGAGCTTCAAGGACGAGTGCGAGACCGACCTCTTCGGCGAGCAGGCGGTGCTCTGCGGCGGCGCCTCGGAGCTGGTCCGCGCCGGCTACGAGACGCTGGTCGAGGCCGGTTATGACCCGCGCCTCGCCTACTTCGAGTGCCTGCACGAGCTGAAGCTGATCGCCGACCTGATGTACGAGAAGGGGATCCAGGGAATGCGGTATTCGATCTCCAACACCGCCGAGTACGGCGACATGACCCGCGGCAAGCGGGTGATCGGCGAGCCCTCGCGGGCGGCGATGAAGGAGATCCTCGGCGAGATCCAAGCGGGCGAGTTCGCGCGCGAGTTCATCGGCGAGAACGAGGCCGGCGGCAAGACCTTCGAGCGCCTGCGCGAGGAGGCTGCCGGGCACGAAATCGAGCAGGTGGGCAAGGAGCTGCGCTCGATGATGCCCTGGATCGACCAGGACTTCTAAGGCCTGACAAGACCGCGAAGCATTCGTTTTGCAACCGGGGGCGTCTTTCGGATCTCTCCCGGACGCCCCCGACTACCCCTCCAGCGCCACTCCGGCCCGCCTTGCTACCTGTGCGTCTCGCCGGGGGCAAGGCGGCCGTCGCGGCCGACGTAACCGTCCTTGCCGCCGACGACCAGGTAGACGGCATCCTCGGAGCCGCTGAGATTGCGGACCCGGCGCGGGGTCGGGGCGTCGACGCGGACCAGCCCGCCCGGGCCCAGCTCGGTCTTCGAACCGTCGCCGAACTCGAACTCCACCCGGCCGCTATGGACGAAGTAGAGCTCCTCCTGCTCGTCGTGGAAGTGGCTGCCGGTCTCGTATGCGGGCGGCAGGACGATCGCGTTGACGCCGAAGGCGGTGACCCCGAGCTCGCGGCGAACCTTGCGAAACCCGGGGCCTTCGCCGAGGTCGTCGAGCTGGGCGGCGGCCCAGCCGTCTCCCCCCTTGACGCCCTCGGCTGCTGCCTCGGACACGCGCTCGCCTCAGGCCGCCGCCGGCGGTGGGCTTTCCGGGGCCGGGGCGGCGGCCGGCGGGGCCGGCTTCGCCCGCTCGAGTCCGATCGGCGGATAGTCGTCGGTGAGGAAGGCCGCGTAGCCGAAGACGCGGGTTTCGAAGCGGCGGCACTCGACGAGGGCGGTGAAGATCCATTCGGGCATGTAGCCGCGGAAGACGATCGTCAGCCAGGCCCCGAACGCGATCGTCTGGGCGGCGAAGTTGGTGACGTAGGAGACGAGGACCAGCACCGGGAGGGCGAGGACGAGGCGGAACAGGGCCTTCAGCCGGCTCTGGCTCGCGGCCGGCGGCGGCACGTTGATCCGGACCGGGTAGCTGGAATCGTCACTCAGCCCGAAGGGCGGCCAGGCGTCGGTCAGCAGGTAGAGCCAGGATCCGGTCCGCAGCCCGAAGCGCACGACGCCCGAGTTGAAGTCGTACAGCCACTGCGGGTATCGCCCGAGGATGACGATCGCGATCCAGGCGATGAAATGGGTGAAGACGAACAGCAGCCCCCAGAACAACGCGACGACGAACCACGGGATCGCCAGGATGAGCCGGAAGAAGGTCGTCCAGCGGTTCGGTTCGGGGTTGAAGTCGGCTTCGTAGCTGATCGGATACATGACTCCCTTTCGTGCACGGTGGCCAGGACGAGACCCATGGCCAGCCTAACCGGGACCTCGGCGATAAATCCACTGCCGGCCGTCGGCTGGCCCTTGGTCGGCGGCGAAACGGGCGCGGCGAGGTCCGGCCTCGCCGGTCAATAACCTGTCGCCTGCGATGGCGCCCCAGACGACCGAGCAGGCCAGGATTCCCGCCGCGCTGAAGCCCGCCGACGGCCGCTTCGGCTGCGGTCCCTCGAAGGTTCGGCCGGAGGCCCTGGCGCGGCTCTCCGAGCGGGCCGGGATCGTCGGCACCTCGCACCGCCAGGCGCCGGTGCGCGAGGTGGTGCGCGAGATCCGCGAGGGCCTCGGCCAGCTCTTCTCGCTGCCCGCTGGCTATGAGGTGGCGCTCGGCAACGGCGGCACCACCGCGTTCTGGGAGGCGGCCTGCGCCTGGCTGGTCCGCGAGCGCGCCCTGCACCTGACCTATGGCGAGTTCTCGCAGAAGTTCGCCAAGGCGACCGCGGCCGCGCCCTTCCTCGCTGAGCCGATCCTGCTCGAGGCGGAGCCCGGGGAGGCACCCGAGCCCGCCGCCGACCCGGACGCCGACGCGATCGCCTGGGCCCACAACGAGACCTCGACCGGAGTGATGGTCGAGGTGCGCCGCCCGGCGGGCGCTGGCGAGGCGCTGGTGCTGATCGACGCCACCTCCGGGGCCGCCGGGCTGCCGGTCGACGTCGCCGAGGCCGACGCCTACTACTTCGCGCCGCAGAAGGCCTTCGGCGCCGACGGGGGCCTCTGGCTGGCGCTGCTCAGCCCGGCGGCGATCGCCCGGGTCGAGGAGCTCGACGGGGCCGGGGACCGCTGGCAGCCAGCCTTCCTCTCGCTGCGCACCGCGCTGGAGAACTCGCGCAAGCAGCAGACCTACAACACGCCGGCGCTGGCGACCCTGCTGCTGCTGGCCGACCAGGTGGAGTGGATGCTGGCCAACGGTGGCCTCGAGTGGTGCGTGAGCCGGACCGGCGACTCCTCGGGCCGCCTCTACGGCTGGGCCGAGCGCAGCGAGTTCGCCACCCCCTTCGTCGCCGATCCCGCCAAGCGCTCGCTGGTCGTCGGCACGATCGACTTCGCCGACGCGGTCGACGCGGCGGCGCTGGCGGCCGCGCTGCGCGCCAACGGGATCGTCGACGTCGAGCCCTACCGCAAGCTCGGGCGCAACCAGCTGCGGGTGGGGATGTTTCCGGCCGTCGAGCCGGCCGACGTCGAGGCGCTGACCGCCTGCATCGACTGGGTCGTGGAGAACGTCGAGGGCGTCGCCAGGTGAAGGTCGACCGATGAAGGTCCTGGTCAAGGAGAAGATCGCCGACTCCGGCGTCGACCTGCTGCGCTCCAAGTTCGAGGTCGAGCTCGGGCTGGAGATGTCCGACGAGGATCTGCGCGAGCGGATCGGCGACTACGACGCGATCCTGATCCGCTCGGCGACCAAGCTGACCGCGGAGCTGATCGAGCGGGCGGGCAAGCTGAAGGTGATCGGCCGCGCCGGCACCGGGGTCGACAACGTCGACATCCCGGCCGCGACGCGGCGCGGGATCATCGTCGCCAACGCCCCGGAATCGAACTCGGTCGCCGCCGCCGAGCACACCCTGGCGCTGGCCCTGGCGATGTTCCGCAACGTCCCCCAGGCGCAGGCCTCGCTGGTCGCGGGCCGCTGGGACCGCGGCCGGTTCAAGGGCGCCGAGCTCTACGGCAAGACGCTCGGGGTGATCGGCTTCGGCCGCATCGGCCAGCTGGTCGCCAAGCGTGCCCAGGCGTTCGAGATGGAGGTCCTCGCCTTCGACAAGTTCGTCGCCGCCGAGCGCTTCCGCGACCTCGGCGTCGAGGGGGTGACCGAGCTGGCGGAGCTGCTGGGACGGGCGGATCTGATCACCGTCCACACCCCGAAGACGCCGGAGACGATCGACCTGATCGACGCCGAGGCGATCGCCGCGATGAGGGACGGCGCCCGCCTGGTCAACTGCGCGCGCGGCGAGCTGGTCGATCTCGACGCCGTGCTGGCCGGGCTGGAATCCGGAAAGCTCGCCGGGGCGGCGCTCGACGTCTTCCCTTCCGAGCCGTTCACCGAGCACCCGATCTTCGGCCGCGAGGACGTCGTCGTCACCCCGCACCTCGGCGCCTCCACGGCCGAGGCCCAGGACCGCGCCGGGGTCGTCACCGCCGAGCAGGTGAGCGCGGCGCTGAGCGGCGGCGTGGTCACCAACGCGGTCAACATCGCCGCCGTGCGGCCGGAGGCGATGGAGGCCCTGGCGCCCTTCGTGCCGCTGTGCGAAAAGCTCGGCCGGCTCGCCCAGGGCCTCGGCGACGGCTCGGTCGACCGGGTCACGGCCGAGTTCCGCGGCCGCATCGCCTCTCACGACACGCGCCTGCTCGGGATCGCCGTGCTCGTCGGCATCCTCTCCGGCCACACCGAGGAGCCGGTCAACCTCGTCAACGCGCCGCAGATGGCCGAGGAGCGGGGCATCGAGCTGGTCGAGACCAAGGACTCGGTTGCCGAGGACTTCACCGAGCTGGTCACCGTCCGCGTCGAGTCGGGGGGCGGCGAGGTCGAGGTCGCCGGCACCAGCGTCGGCCCGCGAGCCGAGCCCTACCTGGTCTCGGCCTGGGGCGAGGGCTTTTATCTGCCGTTCGCCGAGCACATCGCGGTCTTCCGCTACCGCGACCAGCCGGGGATGATCGGCCGCGTCGGCACCCTGTTCGGCGAGGAGGGCGTGAACATCGTCTCCGCCGCGGTCGGCGCCGAGTCCGAAGGCGACAACGCGGTGATGGCGCTGACCACCGACGCCGCGGTCCGCCCGCAGGCGATCGAGCGGATCCTCGCCCTGGATGGGTTCGTTCACGGTCGTTCGGTCGATCTGTAAGGCCAGCTGACCAAGTAGGGCAAGGACGAGGGAGGGAGCGTGCTCTGCACGTGACCGAGCGAGGACACCGCCATGCGCAGGTCAGAGGGCCTTAGAGTTCGACCGATGCGGGCGGTGGTGTTGACGGGGACTGGCGGGCCGGAGGTGCTTCAGGTCCAGGAGCGGCCCGATCCTGTCGCCGGACCGGGCGAGGTGCGGATCGCGGTCCGCGCGGCGGGGATCAACTTCGCCGACACGATGGCCCGGGTCGGCCTCTACCCGGACGCGCCGAAGCCGCCCTGCGTGCTCGGCTACGAGGTCGCCGGCGAGGTCGAGTCGGTGGGGGAGGGGGTGAGCGAATTCAGCCCCGGCGACCGGGTGATGGCCGGCACCCGGTTCGGCGGCCAGGCCGAGCTGGTGGTCGTTCCCGCCGCTCAGCTTCTGGCCCTGCCGGAGCGCTTCACCTTCCAGCAGGGCGCCGCCTTCCCGGTCAACTACGGCACCGCATACGCGGCGCTGGTCCTGATGGGCGGCCTGCGCGCCGGCCAGCGGGTCCTCGTCCACGCGGCGGCCGGCGGCGTCGGCACGGCGGCGATCCAGATCGCCCGCAACACGGGCGCCGAGGTCTTCGGCACCGCATCCGCCGCCAAGCACGAGTGGATCCTCGCTCACGGCGCCGACCACGCGATCGACTACCGCAGCCAGGACTTCGAGGCGGAGGTGCGGCGACTCACCGGCGGGAAGGGCGTCGACCTGGCGATCGACGCTCTCGGCCCGGCTTCCTTCCGCAAGGACTACCGCCTCTTGCGACCCGGCGGCAGGCTGGTCATGTTCGGCCTCTCCGAAGCCTCTTCGAGCGGCGCTCGCAACCTGCCGGCAGCCCTGCGCAGCCTCGTCTCGATGCCGCTGGCGACGATGCCGTGGTGGAAGAGCCTCAACGTGATGAACGAGAACAAAGGCGTGTTCGGGCTCAACATGCTGTCCTGGTGGGACCGCGAGGGCAGCCTCGACCGGGTCACCGAGCCGCTGCTCGAGGACGTCGCGGCCGGCCGCCTGGAGCCGGTCGTCGCCGAGGGTTTCCCCTTCGAGCGCGCCGGCGCGGCGCATGAATTCATCACCCAGCGCCGCAACGTCGGCAAGGTCGTCTTGTTGCCATAGAAGAGAACGCCCGCGATGCTGGGGCGAGCCGAGATGAAGAGGGCGATCCTGATTGCAACGACGATGCTGGCGACCTTCGCCGTGTCGGCCCATGCCTCCGAACAGCCGCTGAACATCCTCTTGACCGGCGACGCCGAAGCCAACTCCTTCGGCATCGGCCTCACGGCCGACGGCACGACCTACCTGATCTCCTCCTCGGCGCCGCTTGAAATCGGCGGTGTCTGCACCCACCCCGAGGGCGATCGGTACATGCTTTCCTGTCCGGCGCCGCAGATCGGCAGCTTCGAAGTCAACGCCGGCCCCGGCGACGATGCCGTGCAGCTGGCGGGCGACGTGCCGGTGCCGGTGACGCTGCGCGGGGATCCTGGCGACGACCGCCTGGTCAGCGGCGCCGGCGCCGACAAGCTGATCGGGGGTCCGGGCGACGACGCGCTCTACGGTCGCGCCGGGAACGACTGGCTGTTCGGCGGTCCTGGGGGCGACCGCCTGGTCGGCGGTCTCGGCGACGACGTGCTGCGAGGCGGCCCCGGGGTCGACGCCACCCTCGGAGGCCCCGGCAAGAACAAGATCACACCCTGAGCGCTCCTGACCGGCGCATGGCGGCGTCCTCGGTCGCTTGTGTGCGCAGCACACGGCGCTTCCTGCGTCCTTGCCCTGCTTGGTCAGGCGCGCTCAGGCGGTTTTCGCCGCGGTCCGGTTGCGGCTGCGCGCCAGCAGGGTGCCGCCGACGAAGAGCAGCGAGATCAGGAAGCCGACCAGCGACAGCGAGGCGTCGAGCCGGAAGGCGGCTCGGACGCCGTCGACGAAGGGCGGGATCGCCGAGGAGAAGACGGTGGTGGTGAGGCCGAGGCCGATCGAGCCGCCGGCGATCTGGAACATGTAGATGATGCCGCCGGCGAGGCTGGTCTGCGATTCGTCGACCGAGGTAACACCGGCGGTCGTCGCGGTGGGATAGAAGCTGCCGATCCCGATCCCGAGGATCACCATGCCGGCTATTAGCGAACTGTAACCGGAGCCTTCGTCGACCAGCGAGAAGGTGAACGGGGCCACGGTGATGCAGGCGGCGCCGATCACGCTCAGCACCTTCGCCCCGAGCCGGCTGTAGAGCGGCCCGGCGACGAAGGAGACCAGGGCGAAGGTGGCGAGGAAGGGCAGCACCCCGACGCCCGCCTCGAGCGGCGAGTAGCCGAGCTGTTTCTCCATCAACTGCGGCAGGTAGAGCAGAGCGGCGAAGAACGTCGCCGACATGAAGAGGATCGCCACGCAGGAGGCGGTGAAGCTGCGGTTGCGCATCACCTCGCGAGGGACCAGCGCGTGGGCGCCGGCGCGCCGCTCGATCGGCAGGAAGGCGAGCAGCAGGACCGCCGCCACGGTCAGCAGGACGACGATCCGCGGGTCGCCCCAGCCCCAGTCGTTGACCTGGTCGAGGGCGACCAGGAGCGAGACCAGGCCGACCGAGAGCACGGTGACCCCGGCGTAGTCGATCCGGTGCTCGCTCGTTTCCGGCTCCTCGACGTGGACGAGGAAGTAGGTGACGAGGACGGCGAAGATCGCGATCGGCACGTTGAGGAAGAAGATCCAGCGCCAGCTCGCGAGGTCGGTGAGCACGCCGCCGATCAGCGGCCCGAGTGCGTTGCCCAGGCCGGCGGCGCCGATGATGATCCCGCCCGCCAGGCCGGCCTTCTCTTCGGGCAGGAGCGCGTAGGTCATCCCGAGGATCGCCGGCCACATCAGGGCGCCGCCGATCCCCATCAGGGTGCGGGTGGCGATCAGCCAGGTCTCGGTCTGGGCGGCGCCGCCGAGCGCCGACATCGCGGCGAAGATTCCGCTGCCGAGGAAGAAGGCGTTGCGGCGCCCGAACATGTCGGCAAGGCGGCCGCCGGTGACGATCATCACGCCGAAGGTCAGGGCGTAGGCGTTGACCACCCACTGGATCGTGTTGACGTTGGTGTGGAAGTCGCTCTCCATCGTCGGCAGGGCGACGTTGATCGCCGAGAAGTCGTTGGCGATCACCACCACGGCGATGCCCATCGCGAGGAGGGCGAGGACGTTGGTGCGGCTCTGCTTGGCGATGGCCGCAGCCTACGCTAAGGTTCGAAGTCGAATGGGCCGCGGGTTCGACAGCCTTGCGCTTCTCCTTCTCCTCCCCCCTCGGGGGGAATAGCGCTGGGCGGCGCGTTAGCCGCGAGAGACAGAGGCCGTTCGAACTTTTAGAGAAGGAGGAGGTCCGAGATGGGACCCGCATCTGACGCCAACCGCGTCCACATATTCGACACCACGCTGAGGGACGGCGAGCAGTCGCCCGGAATCTCGCTGAACACGGCGGAGAAGGTCGAGATCGCCCAGCAGCTCGCGCGCCTGGGCGTCGACGTGATCGAGGCCGGCTTCCCGATCACCTCGCCCGGCGACTACGAGGCGGTGCAGGAGATCGCCCGCCGGGTCGAGGGACCGGTGATCTGCGGGCTCGCCCGCACCCACAAGGCCGACATCGATGCCGCCTGGGGAGCGGTGAGGGACGCCGCCTCTCCGCGCATCCACACCTTCATCTCCACCTCCGACATCCACATCGAGCACCAGCTGCAGACCGACCGCGAGGACGTCAAGGGGCAGGCGCGCGCGGCCGTGGCGCTGGCCAGGTCCTACTGCGAGGACGTCGAGTTCTCGCCGATGGACGCGACCCGGGCAGAGATCGAGTTCACGGCGGAGGTCTGCGCGATCGCGGTCGAGGAGGGGGCCACGACGATCAACATCCCCGACACGGTCGGCTACACGACGCCCGAGGAGTACGCCGACTACTTCCGCCGCCTGTACGAGCTGGTGCCGGGGCTGTCCGGGGTCGAGACCTCGGTCCACTGCCACGACGACCTGGGGATGGCGGTCGCCAACTCCTACGCCGGGTTGCTGGCCGGGGCGCGCCAGGTCGAGTGCGCGGTCAACGGGATCGGCGAGCGAGCGGGCAACTGCTCGCTGGAGGAGATCGCGATGCTGGTCCGGGTGCGCGAGGACGTCCACGGGCTGACCACCGGCGTCAACGCCCGTGAGATCGCCCGCACCAGCCGCCTGGTCTCGCGGCTGACCGGATACCCGATCCAGCCCAACAAGGCGATCGTCGGCCGCAACGCTTTCGCCCACGAGTCGGGGATCCACCAGGACGGCGTGCTGAAGGAGCGCAGCACCTACGAGATCATGGACGCGACCGAAGTCGGCCTGGAGTCGAACTCGATCGTCCTCGGCAAGCACTCCGGCCGCCACGCCCTGCGCGACGCCCTGGAACAGCTCGGCTTCAAGGTCGAGGGTCAGGCGCTGAACAACGCCTTCAAGGCCTTCAAGGAGGTCGCCGACCGCAAGAAGCAGGTGACCGCGCTCGACCTGGAGGCGATCGTCTCCGACGAGATGCGCGAGCGCGCCGACGCCCACGAGCTGGCCTCCTTCGAGGTCGTCGCCTCCTCGGAGCGGGAGCCGATGGCCAAGGTCACCGTCAAGCTGCCCTCCGGCGAGGAGGTGTTCGGCGAGTCGAGCGGCGACGGCCCCGTCGACGCCGTCTTCCGGGCGATCCAGCAGGCGACCGGGACCGAAAGCGAGCTCAGCAAGTACACGGTGGAGGCGGTGACCGGGGGGGAGGACGCGCTTGGCGAGGTCACGGTGGTGCTGCGGACCGACGGCCGCCTGGCCAGCGGCTCCGGGGTCGCCACCGACATCATCGAGGCCTCCGCCCGCGCCTACCTGCGAGCCCTCTCCAACGCCCTCGAAGGCGCGGCGACCCGCGAGGCCGAGGCGGCCACCGCCGAAGCCGTCATAGAGCGCACCCCCGGCCCATAGCCGACCCCACGGGGGAGAGCCGACCGGGTGTCTGCACTTGTGTCCGATATGCGGACACGAGTGCAGACACATGGCGGCCACCGGGCTTGAGAGCCGCCTCGCGGCTCGGGCCGAGAGGCAGCACGGGGTCGTGGCGCGCGCGCAGCTGCTCGAGTTGGGGCTCCGGCCGGGCGCGATCGGCCGACGGTTGCGAGCCGGTCGGCTGCACCGACTTCATCCAGGCGTCTACGCGGTCGGACGTCCCGTCGTACCCCCAGAGGGGCACTGGATGGCCGCCGTGCTTGCCTCGAGGGGCGTCGTCGATCTTGAGAATCCGGCTTCGGGGGCCGTCCTCAGCCATCGCTCCGCCGCCGCGCTGTGGGAAGTCTGGTCCTACGCGGGCACCTGGGTCCACGTCACGACGCCTCACAAGAGCCGCTCCTCCGCCGGCATCCGCCGGCACTTCGCGAAACTGCCGCCCGACGAGGTGACGACGCATAACGGCATTCCGGTCACCACGGTCTCCCGCACGATCCTCGACCTCGCCGCAAGGTCACGGCCGGAGGCGGTCGAGAGGGTGCTCCGCGAGGCCGAATTCCGGCGCCTCTACGATCGGGTCCCGCTGCGGGACCTCGTGCGCCGGCACCCTCGCCACCGCGGCGCAGGGGTCGCCCAAGCGTGTCTTGCCAAACTCGAGGCCGATTCCGAAGGCCGCGTCCGCAGCACTCTCGAGGAGCGCTTTCTTCCCTTTCTGGACCGCCACGCCCTGCAGCGTCCCCGCTTCAACGCCTGGGTTGAAGCCCGCGGTCGCTGGTACGAAGTCGACTGCCTGTGGCCCGGTCCCCGCGAGATCGTCGAGCTCGACGGCTGGGAGGGCCACGGAACCCGGGGGGCATTCCGCCAGGACCGGAGCCGCGATCGTCGCCTGCGCGCGGCGGGCTACGGCGTCACCCGCATCACGTGGGACCAGTTGGACGACGAACCGAGGCAGATCGCGGCCGACCTCAGGGACCTGCTGCGGAAGGCCGCTGATTCGCGGCCGACAACAGGGCGGAAATGAGCGGGGATGCGCAGACCCCTCGTCGCAACCCAGCTCAGGTGTGGTTGCGACGAGGGGTCCGCTCCCGAACGCCGGTCGGGGATGTTTCAGGTCCTCCAAGAGCAGCCGGTCGGAAGATGAGCCGTCACCGCAACCTCACAAGCCACGGGTTGCGGTGACGGCTCATCCCTTCCACCTCCGCACCCACCGGTTTCCCACACATTTTCTGGGTCTATACAAACGTCTGTGATAACGTACACCCCATGAGCACCGCCGTCGACACCACCGCCACCACCGACCCGTCGCCGACCGTCGGCCCGCGCGTCAAGGCCCTGCGCGATGCGATGGGCCTCTCCCTGCGCGACCTGGCCGAGCGTTCGGGGGTCAGCGCGCCGATGCTCTCGCAGGTCGAGCGCGGGGAGACCAGCCCGACCCTGGCCTCGGCGGCGAAGATCGCCGCCGGGCTGGAGCTGACGCTGTCGCGGCTGCTGCGGCTCGACGAGGGCCAGCACGTCGCGGTCAGCCGGGCCAGCGGCCGCCGGCGAATGGAGCGCGGCGGGCACCGCTTCGAGGAGCTGACGCCGCCGCTGCCGGGCCAGCGGGCCGACGTCTCGCTGCACGACCTGGAACCCGGCGCCGCCACCGGCGGCCGCGAGGACCCGCCGATGCACGAGCCGGGCAGCCGCGAGACCGCGGTGGTGCTCGCCGGCACCCTGGCGCTGGCCCTCGACGGCACGCGCTACGAGCTTCGCGAGGGCGACAGCGTCACCTTCGACGCCGACTTGCCCCATCATTTCGAGAACGATGGCGAGGAGCCGACCCGGTTCATCGCCGTGATCGCCGCCGGGCTGCGGCGCGGCTAGCCAGGAGGAGGACGCGGATGCCACAGACGATGTTCGACAAGATCTGGGAGGCCCATGAGGTCTCCGACGGCCTGATCTACATCGACCTCCACCTGGTCCACGAGGTCACCTCGCCCCAGGCTTTCGACGGCCTGCGGCTGGCCGGTCGCGGCGTCCGCCGCCCCGGCAAGACGCTGGCCACCGCCGACCACAACGTGCCGACCGACGGCACGATGGCCGCCCGGCTGATCGCCGACGAGCTCTCGCGCGTCCAGGTCGAGACCCTGGAGCGCAACTGCGAGGAGTTCGGCATCCCCCTGTATTCGCTGGGCTCCGACCGGCAGGGCATCGTCCACGTGATCGGCCCCGAGCTGGGGGTCACCCAACCGGGGATGACGATCGTCTGCGGCGACAGCCACACCTCCACCCATGGCGCCTTCGGCGCCCTCGCCTTCGGCATCGGCACCTCCGAGGTCGAGCACGTGCTCGCCACCCAGTGCCTGGTCCAGAAGCGGCCGAAGACGATGCGGATCGGCTACTCCGGCAGCCTCGGCGCCGGCGTCACCCCCAAGGACCTGATCCTGGCGACGATCGGCCGCCTCGGCACCGGCGGGATGACCGGCTACGCGGTCGAGTACGCCGGGCCGGCGATCGAGGCGCTGTCGATGCCCGGCCGGATGACGATCTGCAACATGACGATCGAGGGCGGCGGCCGCGCCGGCATGATCGCCCCCGACGAGACGACGATCGAGTGGGTCCGCGGCCGCCCCGGCGCGCCCGAGGATTTCGAGGCCGCGGCCGAGCGCTGGCGGACGCTGCCCACCGACCCCGGCGCGTCCTTCGACACCGAGGTCGACGTCGACGCCTCGAGCATCTCTCCGATGGTCACCTGGGGCACCAACCCGGGGATGGTCGTCGAGGTCACCGACCGCGTCCCCGACCCGGGCCAGATGGACTCGCCGGCCGACCGCGAGGCGGCCGAGCGGGCGCTCGCCTACATGGGCCTCGAGGCCGGCACCCCGATGACCGAGGTGGCGCCGGAACGCGTCTTCATCGGCTCCTGCACGAACTCGCGGATCGAGGACCTGCGCGAGGCGGCGGCGATGGTCGACGGCCGGCGCGTCGCCGGCTCGGTGCGGGCGATGGTCGTCCCCGGCTCCCAGCAGGTGAAAGCCGCCGCCGAGGCCGAGGGGCTGCACGACGTCTTCCGCGGCGCCGGCTTCGAATGGCGGGAGGCCGGCTGCTCGATGTGCCTGGGGATGAACCCCGACACCCTCGCCGAAGGCGAGCGCTGCGCCTCGACCTCGAACCGCAACTTCGAGGGGCGGCAGGGCAAGGGCGGGCGCACCCATTTGGTCAGCCCGAGGATGGCGGCCGCGGCCGCGATCGAGGGCCATTTCGTCGACATCAGAGACTGGAGCTGAGCATGCGACCGATCGACGTCATCGAGGGCAAGGTCTCGGTGCTTGACCGTGCCGACGTGGACACCGACCAGATCATCCCCAAGCAGTTCCTCAAGCGGGTCGAGCGGACCGGCTTCGGCGAGTTCCTCTTCTACGACTGGATCCGCGACGGCGAGATCGAGCTGGAGCCGAACCCGATCCTCATCACCGGCGCCAACTTCGGTTGCGGCTCCTCCCGCGAGCACGCGCCCTGGGCGCTGGAGGACTTCGGCTTCCAGGCGATCGTCGCCCCGTCCTTCGCCGACATCTTCTACTCCAACTGCACCAAGATCGGCCTGCTGCCGGTGATCCTCGACGAGCAGCGCTGCCGGGCGGTCGCCGAGGCCGGGGAGGCGCGGATCGATCTCGACGACGAGACCGTCAACTGCGCCGCCGGGGTCTTCCAGTTCCGGATCGAGCCCGACGTCAAGCACCGGCTGCTGAACGGGCTCGACGAGATCGGCATCACCCTGGAGAACGCGGGCGCGATCGACGAGTTCGAGAGCGGTTCCGCGGCCTCGCGGGGTCCGGTCACGACCGGTCTCTGATCGTGGCCTCGCCGGGAGGGGGCGGCGGCGACCGCTTCAAGGAGCCGATGAACACCGGCGCCCGCGAGTGGGACGCCGCGACCTACGACGAAGTCTCCGATCCCCAGTTCGAATGGGGGATGGAGGTGCTGGAACGGCTCGAGCTGCGCGGCGACGAGGTGGCGGTCGACGCCGGCTGCGGGTCGGGCCGGGTGACCGCCGAGCTGGCCAGGCGGCTGCCCGCCGGGCGGCTGATCGCCGTCGACGGCTCGACGGCGATGATCGAGAAGGCGCGCGAGCGGCTCGGCGACCGGGTCGCCGAATACGTCGTCACCGACCTCGCCGAGCTGGAGCTGGCCGAGCCGGTCGACCTCGTCTTCTCGACCGCCACCTTCCACTGGATCCCCGACCACGATCGCCTCTTCCGCCGCATCCGGACCGCCCTGCGACCGAGCGGACGGCTGGTCGCCCAGTGCGGGGGAGCGGGCAACGTCGCCTCGCACACCCGGGCGATCACCGCCGTCGCCGCCCGACCGAAGTTCGCTCCGCACTTCTCCCGGGCCGAGGGGATCTGGAACTTCGCCGGTCCCGAGGAGACCGAGGAGCGCCTGCGCGCGGCCGGCTTCGACCGCGCCCGCTGCTGGCTGGAGGACAAGCCGGTCACCCCCGAGCGGCCGCTGGAGTTCATCTCCACCGTCACCGTCGGGCCGCTGCTCGCGCAGCTCCCCGAGGAGCTGAAACGGCCCTTCGCGGAGGCGATCCTCGCCGAGTCCGAGCAGCCGCTGACCCTCGACTACGTGCGCCTCAACATCGAGGCGAGCTGAGACAGGTGCGCCAGCTCGTCCCCCGGCGCCGTTAGCCCGTAGAGTGCGCCGCCGTGAGACAGGCACCGCGGATAGTCGTCCTGCCCGGCGACGGGATCGGCTCGGAGATCGTCGCCGCGACGCGCCAGGTCCTCGACGCGCTCGGCGAGTTCTCCTACGAGGAGCGCCTGATGGGAGGCTGCTCGATCGACGAGCACGGCACCGCTCTCACCGACGAGGTGCTGGAGGCCTGCCGCGCCGCCGATGCGGTCCTCCTCGGCGCCGTCGGCGGCCCGAAATGGGACACCACCGACCCCGAGGCGCCGCGCCCCGAGCAGGGCCTGCTCGGCCTGCGTAAGGGGATGGGCCTCTACGCCAACCTGCGCCCGGTGCGGCCGAGCCCGGCGCTGGTCGGGGCGAGCCCGCTGCGCGAGGAGCGGATCGCGGGCACCGATCTGCTGGTCGTCCGCGAGCTCACCGGCGGCATCTACTTCGGCGACTCCGGCCGCGATGGCGACTCCGCCCACGACACCTGCGAGTACAGCGCCGGGGAGGTCGAGCGGATCGCCCGCACCGCCTTCGAGGCAGCCCGCCGGCGCGCCGAGAGTGCGAGCCGGCCGCCGAAGGTGACCTCGATCGACAAGGCCAACGTGCTGGAGACCTCGCGGCTCTGGCGCGAGGTGGTGGGCCGGGTCGGCGGCGACTACGAGGACGTCCGGCTCGAGCACCTGCTGGTCGACAACGCCGCCATGCAGCTGGTCTCCCGCCCCGCCGACTTCGACGTGATCGTGGCCGAGAACCTGTTCGGCGACATCCTCAGCGACGAGGCGGCGATGCTCACCGGCTCGCTGGGGATGCTGCCCTCGGCGAGCCTCGGCGCCGACGGTTCTCCCGGCCTCTTCGAGCCGGTCCACGGCTCGGCCCCCGACATCGCCGGCCAGGGGGTCGCCAACCCGCTCGCCACCCTCCTCTCGGCGGCGATGATGCTGCGCCACGGGCTCGGCCGCCCCGACGACGCCGCTCGCATCGAGGCCGCCGTCGACGCGGTGCTGGAGCGCGGCCTGCGCACTCCGGACCTGGCCGGCGGCACCGTCGCCCCGGCGCCGCTGCCGGAGGTGCCGCGCGAGGTCGAGGTCGGGACCGCGGAGATGACCTCCGCGGTCCTCGACGCTCTCTCCGGTTAGGGCGCGGTCACCGCCCACTGGCCGTAGACCGTGTACGGCTCGCCTTTTTCTTTCGCTTTCGCGACCAGGCCGAAGCCGAGGCGGGTCGAGTTCTCCGCCACCAGCGGCGTCGTTTCGTCGGCGTTTTTAGATTCGGTGATGTAGATGCAGAGATTGCCCGCGGTCGCCTGCGGCGTCTGGCCGCCGCCGAGCCCGGCGCAGTTGGCATTGGTTTCGCCTTTTTTCAGCACCGTGACCGCCGGCGGGTTGAGCAGCGGGAACTGGAAGCTGACCGCCCCGCGGGCGAGCGCTTCGGCGCCGGCGGTGCCGTCGCCGCCGGCGTCGAACACCCCGCGCAGCGTCTGCCCGCTCCGCAGGGTCCCCAGCAGCGGCGCCACGTCGTTGCTCAGCTTCGCCGGCGTCACCGATTCCTTGCCGAGCTTGGCCGTCGTCACCGCTTCGTTCGCCAGCTTGTTGGTCGTCACGACGCCGTTCTTGATCGAGCTGGCGATCACCGCACCGGCGCCGATCTTGGCGCTGGTCACGGCGCCGTTGCCGATGTTGCCGGGACCGACGGCGTTGGCCCCCAGCTTGCCGTTGACCACCGCGCCGGGCGCGATCTTGCCGCTGGTCACCGCCTTCTTGCGGATCTTGGCGCTGGTCACGGCGCCGCGCTTCAGCTGCTTGGGGCCGACGCTGTTCTTCGGCAGTCCGGCCGCCACGGCGGCCCCGCCGAGGGCGACGAACAGCGCCACGGTCGCGATCGCGTTCGAATAGTTGAGCTGCGGGCGAAGCCTTCGCTTCATCGGGATGCCCCTCCTTGTCTCGGTTCTTGCGACTCCGTTTCGGGGTTTTTTCTCTACCCGGGCGTTGGACACCTTCGTTTCATCGGGCATACTTCCCCAACATGGATCCGCAGGAATTGATTTGGCAGAACGGGGAGTTCGTGCGCTGGGAGGACGCCAAGGTGCACGTGCTGACCCATGGCCTGCACTACGGATCCGGCGTTTTCGAGGGGATTCGCTGCTACGAAACGGCGCGCGGGCCGGCGATCTTCCGCCATGCCGATCATCTCGACCGGCTCGAGAAGTCCGCCGAGCTCTACTACCTGCAGCTCCCCTTCACGACCGAGGAAATCCGCCGGGCAACGCACGAGCTGCTGCGGCGCAACGGCCTCAACAGCGCCTACATCCGCCCGATCGCCTTCCGCGGCTACGGCGAGCTCGGCCTCTACGCCGAAAGCCCGGTCGAGGTCGTGGTCGCGGCCTGGCCCTGGGGCGTCTACCTCGGCGAGGAGAGCAAGACCGGCGGCATCCGCGCCAAGGTCTCGAGCTGGCGCCGGATCAGCCCGGCCGGCTCGATCCCGCACGCCAAGGCCTCTGGCAGCTACCTCAATTCGATCCTCGCGAAGACCGAATCGAAGAAAGCCGGCTACGACGAGGCGATCCTGCTCGACGAGCGCGGCTTCGTCTGCGAGGGGTCGGGCGAGAACATCTTCGTCGTCCGCGAGGGACAGATCGTCACCCCGCCGCACGTCGCCTCGATCCTCGACGGGATCAACCGCAAGTCGGTGATCCAGATCGCCCGCGACCTCGGCTACACCGTGGTCGAGCGTGACATCGCCCGCGCCGAGCTCTACCTCGCCGAGGAGGTCTTCCTCACCGGGACCGCGGCGGAGCTGGTGCCGGTGCGCGAGATCGACGACCACCCGCTCGGCGGGCCGGGCGAGATCACCCGTCACCTCCAGGCCAAGTTCGAGGACGCCCTCTGCGGCAGGGCGGAGGAGTACCTGGAGTGGCTGGACTTCGTCGAGGCCGCCGATTCCGAGTCGATCGGGCGAATTACCCCTGCCGCCTAGCGGCCGGCGCGGCGCGTCCGTGCATCCGGGCCAGCACGGCCCACCCGATCTTCCTCGACTCGAAAGGCAAACGATGGACCAGCTGAAGCTCTACGACACGACCTTGCGCGACGGGATGCAGGGCGAGGGGATGTCCCTCTCGGCGTCCGAGAAGGCGCGCGTCGTCCTCGCCCTCGACGCGCTCGGGGTGCAGATGATCGAGGCCGGATTTCCCAGCTCCAACCCGAAGGAAGTCGAGCTGTTCGAACGGCTCGCCCAGCTGGAGCTCGAGCAGGCGACGGTCTGCGCCTTCGGGATGACCCGCCGCCGCGACAGCGCCGCCGCCGAGGATCCGGCGCTGATCACGCTGGTCGAGGCGTTCACGCCGGTGGTCACGCTGGTCGGCAAGACCTGGGGCCTGCACCTGGAGAAGGTGACCAAGGTCTCCCGTGAGGAGAACCTGGCGATGATCGCCGACTCGGTCGCCTTCTGCCGCGGCAGCGCCAAGCGGGTCGTCTACGACGCCGAGCACTTCTTCGACGCCTACCGCGACGACGCCGGCTACGCGCTCGCCTGCCTGGAGGCGGCGATCGAGGCCGGGGCCGAGAACGTCACCCTCTGCGACACCAACGGCTCCAGCCTGCCGGACCAGATCGCCGCGGCGACCGCCGAGGTGGCCGGCCGGCTCGGGGAGCGGGCGGAAATCGGGATCCACGTCCACGACGACGCCGGCTGCGGGGTCGCCAACTCGCTGGCCGCGGTGCGCGAGGGGGCGCGCATGGTCCAGGGGACGATGAACGGCTACGGCGAGCGCTGCGGCAACGCCAACCTGACGACGATCCTGCCGGCCCTGCAGCTGAAGATGGGCTTCGAGGTGGTCTCGCCGGCGCAGCTCGCCTCGCTGACCAAGACCGCCCACTTCCTCGATGAGCTCTGCAACGTGACGCCGAACCCCGACGCGCCCTACGTCGGCCGCAACGCCTTCGCCCACAAGGGGGGGATGCACGTCGCCGGGGTCGAGGCCGACGCCCGCACCTTCGAGCACCTCGACCCGGCCGCGGTCGGCAACGAGCGCGCCGTGCTGCCCTCCGAGCTCTCGGGGAAGGCGACGATCCGCAGCCAGGCCGAGCGGGCGGGGCTGGAGCTCGACGATGCCGCGGCGACCCGTGCCGTCGAACGGCTGAAGCAGCGCGAGCACGACGGCTACCACTACGAGGCGGCCCCGGCCTCCTTCGAGCTGCTGCTGCGCCGCGAGGCGGGGAGCTACCAGCCACTGTTCGAGCTGGAGAGCTTCCGCGTGGTCACCGAGCTGCGGGCCGGGGGCCAGGTGGAGACCGAGGCGACGATCAAGATCCACCTCGACGGCGAGCGCTACGTCCGCGTCGCCGAGGGCAACGGGCCGGTCAACGCCCTCGACCGCGCGCTGCGCGGGGCGATCGCCGACCGCTACCCGCACCTCGCCGACATCGAGCTGACCAACTACAAGGTCCGCATCCTCGACGAAGCCCACGGCACCGGCGCGGTCACCCGCGTCCTGCTCGACTCCGCCGACGGCGAGCGGGAGTGGGGGACGATCGGCGTCTCGGAGAACATCATCGAGGCCTCCTGGGAGGCGCTGGTCGACTCGCTGGAGTACGCGTTCCAATGAGCGCGGAGGGGATCCCGCTGGCGAGGCCGGAGATCGGCGCGCGCGAGGAGTCGCTGGTGCTCGAGGTGCTGCGCTCGGGCCGGCTCTCGCTGGGGCCGATGGGCGAGCGCTTCGAGCGCGCCCTCGCCGGCTGGCTGGGGGTCGAGGACGCGGTCGCCGTCTCCAGCGGCACGGCGGCGCTGCACCTCGGGGTCCGGGCGCTCGGCTGGGGCGACGGGGACGAGGTTTTGACCACCCCGTTCAGCTTCGTCGCCTCCGCCAACTGCCTGCTCTACGAGGGCGCGCGGCCGGTCTTCTGCGACGTCGATCCCGAGACCCTGAACCTCGATCCCGCGGTGGCGGCCGCCGCGGTCACCGAGCGCACCGCCGGCATCCTCCCGGTCCACGTCTTCGGCTGGCCGGCGGCGCTGCCGGAGCTGGAGGAGTTGGCGCGCGAGAAGCGGCTCGGGATCCTCGAGGACGCCTGCGAGGCGCTCGGCGCCGTCGACTCGGAGGGGCGTGGCGTGGGGGGCCGCGGCAACCTCGCGACCTTCGCCTTCTACGCCAACAAGCAGATGACGACGGGGGAGGGGGGGATGATCGTCCCCCGCGACGCCGCCGAGGCGGCGCGGCTGCGCTCCGAGCGCAACCAGGGCCGCGCCGTGGACATGGGCTGGCTCGACCACGACCGGCTCGGCTTCAACTACCGCCTCTCCGACCTGCAGGCGGCGCTCGGCCTCGCCCAGGTCGAGCGGCTCGACTCGCTGCTGGAGCGCCGCGCCGCGGTGGCGGCGGCCTACGAGGAGCGGCTTGCCGGGATCGAGGGTTTGCGCACCCCGGCGGCCGCCCGCGGCGCCGAGCGCCGCGGCTGGTTCGTCTACGTCGTCCGCCTGCCCGAGGGGGCCGACCGCGACGCCACGATCGCCCGCCTCGCCGAGCGGGGCATCGCCAGCAAGGCCTACCTGCCCTGCATCCACCTCTTTCCGCACCTGCGCGAGCTCGGCTGCCGCGAGGGGCAGTTCCCGGTCGCCGAAGCGGCCTCCGCCCGCTCGCTGGCCCTGCCCTTCTTCCCCGCGCTCGGCGAGGCGCGGGTGGACCGCGTCTGCCAGGAGCTCGCCGCGGCCCTCGGTCAGGCGCCGCTCCCGGCATAATCGCCCGCCCGTGGGCAGGTTCAGAAAAGACCCCGATCCCCGCTTCTGGCGGCTCAACCGCTCGCTGGCCTTCGACTCCTGGCTGGCGCCCTACGACATCGACCAGTCGAAGGCGCACGCGCGGGGCCTGCGCGGGATCGGCGTCCTCGGCGAGGAGGAGCTGGCGGAGATCGAGGCGGGGCTCGACCGCGTCGGCGCCCGCATGGCCGAGCACGGGTTCGAGTTCGAGCCCGCCGACGAGGACATCCACATGGCGATCGAGCGCCTGCTCGGCGAGGAGATCGGGCCGCTGGCCGGCAAGCTGCACACCGGCCGCTCGCGCAACGACCAGGTGGCGACCGACGTGGCGATGGTCGTCCAGGCCCACTCGCTGCGGGCGATCGAGCTCTGCGGCGAGGCGATGGCGGGGCTTCTGGGGCTCGCCGAGGGGCACCGGGACTGGACGATGCCCGGCTACACCCACCTCCAGCGCGCTCAGCCGGTCTACCTCGGCCACCACCTGCTCGCCTATTTCTGGATGCTGGCCCGCGACGTCCTGCGCTTCCAGTTCGCGCTCGACAGCGCTGGCGTGATGCCGCTCGGGTCCGGCGCCCTGGCCGGCGTCAACTGGGAGATCGACCGCGAGGCGGTCGCCGCCGACCTCGGCTTCGCCCACGTCAGCCACAACTCGATCGACGGCGCCTCCAACCGCGATTTCGTCCTCGATTACCTCGCCGCCGCCTCGACCTGCGCGATGCACCTCTCCCGGCTGGGCTCGGAAATCGTCATCTGGTCGAGCAGCGAGTTCGGCTTCTGCGAGCTCGACGAGTCCTTCTCCTCCGGCTCCTCGATCATGCCGCAGAAGGTGAACCCCGATTCGGCGGAGCTGCTGCGGGCGAAGAGCCCGCGGGTCGCCGCCTCCCACCAGACGCTGCTCGGGGTGATGCACGCGCTGCCGCTGACCTATGGCAAGGACATGCAGGAGGACAAGGAGCCGCTCTTCGACGCGATCGACACGATCGAGGCCTGCCTCGGGGCGACCGCCGGCATCCTCGAGGGGATCCGCTTCGACCGCCAGCGGATGGAGGCCGCCTCGGGCGACGAGATGCTGGCGGCGACCGAGATCGCCGACCTGCTGGTGCGGCGGGGAGTGCCGTTCCGCGAGGCGCACGGGATCGTCGGCGCCCTGGTCCGCGACGCCGTCGAGCGCGGCAAGTCGCTGTCCGAGCTGAGCCAGGAGGAGCTGCGCCAGCGCTCCGAGCACCTCGACGAGTCCTACTACGAGGTGCTGCGGCGCTCGAGCTGGCTGGAGTCGAAGCGGATCGCCGGTGGCACCGGCTCGGCGCCGCTGGCGCGGCAGCTCGAGGAGGCCCGGGAGACGTTGGCGGCGGTGCGAGCGCGGGTCGAGGAGGAGCGGGGCTGACGCAGCCGCGCCCAGGGTCGGATGGCCGGGCCCAACGGCTCGTAGAGCCGTTGGGGGCTGATTTCTTCGACCGCTCGGTCCATGAGGTCGCCCGCGAGTTGGTCGGCTGCCGGCTCTTCTTCGAGGGCGTCGGCGGGACGATCGTCGAGACCGAGAGCTACGAGCGCGACGATCCCGCCTGCCACGCCTACGTTGGCCTGACCGAGCGCACGCGGGTGCTCTTCGGCCCGCCCGGTCGCGCCTACGTCTACCTCTCCTACGGGATCCACAGCCTGCTCAACGCCGTCGCCGAACCGGAGGGGGAGGCGGCGGCGGTGCTGATCCGGGCGCTGGAGCCGACGGCGGGGCTGGAGCGGATGCGGGCCCGGCGCGGCGTCAGCTCCGACGCCGAGCTCTGCTCCGGCCCCGGCAAGCTGACCGAGGCGCTCGGGATCGGCCTCGATCGCAACGGCGCCGACCTGACCCGCGACCCGTTCCTGTTGCTGGCACCGGCGGGCGAGCCGCCGCAGGTCGTCGTCGGCCCGCGCATCGGGATCACCAAGGCCGTCGAGCGTCTCTGGCGCTTCTGCGCCGCCGGCAGTCGCTTCGTCTCGCGTCCCCGCCCGCCCGGCTAGCCACCCCGCCAGCCGCCGCACCGAGCCCATGCACTTTGTCACCCAGAGGGTGACAAAGTGCATGGGCTCGGGTGGGTCAGCCGGCGGTGACCCCGCCGCCGCCGCCCGCGCCTTCGGGCGCGGCTTCTTCGGGTGCCGCTTCGGGTGCCGCTTCCGGCGCTTCGGTTTGCGGCGCTTCTTCTTCCGGAGCGGGCGCCGCTTCTTCGCCTTCGGTTTCCGGCGCGACTTCATATTCGCCGCTCGATTCCGGCGCCACGTAGGGTTCGGTTTCGCCCGCTTCGTACTTTTCGCCGTTTTCCTTCGCCGCCTGGCGCGCTTCCTTTTCGGCTTCCCGCTGTGCGGCGATTTCCTCCCAGGCGGAGACGACGCTGGCCCAGATCAGGGCCGGGAAGGTGCCGCCCATCACCGGGCCGCCGTTGTAGAGCGTGGTCATCGGCGTCGTCGAGTCGGCGTAGCCGACCCAGACGCAGGCGGTGACTTCGCTGGCGATGCCGCCGCAGAACCAGGCGTCGCCGTTGTTCTCGGTCGTCCCGGTCTTGCCCCACTGGTTTTCCGCCCCGATCTGGGCGTGGGTGCCGGTGCCGCTGGAGACGACGGTTTCGAGGATCGACTTCGCCTCTTCGATCGTCCCCTGTTCGAAGACCTGCTCGTCGATCACCTGGTTTTCCCCGCCCTTGATCACGTGCCCGTCCTTGTCGGTGACCTTGGTGTAGGCGACGGGGCTGTCGCCGGGTCGCGGCGCCAGGCTGCCGCTGATCCGCTCGCCGTCGTTGCCGATCGTCGAGTAGGCGTAGGCCCAGCCGAGCGGCGACACGCCTTCTTTGAGCCCGCCCAAGACCATCGCCGGGTTGGTCGAGATCTGGTCGGCGTAGCCGGCCTTGTGGATGGTGGAGGCGATCGAGCGGGTGCGGTCCTCGATCGTCTCGCCTTCCAGCCCTTCGAGCCCGAGCTGGGCGTAGATCGAGTTGTCCGAGTAGGTCGTCGCGCAGACGATCGAGCAGGAGCCGAGGTAGGAGTCCTCGTCGTTGTGGACGACGAAGGTTTCGTCGCCGTGCTTGCCGAAGTGGAATTCCTGCGGCGCCGATTCGTAGACGGTTTCCGGCGAGATCCCCTCTTCCAGCGCGGTGATCAGGGTGAACGGCTTGATCGAGGAGCCGGGCTGGCGGCGGCCCTGGGTGGCCAGGTTGAAGGGTTTGGTCTCGAAATCGGGGCCGCCGACCATCGCCTTGATCGCCGCCGTCTGGTTTTCGATCACCACCACCGAGGCGGTCGCCGGCAGGTAGCCCGTGTAGGAGCTGACCGCTTCTTCGGCCGCCCGCTGCAGCGGCAGGTCGAGCGTCGAGTGGATCTTCAGGCCGCCGAAGAAGGCCTTCGAGGCGCCGTAGCGTTCGAGCAGCTGCTGGCGCAGGTAGGCGGTGAAGTAGGGGGCTTCGGAGTCGAGGCTCGGCGGCTCGACATCGCTCGGCGAGGGCAGCGCCTGCTGCTGGCCTTCCTCGAGCTGTTCGCGGGAGATGTAGCCCTGTTCGTACA